>NZ_JAIUHK010000003.1:0-269678 GCF_020165075.1 Mesorhizobium sp. CA4
CCAAAAGCCAAAACGGAGCGAGACCTCGCGACCAAATCGCTCCGCGAGCCTGTCCTCGCTAACTGCGCAACAGGCCCGTTGGGGGAGAAGGCAAGCGCTCCACCGGCGCCGCTCGAGCGGACCACTTGCCTCCGCACCTCCCCCGGTGTACCCAATCTCCAATTCGAACGTCCAGCAAGGAGGGCTGCGTGCATTTTTATCGCCACCGTCAGCGCGGCCCTGTCTGTGCCCTGCGAGCTTGCTTGCAGGGCTGACCAGGACGGTCCGGGTTTTCCCGCTTCGATTTTTGGTCTGCCCTTCGTGGTGCCGCTGAACCTGGCCTGATGGCCCGCCGGCGCACCGTCAAAGTGCATCACAGCCCGAGTTCCTCCGGGCAGACCAGAGAAATCGACATGGCCCTGATCAGCCTCAAATCCCTCGGCGTCACCATGAGTGCGCCGCTCTTCTCCAACCTCGACCTCATCATCGGCGCCGGCGACCGGCTCGGCATCGTCGCGGCCAATGGCCGTGGCAAATCCACACTTCTCAAATGCCTGGCCGGTGCGTTCGAACCCACCGCCGGCGACATAGCAAGGTCGCGCGGCCTGCGCGTCGGCCATGTCGGGCAATCCGTTCCCGACGCGCTGCTCGGCCGCAGCTTCCATGACGTCGTCGCCGATGCCCTGCCGCGCGAACAGCGTGAGAGCGAACTATGGCGCGTCGACGTGGTGCTGGATTCACTCGACGTGCCTGAAGAAATGCGCGGCCGGCCGATGCGCGCGCTGAGCGGCGGCTGGCAGCGGCTGGCGCTGATCGCCCGCGTCTTGGTCACCGATCCGGACGTGCTCCTGCTCGACGAGCCGACCAATCATCTCGACCTCGCCAGGATCAGCCAGCTCGAGACATGGCTCAACACGCTGCTGCGCGACGTGCCGGTCATCATCGCCAGCCACGACCGCGCCTTCCTCGACGCCACCACCAACCGAACGCTTTTCCTGCGCCCGGAAGAGTCGGCGGTGTTCGCGCTGCCCTATTCCCGTGCCCGGCAGGCGCTCGACGAGCTCGACGCCTCGACGGCGCGCAAGTTCGAGCGCGACATGAAGATCGCCCAGCAGCTGCGGAAGCAGGCCGCCAAGTTGAACAATATTGGCATCAATTCCGGCAGCGACCTTTTGACGGTGAAGACCAAGCAGCTCAAGGAACGGGCCGAGAAGCTGGAGGATGCCGCCATACAAGCGCATCGCGAGCGCTCGGCCGGCGCAATCAAGCTGGCGAACCGCGGCACCCACGCCAAAGTGCTGATCACGCTGGAGGACGCGGCGGTCGAAACCCCTGACGGCATGCTGCTGTTCAGGACCGGCAAGCGCCACATCTGCCAAGGCGATCGCATCGTGCTGCTTGGCCGCAACGGCGTGGGCAAGACGCGCTTCATCGCGATGATCCGCGACGCCGTCGCCGAGCCGGCGTCAGTTGCAAATGTCAAGGTGACGCCATCGACCGTGCTCGGTTACAGCGATCAGGCGCTGTCGGGCATCGATGGCGACGACACACCGCTGGCGATGGTCTCGCGCCGCTTCGAGCTTGGCGAGCAGCGCGTCCGCTCGCTGCTCGCCGGCGTCGGCGTCGCCATCGAGATGCAGGAGAGGAAGATCGGCGCTCTGTCCGGCGGACAGAGATCGAGGCTGATGATGCTGGTGCTCAGGCTCATCCATCCCAATTTCTGTCTGCTCGACGAGCCGACCAATCATCTCGACATCGACGGCCAGGAAGCATTGGAGGACGAATTGCTGAAGCATCAGGCAAGCTGCCTGCTTGCCTCGCATGACCGCTCCTTCATCCGAGCCGTCGGCAACCGTTTCTGGCTGATCGACAAGCGGCGGCTGACCGAAGTCGACGATCCGGAGGCGTTCTTCCGCTCGGTCGCTGAAATGCCCAGTTGAGAGACGGTGCATCAGCCGGGCTGGCATTCAAAGTGCTGCCGGCCCGGCAATACTTTTCCACTCGCTAAAAAAGGAGCATGTTGAGTTGCTTAAAGCATGTCTCCCGAAAGTGGGAACCGGTTTCGGGATAAAGACATGCATAAATCAAGACCCTAAAGCGCATGGAGCGAATCTGAAAGATCGCGACGCGCTTTAGCCATGGAGGGAACGGGCCATGCGTGCAGTGGACATCGTCAGCAATCTTTACCAGGCCTATGCGGAGCGCGATATCGAGGGCGCCCTCGCGCGATGCTCCGAGGATGTCGTGTTCCGCTGGATTGCCGATCCCCGGCAATCGCGGCACGCCGGCACCGCGCACGGCAAGCAGGAATTCCTCGCCAGGCTCCTGGTGCTCGACGACGACTTCGAGTACCGGCACTTTGTTCCGGTCGAGATCATCGACGGCGGCGACAAGGTCGCCGCGCAGGTCGAGATCCACATGACGCGCCGCGCCACCGGCGAGGAGTTCATCATGCGCACCGCTAATTTCTGGACGGTGCGCGACGGCGAGATCATCGAGATGGTGGAATATTACGACACGGCGTTGGCGGCGTCGGTGTTCTGAAAAAAATCTCCACGATCTGTCGGATCGTCGATTGCCGCCTCGTCCTTGGAATGCCGACACGATGATGCCGGCATCAACCAGGGAGAGACATCATGTCGGTACTGTCATCCATCGGCCGTCTTGCCAAGCGGTATGCCCAGGCGCGCGCCCGTCACCGCAGCGAGCGCATCCTGCTTTCGTTGCCGGCCGAACTGCGCAAGGACATCGGCTTTCCAGAGATTTTCGAAACGCGCGAAAGCCGCCACGCCGCAACCTTCTCGGCGAAGGTCATATAAAACGATGCTTTGAATGCCAATCTTTCCCGGTCCCGCCGATTGTCCGGGCTGTCGGGGACCGGCCCTTAAAAATTTTTCGTCAGGTATGTAGGATCACCACCGCCTCATCCGTCCTCGGAACAATTCCAGGAAAACTGTGAACCTGTTTTCCGTTCGGAATTGCGTAGAAATGCCCCAAGTCGCGAGCCAGATCAAACCCGTGAAGAGGAACACGAGAATGAACGACCAGACCCCGCCCCGCGCCAAGGTCCTTGGCGGATTGACCCCCTACCTGCAGGTCGACGGCGCCATCAAGGCCGCCGAATTCTACAAGAAGGCCTTCGGCGCCGAGGAAGTGTTCGCCTATCCGCCGGACGACAAGGGCCGCACCATGCACATCCATCTCTACGTCAACGGCTCGACGCTGATGCTGGGCGATGCCTATCCCGAACACGGCCATCCGCACCGAGCGGCGCAGGGTTATACGCTGCAGCTTCATCTCGGCAGCGACGATATCGATGCCTGGTGGAAGCGCGCGGTGGATGCCGGCTGCGAGGTCGTCACGCCGCTGCAGGTGATGTTCTGGGGCGACCGCTGGGGCCAGGTGAAAGACCCCTTCGGCGTCGCCTGGGCGATGAATGCGCCGGTGAAGTGAGCCCGCCCACCTCTCCCCCTGGGAGAGGTCGGATTGCCCCGATTTGCCCTTCGCAATGGTGGCAATCCAGGTGAGGGGTAAGCGGCGCCGAACTGGCGCACCCCTCATCCGTCTCGGCGCTGCGCGCCGATCCACCTTCTCCCACAGGGAGAAAGAGACGCCACAAAGAGGAGTTCACCATGTCCTATGTCGATGGTTCCGTGCTTGCCGTGCCGAAGGCAAATCTCGATGCGTACAAGAAAATGGCTGAGAACGCCGGCAACGTCTGGATGGAGCACGGCGCGCTCGCCTACGTCGAATGCGTCGGCGACGATGTGCCCTATGGCGAGCTGACTTCGTTCCCGCGCGCCGTCCAGGCGAAGGACGACGAGGTCGTCATCTTCTCCTGGGTCGTCTACGAATCCAGGCAGAGTCGCGACGCGGTCATGGCCAAGGTGATGGCCGATGAGCGTCTCAAGATGGACTGGTCTGCCATGCCGTTCGACGGCAAGCGCATGATCTTCGGCGGCTTCCAGCCTTTCATCGAGCTTTGAGGAGCGACGGAACGCCAGTGTCGGCTGATCGCAATCCTTTGCGATTGGCCGAGACGCTCGTCAGGTCGTCATCCACGGGCGGAGCAAGGAGCGAAGCGACGCGGCGCAGACCCGAGGATCCATTCCGTTACCTATGAGCTTTGCAGCGATGCAGAACGACCTCTGTTCTGCGCCACCTTTAACCTTCGCGCGAGCTCACGGAATGGATCCTCGGGTCTGCGCGTCCGCTTCGCTCCCGCTCCGCCCGTGGATGACAAAGTTCGGGCGCTTCGGCCAATCGCTGACGCGTGTGCTAGTTCAGCCGATCAAGCAGCGGCTTCAGCCGCTCCCCATAACGCGTCCACAGATCGACGGAGCCCTGATACATCGGCTGGCGCACCTGCGCGGCTGAAGCGGTGCGCACCGGCCGGTCCGTCTCGTGGAATGACAGCACCTTGTCGTCCCAGGGCAGGCCGAGATACGCCATCAGCGCCCGTGTCTGCCCTTCCTGGTCGGTGACGAAATCCTCATAGCGCACATCATGCACGACGCCCGGCAGCACCTTGTGCCAATGCGCCATGATGTCGGTGTAGAGGTTATGGAAATCGGCCAGCTCGCCGAGGTCGTAGCCGTAGCGGTGGCTGTCGCCGCGGAAATGCACCTTGAAGATCGACAGGCACGTGGCCGCCGCATCACGCGCGCAATGGACGATCTTGGCCTTCGGCAGCATCATGTGCAGGAAGCCGACCAGAAGGAAGTTGCCCGGCATCTTGTCGGTGATATGGCGATAGCCCGGATAGCGGGTATGCAGCATGTCGAGATAGGCCTGGCCGGCTTCGGCGAAGGCGTTGTCGGGCATTTCGGCGATCCCGGCGGGGAAGCCGCCCGGCATGCTCATCGGAAATTGCTTGCCGACGGCCGTCTTGAGGATGTTCAACTCGCCCGCACCGAAAACCTGCGGATGGCTGGCGATGATCTGCTCGACCAGCGTGGTGCCGGAACGAGGCATGCCGACGACGAAGATCGGCGTGTCGTCGGAAATGCCGCTTGGCTTATGCTTCTCGAAGAAGGCTGTGTCGAAGGCCGCCTTCATCGCCTCGAATTCACCGCGCGTGCGCGTTGGATCGTAGTCGATCACGCTGCGGCGGATGGCATTGCCCTCGGCGAAATAGTCGAAGGCGCGGCCATAATCCTTGAGGTCGTCATTGACCTTGCCCAGTCCGAAGGAGAGCTGCATGCGCGCGAGGCTGCCTTGCGGTGCCTTGGCATGCTCGGCCTCCATGCCGGCAAGCTCCTTGTCGCGCTCGGTCTGGCGTTTGACCTGCGTGAGCAGCAGCCAGGCCTTAGCCATGTTCGGGGCGATCGCCAGCGCCTGGCGGGCGCGGTCGGCCGCCTCGTCGAGCTTGCCCTTCTCCATCATCGCGACGCCCAGCCCGTAGAGAAGCTCAGCGTCCTTCGGCCGGATCGACAGCGCCTCGCTGAACAGCTTGATCGCCTCGTCCAGCCGCCCGGCCTCCTGCATCGTCTCGGCAAGGCCGATGCGTGCGCGGACATGGAACGGGTTGCGGCTGATGGTGCCGCGGTAGATCTCCTCGGCCGCGTCGAACTGGCCGAGTTGCTTCAGCGACGAACCGAGATTGTCGCGCGCGGCCAGCTGGTCCGGCCGGATATCCACGGCGCCGCGGAAGAAATCGACCGCGGCGGCGACGCGCCCGAGGTCGCGCATGACCGTGCCCATATTGTTGAGGAAGTCGGCATTCTCGGGCTGCAGCGTCACCGACTGCTCGATGAGATCGAGCCCTTCCTCGCTCCTGCCGGTCTGGTGCAGCAGCAGCCCGAGGAAATGCAGCGCAGCGGCATGGTTCGGCTGCTGCCCCAGAACCTGCCGGTAGAGCGCCTCGGCCTCTTGCCGCCGGCCCGCCTGGTGCAGTTGCAGCGCCTTTTGCACATAAGGATCGAGCGGGTTCACCGCGCCACCTGGCCTGCCACCGGCGTTTGCCGCTCTTCTGCGATCTTTGTTAATGGGAAACCTGCCGTGTTTGTTGGTCCGCCGGACCTAAGCCATGCGGACAAGAGATTCAAGACAAAGCGTCAGCGCGCGTCGCGGTGGCCATTGAGGGGATGGACTCCGCGGTCTTCTCAGCAGGGCCCGTCGCCGACGATGCGATAGTCCGCCGCACGGGCCTCGCATGCGTTCGGGAAGGTCCGCATTTGCCCGTGGCGCCTCGCGCAGACCGGCGCGTATTCGCGCGTGCAGAAGGCTTGTTCGCCACCACCACCGCCGCCGTCGCGGCAAGCACCCTCTCGCATGATGCGGTAGCCTTCCCTTTCGGCCAGGCACGCATTGGCAAAGGTCTGCCGGTCGCCACCGCGCCGAGCACAGACCGGTTGGGACTGCATGGTGCAGAACTGCGGATGCGGCCGGGGCGGCCGCGGGCGCGGGCCATCGTCGACGACGACGGTGCAGGCTGCCAGCAGCGCCGACAGCATGAAAACGACAACGCTCTGCCGTGACACCGCAAGAAACCGCATATACCCCTCCTCCACCCCGGCGTATGATGCCGGCTCGCGGCATCCTCGCATCCTGCGCGGTAAACGCAACCGTCGTTTGTGGAGCCGCGGAACCCGTCCTCGCCACCTTCATTCTGGCCTATGCTTGGCCCGCTTCTGGCCGATGACCGGTGGTGGCACGGGTTCTATCGAAGCCGCAGCGTTGGACGCGCCCAGGCCGCCCGCGAGCGTCGTCTTGCAACCATCACGTTTCCGTGTAATAAAAATCACGTTCGGGCATTTGCGACCCGGAGAGCGGAACGTTTTGGACGACCTTTCCCCGATAAGTGTGAATCTCTGACAGCCCCGTTTTTCGGCGGGGGGTTTGACCATGCGCGAATGCATGACCGCCGAAGCAACCACCGGGATTTGCCTGAGGCGCGAGGCAGCGGGCGAACCACAAGACTGACACGGGTGAAGGAGTTTTCCCCAATGGCCCAGACCGGTACCGTAAAGTTCTTCAATGCCACCAAAGGCTTCGGCTTCATCACGCCGGATGGCGGCGCCAAGGACGTGTTCGTCCACATCTCGGCGATCGAGGCTTCCGGCCTGCGCACGTTGGTCGACGGCCAGAAGGTCACCTTCGACGTCGAGCCGGACCGCATGGGCAAAGGCCCGAAGGCGGTCAACCTGCGCGCCGCCTGATCGCCAGACCGGCCTATCCTTGCGGACGCAACGGTGCGGCAGGGTCATGAACCGGCTTCTGGACAGGCCTGAAATTGCGAAGGCGCGGCCGAAACGGTCGCGCCTTTTTTGCGCGCAAATGCTTGGATCGGCAGGCGAAAACTTTCTCTTGCCGATAGCGCTAAAATAAAGGACAAATTTCCTCTCGGGCAGTTTGCCGGCCCGAAACTTGACTTGATGGGATCAAAGGAGTTTCCCATGCCGCAGACCGGCACCGTCAAATTCTTCAACCATGCCAAGGGCTTCGGTTTCATCACGCCCGATGATGGCGCGAAGGATGTCTTCGTCCACATTTCGGCCGTGCAGGCGTCGGGCCTTCCCGGTCTTGAGGATGGGCAGAAAGTGACATTCGACACCGAGCCGGACAAGCGCGGCAAGGGTCCGAAGGCCGTCAATCTGTCGATCGGCTAAAGCATGTCTCCCGAAAGTGGGAACCGGTTTCGGGATAAAGACATGCGCCAAATCAAGAACCTAAAGCGCATGGAGCGCCTCTGAAAGATTGTGACGCGCTTTAGGCCGGCTCACGACAGACCCGACGGAGGCTATTTGAGGCGGGACCGCTCCCGCCCGGCATCGGGTTGTGCCCAAGCCTCGAAATCGCCAAGCCACGAAAAAATCGTTTTTCCCGATTCCGTTCAGCCTCCGTTCAGCCACGGTCTTCTATTAACTTTTGCTAAAGCCGGTCCGTATCCCCTGAAAATGCGCGGGCCGGCGCGAAGGAGACCGAAAATGAACCGTTTTCTCAAGACTTCCATCCTGAGCGTTGGCATTGCCGCGACCACCTTGGCCACCTTCTCAGCGGCCAATGCCGACGACTGGCGCTGGCACCATCATCGTCACCATGGCGGCGACGCCCTCGCGGCCGGCGTTGTCGGCCTTGCGGCCGGCGCCCTGATCGGCAGCGCGCTGAGCAACCCCGGGCCGCGCTATTACGAACCGGCCTACGGTGACGACTATTATGTCGACCGGCCGGTGCGCCGCTACTACGTTGAGCAGCCCCGCGTCGTCTACGCCGATCGCTACGCCGAACCGTGGACCCGCGGCTGGTACGAGTATTGCTCGGATCGCTACCGCAGCTTCAACTCGCGGACCGGCACCTTCACCGGCAGTGACGGCGCCCAGCATTTCTGTGTCGCCAACTGACCGGTCGAACATCGCCTGGGTTCCCTGCCCAGGAAAAGCGCCGCCCCCAGCGGCGCTTTTCTTTTTGAAGGTCAGGTCAGAAAGGGATTGGTCCTCCGCTCGTCGCCAAAGCGGCTGCCCGGGCCATGGCCGCAGATGAAACCGATGTCGTCGCCGAGCGGCAGAAGCTTTTGCTTGATCGAGGCGATGAGCGCGGCGTGATCGCCGCCGGGCAGGTCGGTGCGCCCGACCGAGCCGCGAAACAGCACGTCGCCGACATGCGCGAGTTTGGCCGCTCGGTTGTAGTAGACGACATGACCCGGCGCATGCCCGGGGCAATGCAGCACCTCGAACTGATGGCTGCCGAAGGACACGACCTCGCCTTCGGTCAGAAAACGGTCGGGCACGCAATTGCGCACCGGATCGGTCAGGCCAAAACGCTTGGCCTGGTTCTCGAGACTGGCAAGCAGGGGCTTGTCGGCCTCGTGCGGGCCGATAATGTCGATGCCCAGCGCGTCCTTCAGTTCCATCGCGCCGCCGGCATGGTCGATATGACCATGCGTGATCCAGATCGCGCCGGCGGTGATGGCATTGTCCTTCAGCACTGACAATATCTTGTCGACATCGCCGCCGGGATCGACGACGACGCCCGTCTTGTCGTCCATGTCGAACAAAATGGTGCAGTTCTGCTGAAACGGCGTGACCGGCACGATACCGGCATTGAGCTGACCCATGGCTTTCCTTTCTCGAGCAATTCCAGGGAAAGTGAGAACCGCTCCGATGGTTGCCCTGATGTAGACAGGCGGGCAAACGCCGTCCACTGCGGCCGGCACAATATCCTGGAAACGAAAATGGGCGGCCGAAACCGCCCATTTGAAAGCTTGAAGCGAGAGACGTTATTTCTTCATCGCGTTCATGACCGCGCCGACGATGCCGGTCAGGATGGCGCCGCCGCCGACGCCGCCGAGAAGGTTCTTCAGGTCGAGCGCGCTGCCGATTCCACCGGCCGCTGCCGCCGCGTCGACTCCACCGCCGCCGAGCAGACTGCCGAGGATGGCTGCACCGCCAACGCCGCCGATGGCGCCGCTGAGGATTTTGGTAAGCTGGCCCATCGCCGCCTGCTTCAGCGCCGCGCCAACCGCCTGGCCACCGATAATGCCGGCAATTACCTGTACAACGATCTGAATAATCGTATTGCTGTCCATGTAACTAGTCCCTCCATAGCCGCCTGCCTCCAAGGGCCGACACCATCATGAGACGCCGAACCGTTCGAAAGTCAAATGCGTGAAAGCTTAAATAAAAAGGGCGGCCCGAAAACCGCCCCTGCTGCACAAAAAAGCTGTGACTATCGCTATTCTGCGGCGATGGCATGCTTTGGTTGCACTGCGGCAGAATAGTCATTCATCAACGTCTTGGCGATCTCGCCGACCTCGAATCGGTATGGACCGATCTCCGAGACAGGCGTGACCTCGGCCGCCGTCCCGGTGAGGAAGCATTGCTCGAAATCTTCGAGCTCCTCCGGCATGATGGCGCGCTCGATCAATTCGAAACCGCGGTCTTTCGCCAGGCCGATCACCGTGCGGCGGGTTATGCCGTCGAGGAAGCAGTCGGGCGTCGGCGTATGGATCTTGCCGTCCTTGACGAAGAAGATGTTAGCTCCCGTGGCTTCCGCCACTTGGCCGCGCCAATCGAGCATCATGGCGTCGGCGTAGCCCTTGGCCTCGGCGGCGTGCTTGGACAGTGTGCAGATCATGTAGAGGCCGGCGGCCTTCGACTTGGACGGCGCGGTGCGCGGATCGGGCCGGCGCCATTCGGCGACGTCGAGGCGAATGCCCTTGAGCTTCTGCGCGGGGTCGAAATAGCTCGGCCACTGCCAGATGGCGATGGCGACGTTGATGCGATTGTTCTGCGCCGAGACGCCCATCTGCTCGCTGCCGCGCCAGGCGATCGGGCGCACATAGGCGTCCTGGAAACCCTGTTTTTTCAGCAGGGTGCGGCAGGCCTCGTCGATCTCGGCGACCGGATAGGGGATCTTGAAGCCGAGCAGGCGTGCCGATTCATGCAGGCGCTCATTATGCTCGGTCAGCTTGAAGATCTGGCCGCCATAGGCGCGCTCGCCCTCGAAAACGGCGCTGGCATAGTGCAGGCCATGGGTCAGCACGTGGATCTTGGCATCGGCCCATTTGACGAACTCGCCGTTCATCCAGATGAAGCCGTCCAATTGATCGAAGGGAACGGATGCCATGGAAACCTCCCGCGGGCGGGTGCCCGCAAATCGTTGTGTTTTAAAGCCTTTCGTACCGGCCCCGCCACAGGACCCGAAACGTTGGCCAATGCTTGAAAGCGTAGGCGGATATTCAATTCGTGGCAAACTCAGGAAGTTCCGGAAAAACGGCTTCCACTTGCCTTTTCGTTCGCAATCCGCCGAAAAGCTTGTCAAAAATTATCATTGCCCGGAAATTACGTCAATAGTACTGACATAATTCCCGCCTCGCATGGAGAAATGATGACGGATCCAAGCCCCGCAGCCGGAAAACCGATCAGGACGGCGATCGCCGACGAGGACGGCATCGACTTCGCCATCATCGAGCTATTTTTCTTCGCCTACCGCGATTTCACCTCCGACCCGGACCAGATACTCGCCGAGTATGGCTTCGGCCGCGCCCATCATCGCGTGCTGCATTTCGTCAACCGCAGGCCCGGGCTCACCGTCGCCGAACTGCTCGACGTGCTGAAGATCACCAAGCAGAGCCTGGCACGGGTTTTGAAGCAGTTGATCGACACCGACCATATCGTCCAGGTGCAGGGTCCGCGCGACCGCCGGCAGCGCGAACTCTACCCGACCGCCAAGGGTCGCGCGCTTGCCTTGGCGCTGGCGCGGCCACAGTCGCGCCGCATCCGTGCTGCATTGGAGGATTCCGGAGCCACCGAACGCGCCACGATCGAGCGATTCCTGGAAGCGATGGTCAATCCGGAACTAAGGGCGCAGATCGACATTGTGCCTGCGCAAACATCGGGGAAGAACCATGGAGACCATTGAGAAGGTTGATCATCCGGCCGCGCCCGACGATGACGCGCCGCATCTTCTGGTTGTCGATGACGACACGCGTATCCGCAACCTGCTCAAGCAGTATCTGTCCGAGAACGGCTTTCGCGTCACCGTCGCCGGCAATTCCGGCGAGGCCAGGCGCAAGCTCGCCGGCCTCGACTTCGACCTTCTGGTGCTCGATGTCATGATGCCGGGCGAGACCGGCGTTGACCTCACCAAGGCGTTGCGGGCCGAGAAGAACGTGCCGATCCTGATGCTGACGGCGCTGTCCGAGACCGACAGCCGCATCACCGGGCTGGAGGCCGGCGCCGACGATTACCTGCCGAAACCGTTCGATCCGCGCGAGCTGATCCTGCGCATCAACAACATCCTGCGCCGTGGCGGCCCGGCAACAACGCCGAAGGTCGAACAGCTGGTGTTCGGACCCTATACGTTCCAGATCGCCAAGCGCGAATTGAAGCGTGGCGGCGAGGCGCTTAAGCTGACTGATCGCGAGCAGGAGATCCTCGCGATCTTCGCCGCGCGGGCGGGCGAGACCATCCCGCGCCATGAGCTGGTGGGCGATGAATCGGATGTCGGCGAGCGCACCATCGACGTGCAGATCAACCGGCTGCGCCGCAAGATCGAACGCGATCCGTCCAATCCGGTGTGGCTCCAGACGGTGCGCGGTATTGGGTATCGGCTCAGCGTCGAATAAACTACCGTCGAAGGCCCTTTGCTGAACGGCCATCGACGAGCGGAAGGGCGAATGGCGACCACGCAACTGGAACAGCCTGAAGGAGGCAGCCCCGGCGATCTCGCGCTGCGGACACTGAGGGCGATGCCGCGCGCTTGGAACCGGTTCTGGCGCCTGGTCGCGCTCTATATGCCGAAGCGGCTCTACGCCCGCTCGCTGATCATCGTCATCGCGCCGATGATCCTTTTGCAGTCGGTGGTCGCCTTCGTCTTCATGGAGCGCCATTGGCAGACGGTCACGCAGCGCCTGTCGCAGGCGACCATCTCGGACATAGCGGCCGTCATCGACATGATGGAGACCTATCCGCACGACGCCGACTACGCCAACATCATCCGCATCGCCCAGGACCGCATGCAGTTGAAGGTGGATCTGCTGCCGCCCGATCCGCTGCCGCCGCCAGGCCCGAAGCCGTTCTTCTCGATCCTCGACGAGGCGCTGTCGTCGGAGATCACCAGACAGATCAACCGTCCGTTCTGGATCGACACCGTCGGCAACTCGAATGTCGTCGAGGTTCGCGTCCAGCTCGAAGGCAAGGTGCTGCGCGTCTTCGTGCGGCGCAGCCAGGCTTATGCCTCGAACACCCACATCTTCCTGATCTGGATGGTCGGCACCTCGCTGGTGCTGTTGATGATCGCGATTCCCTTCCTGCGCAATCAGATCAGGCCGATCCTGACGCTTGCCGAGGCCGCCGAGAGTTTCGGCAAGGGGCGGCCGATGCCGCGCGATTTCCGCCCGCGCGGCGCCGAGGAAGTTCGCCGCGCCGGCTTCGCCTTCATCCAGATGCGTGAGCGTATCGAGCGCCAGATCGAGCAGCGCACCGCCATGCTGACCGGCGTCAGCCACGACCTCAGGACCATCCTCACCCGGTTCAAGCTGCAGCTGGCGCTGGCCGGCGGCAAGTCCGAGACCAAGGCCGCGCTGAACCAGGACATCGACGACATGCAGTCGATGCTGGAAGGCTATCTCTCCTTTGCCCGCGGCGAGGCCGCGGAGGATACCGGCCGCTTCGACCTCAATGCCTGTTTCCAGAAGCTCGGCGAGGAGGCGCAATTGCGTGGCTGCAAGCTTACGACGACACTGACCGGCGATCCGGCCGTGCATGTGCGGCCGAACGCTTTCGCCCGTTTGCTTTCGAACGTCATCGGCAATGCATTTCGTTATGCCAAGACCGTCGAAGTCCACGCCAACCATGGTCGCGGCTCGCTCACCGTCACCATCGACGACGACGGACCGGGCATCGCTCCCGATAAGCGCGAAGAGGTGTTCAAGCCGTTCCTGCGGCTCGACGAGGCGCGCAACCTGGACGCCAGCGGCACCGGACTTGGCCTGTCGATTGCCCGCGACATCGCCCGCAGCCATGGCGGCGACATCAGTCTCGAGGACAGCCCGCTCGGCGGCTTGCGCGCCGTCATCAAAGTTCCCGCGTAAATCCGGCCGAGGCAGCCTTCATCCGCCCGTCATGAAATCATGGTCAAGAGCGCGCATGAAGCGCGCGACCTTTGTTGATTCGGCCCTGCCGCCCCGCTTCGATCCAGCCCCTGCCCGGGTGCGCTGGAGCGAGGCGCGGGCTGCTGCCTGGCTGCCGTTCCGGCACCGCGCCGGCGCGCTCAGGAATTATTGCAAAGTATCGCCATGCGCATCCTGATGGTCACCGACGCATGGCGACCCCAGGTCAATGGCGTGGTGCACACGCTGGAACGCCTGACCGAGGGGCTGAAACCCTTCGACGTCGAGCTCGATTTCCTGACGCCGAACCTCTTTCGCACGTTGCCGATGCCGACCTATCCCGACATCCGGCTTGCGCTGACGACGCCGGGGCATGTCGCGCGCCTGATCGAGGCCGCCAAGGCCGACCACATCCACATCGTCACCGAGGGTCCGCTCGGCATTATGGCGCGCCGTTATTGCCGCAGGACCCGCCGCCCCTTCACCACCAGCTATCACACGCGCTTTCCCGAATATCTCAGCGCCCGCCTGCCGGTGCCGGAGAGCTGGGCCTATAACTGGCTGCGCGGCTTCCACAATTCCGGACAGGGAACGCTTGTCGCCACGCGGTCGCTGGCGGACGATCTGGCCGCTCGCGGCTTCGACAAGCTGAGGCCCTGGACGCGCGGCGTCGATACCGACCATTTCCGGCCGGACAAGCGCAAGGAAACCGGATTCCCTGGCCCGGTTTTCCTATGCGTTGGCCGCGTCGCGATCGAAAAGAACCTGACCGCCTTTCTCGATCTCGACCTGCCCGGCAGCAAGGTCATCGTCGGCGAAGGGCCGGAACTGGCAAAGCTCAAGACGCGCTATCCCGACGCGCATTTCCTCGGCCACCGCCCGAATGACGAGCTGGCCGAGATCTACGCGTCGGCCGATGTCTTCGTCTTTCCGAGCCGCACCGATACCTTCGGCAATGTCGTCATCGAGGCGCTGGCCAGCGGAACGCCCGTCGCCGCCTATCCGGTGACCGGGCCGATCGACATTATCGGCGACGGCGTCGGCGGAGCCGTGTCGAACGACCTGGGCGAGGCGGCGATGAAGGCGCTTCACGTCGACCGCGCCGAAGCGCGTCAGCGCGCGATGCGCTACAGCTGGCAGGCCTGTGCCGAAATGTTCCTCGACGCGGTCGACGAGGCGTTGGGGATGCCAAGTAAGCGCGCCGATCAGGACAGGGTGGCTCCAGGTCGCCCCAGGCTCGTCCTAGAATAAGCGCCCGCCGTCCGGCACCTTGCGCTCGATGGCGCCGAGCACCACGGCGCCCTCTTCATCTGGAAAGCCCAGCGTCAGCACTTCCGACATGAACGGGCCGATCTGGCGCGGCGGGAAATTGACCACCGCGAAGACCTGGCGGCCGACAAGCGTTTCCGGCGCATAATATTTGGTGATCTGCGCCGACGACTTCTTCACCCCGATCGCCGGACCGAAATCGATCTTCAGCTTGATCGCCGGCTTGCGCGCCTCCGGAAACGGCTCCGCCTCGACGATCGTACCAGCACGGATATCGACACGGTCGAAATCGGCAAAGCTGATCTCGGGCTTGCGCTCGCTGCTAGAACTCATCGGCGATATCGGCTTGGTTCAGGCGTTACCATGGGTCTCAAAGAGCACGCTGGAGAGCGCGTCCTTGGCCGATGTACCCGACCAGACGACGAACTGGAAGGCCTGGAAATAGCATTCGCAGGCCTCCAACGCCGACGACAGAAGCACCTCGACCTGCTGGCTCGACGGCTCGACCCCGCCGGCAAGCAGCAGCGACTGCCTGAACATGATGGCGCCTTCCTGTTCCCACAGGTCGAAATGCCCGAACAGCATCTGCTCGTTGATCAGCGACAAGAGCCGCATCACTTCCAGCGTACGCGTCTCCGGCACCTTGATGTCGAAAGCGCAGGCAAGATGCAGTGCCTCGAAATCCTCCATCCAGGAAAAGGAGACATGGTAGTCGGTCCAGCTGCCAGCCACCGAAATCGAAATCTCGTCGTCGCCGGCGCGCTCGAAGGACCAGTCATTGTTGTGGGCCACCTGCTCGATGACGTCCACCGGGTGGATTTCGCGGGAGAATTCGAGTTCGAGGAGTTCCATGAATGCTTCCTGTGTTCAGGGGAGCGCCACACGCTCCGCGGGGCACACACGACGAACAATCTTGTCTAGAACTCGGACGGTCAGGACTTTCCAACGCAAAGACCCAACCGGACCCCACCGCCCGGCGCATGACCCTGCTTCGAATCATGCAACAAATTCAGTCTATTGATCGGGAGTCGCGTGAACAGCCCAATTTTTCGCACTGCGTCATCCGCATGTGGAAAGGTGGCTGTCACGAAGATTCATGCAATGCCGGTAAGCGATTCACGGCAAAGCGATTTTTCGGATCGCGCTATGTGGAAAAGTTTAACGATTATTTTTTTGCGCGGGGCTTCGCAGCACCCGCAGGTGCGGCCTGTCCGGTCAGTTCGGCGAGCTTGGCCTCGAGCGCCTCGACGCGCGTCGCCAACTGGATGTTGTCTTCCCGCGCCTTGACCGCCATCTCGCGCACCGCCTCGAATTCTTCGCGCTGCACCACATCCATGGAATTCAGCATGCGCTCGGCCTGCGCCCGGAACGCCGTCTCCACTTCGCGCCGCACGCCCTGCGCGGCACCCGCGGCATCGGTCATGATCTTTGCGAATTCGTCGAGAATGCGGTTCGGTCCGGTCGCCATGGCAGATCCTCGCTTTGTCGTTTTGACGTAGTGGCGCACGGCGCCGAATGCAAGCGAAGCCTTGCCTTGACCCCGCCAAAACCCTGCCGCATGGTCCGCGCCCAATCGTGACCGTCACCGGGGACCTCCGTTTTGAGCGAATATTTCCTGCTGCCGTTGGCCTCCCTGCCCTTCCCCAACATCGATCCGGTCATCGTCCATATCGGGCCGCTGGCGGTGCATTGGTATGGCGTCGGCTACATTATCGGCATCCTCTTTGCCTGGTGGTACGCCAAGCGCCTCGTCACCAACCCGCGCCTCTGGCCGGACGGCAAGCTGCCGATGAAGCCCGAGGACCTCGACGACTTTATCGTCTGGGCGGCCATCGGCGTCGTGCTGGGCGGACGCACCGGCTACGTGCTCTTCTACGACCTGCCTCGCTACATCGCGCATCCACTCGACATCTTCGCCGTCTGGCAAGGCGGCATGTCGTTCCATGGCGGCCTGCTTGGCGTCATCCTCGCCATGACGCTGTTTTCGCTCAGGCGCCGCATCCCCACCTGGACATTGTTCGATGTGGTGTCGGCTGGTGTGCCTGTCGGACTCGGCCTCGTGCGTGTCGCCAACTTCATCAATTCGGAGCTTTGGGGTCGGCCGTCGGATGTGCCTTGGGCGATCGAATTCCCCAATGGCGGCCCGTTCACCCGCCATCCCAGCCAGCTCTACGAGGCCTTGCTCGAAGGCCTCGTGCTCTTCCTGGTGCTGCGCCTCCTCACCCATTCGCGCCTGAAACTGAAGACGCCGCGCTTCGTCGGCGGGGCCTTCATCTGCGGCTACGGCCTGTCGCGCATTTTCGTCGAGTTCTTCCGCGAGCCCGACCAGCAGCTCGGCTATCTGCTTGGCACCAACTGGCTGACCATGGGCATGATCCTGTCCACGCCGATGGTGCTCGCCGGCATCTGGGCCATGGCCACCGCAAAACCGGCGGCCGAGCCGCGGGCATGACCCGGCTGAAGGAGCGCATCATAGGCCTGATCGGCGCGGCGGGGCCGATCCCGGTCAGCGAATATATGGCGCTCTGCCTGTTCGATCCCGACGAGGGCTATTACACGACGCGCGAGCCCTTCGGCGCCGCCGGTGACTTCATCACCGCGCCCGAGATCAGCCAGATGTTCGGCGAGCTCGTCGCCGTCTGGCTCTACCAGGCCTGGCAGGGTGCCGGCCGGCCGTTGCCCGCGACCTTCGCCGAGATCGGTCCCGGCCGCGGCACCTTGATGAAGGACATGCTGCGCACCTGGTCGCGGCTCGACCCGGCGCTCCTGGCCGGCGCCTCCTTTGCCATGATCGAGACCAGCCCGCGCCTGGCTGAGATCCAGAAGCAGACGCTTGCCGGCGAGAGCGCGCCGCTTGCCTGGCACCAGACCATCGACACGCTGCCGCGGCAGCCGCTCTTTATCGTCGGCAACGAATTGTTCGACGCTGTGCCGATCCGGCAGTTCGTCTATGTCGGCACGGGCTGGCGCGAGCGCGTTGTCGGCCTCGACGGCGCCGATGAACTGCATTTCTTCGCCGGTGCCGGATCGGTCGACCCGGCACTGCTGCCGGCCGCCGCTGCCGATGCGCCGCAAGGCGCCATCGTCGAAGTGGCGCCTGCCCGTTCGGCGCTGATGTCGCAGATCGCCGAACGCATAGCCGGCCGGGGCGGCGCCGGCCTCTTCATCGACTACGGCTATCTGCAGGCAGGGATCGGCGACACTTTCCAGGCGCTGCGCCGACACCAGCGCGAGGACGTTTTGGCCAATCCGGGCGAAGCCGACCTAACCGCCCATGTCGACTTCGCCGCTCTTGCCGACGTGGCGCGCGCTCACGGTCTCAATGTGCAATTGTCGACCCAGGGCGAGTTCCTGCTCGGCATGGGCCTGCTCGAGCGCGCCGGCACGCTTGGCGCTCATGCCGATCCCGAGACACGTCAAGCCATCTCGGACGCGGTCGAACGCCTGGCCGGCCCCGACGCGATGGGTGAACTGTTCAAGATCGTAAAGATCCTGCCGGTGGCCAAAGCTGCCTGAGATCGCGGCCTTGCCGTCTGGTCTGCTCCGTTCTCCGAACTTCGCCTTGACGAGACCGCCCCGCACGGACGACAAACCCAACCATGCTGAATCAGACCAGACCCGATCCAGTACGCTCGCCGCTGCTTGAAAAGGCGCCAGGCATGCGCCACGGCTACTTCACCCGCGTCGGCGGCGTCTCCGACGGCATCTATCGGGGGCTCAACATCGGCACGGGCTCCAGCGACGATCAGGCGCTGGTCGCCGAGAACCGGCGGCGCGTTGCTGACTGGATGGGCGTGCCGGCGGATCATCTGTTGACCGCGCACCAGGTCCATTCGCCGGATGTCGTTGTCGCCAGGCAACCCTTCGCCGGTCCTCGCCCGAAGGCCGACGCCATCGTCACCGACCGTCCTGGCATTGCCATCGGCGCCTCGACCGCCGATTGCGGGCCGGTTCTCTTCGCCGATGCCGAGGCGCGCGTCATCGGCGCCGCCCATGCCGGCTGGAAGGGCGCTTTCACCGGCGTGCTCGAAAACACCATCCTTGCCATGGAGGGCCTCGGCGCCCGCCGCGACCGCATCGTCGCCGTGCTTGGCCCCTCGATCGGCCCTGACAATTACGAGGTCGGGCCGGAATTCGTCGCCCGCTTCGTCGAGGCCGATGCAGGCAATCACTGCTATTTCAGGCCATCGAAAACAGCCGGGCACTCGATGTTCGACCTCAACCGATATACGGTCGACCGGCTGCGCAAGGCCGGCGTGACCGCCGAAGGCCTTGGCCGCTGCACTTACGCGGAAGAAGAGCTTTTCTATTCCTACCGGCGCACCACACACCGCAAGGAAGCGGATTACGGGCGCCAGGTTTCGGCAATCGTTCTGGAGAAAGAGTAATGGCGCTGCATTTCGAACGTTCGGAATTCGACGCGCGGCGCGACCGGCTGCTGATCGAAATGGCCGAGAAGAAGCTCGACGCCGTGCTTTTGTTCGCGCAGGAGAGCATGTACTGGCTGACCGGCTACGACACTTTCGGCTTCTGCTTTTTCCAGTGCCTGGTAGTGAAGGCCGACGGCTCGATGGTGCTGCTCACCCGTTCGGCAGATCTGAGGCAGGCGCGCCATACCTCGACCGTCGAAAACATCGTGCTGTGGACCGATCGTCAGGGTGCCAATCCGGCGATCGACCTGCGCAACCTGCTCAACGACCTCGATCTGCTCGGCGCCCGCATCGGCGTCGAATACGACACCCATGGCCTGACGGCCTATAACGGCCGCCGCCTGGACGAGCAGTTGCAGACCTTCGGCCAGATCGCCGATGCCTCCGGCATCGTCGGCCGGCTGCGCCTGTTCAAGAGCCCGGCCGAGATCGCCAAGGCGGAAAAGGCAGCCAATCTATCCGACGACGCGCTGGATGCGGCGCTACCGCTGATCAAGCAAGGCGGCGACGAAGGGCTCATCCTTGCCGCCATGCAGGGCGCGGTCTTTGCCGGCGGCGGCGACTACCCCGCCAATGAGTATATCATCGGCTCCGGCGCCGATGCCTTGCTCTGCCGCTACAAGGCAGGCCGCCGCAAGCTCACCAAGAACGACCAGCTGACGCTCGAATGGGCCGGCGTCTTCCACCACTATCATGCCCCGATGATGCGCACCGTTCTGACCGGCAAGGTATCGAAACGTCACCAGGAATTGTTCGACGCTTCCCGTGCCGCCCTGCTCGCGGTCGAGAAGGCGATGACGCCGGGCAACACCTTCGGCGATGTCTTCGACGCGCATGCCCGCACGCTTGAAGCGCACAATCTGACCAAGCACCGGCTGAACGCCTGCGGCTATTCGGTCGGCGCTCGCTTCACGCCGTCCTGGATGGACATGCCGATGTTCTACCAGGGCAATCCGGAGCCGATCGCACCCAATATGACGTTGTTTGCGCATATGATCATCATGGACTCCGAGACCGAGACCGCGATGACCCTTGGCCGCACCTACCTCACCACGGAATCGGCGCCGAAGCCGCTGTCGCGCCATGATCTCGACTTGATCGTGCAGTGAATCCATAATGGTTGGTTCGCGCGGGGGCGTTCGCCAACAGGGAGTTTTCAGGCAAATGAGACGATCGCAGGTGACGACCGTGTCATTGCTTGCGGTGCTGGCGCTTGGCGCCTGCACCAACGCCAAGGACGTCCTGGAACCTTCGGCGATCACCCCGCCGGCGAGCTCGGCCCAGTCTTCGGCCACCCCGCAAAGCACATCCACAACGGCCACATCTGCGACCACGACCGCGCCTGCTCCTTCGCCCGCG
Source organism: Mesorhizobium sp. CA4 (assembly GCF_020165075.1). NCBI lineage: Bacteria > Pseudomonadati > Pseudomonadota > Alphaproteobacteria > Hyphomicrobiales > Phyllobacteriaceae > Mesorhizobium > Mesorhizobium sp. CA4. Next base: position 20,590 of record NZ_JAIUHK010000003.1, read on the forward strand.
CCTTCCAGCACGGCCTCACCCGCGACACGCGCAACGCCGGCGCAAACCGCCGCCCTCGCCAAAACGCGGCTACAGGTGGCGCCGATCGTCGGCGCATCGGTGGACGCGGCGGCGCCGTTGACGGCGGAACTGCAGAGCCGTGCCAAACAGCGTGGCCTGACCCTTGTCGGCAGCACGGACCAGACGGCGACGCATGTGCTGAAGGGCTATTTTTCGACCATGTCCGAGGGCAAGGACACGACCGTCATCTATGTCTGGGATATTTACGATCCGTCCGGCAATCGCCTGCACCGCATCAACGGCCAGCAGAAGGCGCCTGCCGTCGGCAGCGGCGAGGGCTGGCCCACGGTGGCGCCCGCCACCATGCAGGCGATCGCCGACCAGACGATCGACCAGTTCGCTACCTGGCTCGGCAGCGGCGGCGCCGGTTGACCGGACCGGCCGAGCTGTTGCCGGCCAGACTGTTGCCGGCTTGCGATGTCTTCGGTGTTTGTTGCGGCCGCCGGAAGGATTCCCCACAACGAGGCTTGCAATACCGGCGCGGGCCGCTAAAAGCCCGCATAAAAGGCGAATGAGAGTCTCTCCGGCCTCTCCATCCTTCACCAGGAACGGTGCATGAAGCTTTTCGCGGGCAATTCCAACCGGGTGCTGGCCGAGGCGGTCGCTCGCTATCTCAACGTCCCGCTGGGGAAGGCCAGCGTCAGGCGCTTCGCCGACCAGGAAATCTTCGTCGAGATCCAGGAAAACGTGCGCGGCGAGGATGTCTTCATCCTGCAGTCGACCTCTTATCCGACCAACGACCATCTGATGGAACTGCTCATCATGATGGACGCCTTCATGCGCTCCTCGGCGCGGCGCATCACGGCGGTCATCCCCTATTTCGGCTATGCAAGGCAGGACCGCCGCGCCTCGGGGCGCACGCCGATCTCGGCCAAGCTGGTCGCCAACATGATCACCCGCGCCGGCGCCGACCGCGTGCTGACGCTCGACCTGCATGCGGGCCAGATCCAGGGTTTCTTCGATATCCCGACCGACAATCTGTTCTCGGTGCCGGTGATGGCCCGCGACGTGAAGGCCAAGTACAAGCAGCTCGGCAACGTCGTGGTCGTGTCGCCCGACATCGGCGGCGTTGTGCGGGCGCGTGCTTTGGCCAAACGCTTCGACGCGCAGCTCGCCATCGTCGATAAGCGCCGCGAGCGTCCCGGTGAATCGGAAGTCATGAACATCATCGGCGCGGTCGCCGGCAAGGACTGCCTCCTGATCGACGACATCGTTGATTCCGGCGGTACGCTTTGCAACGCGGCCGACGCGCTGCTGGCCAATGGCGCGACCTCCGTCACCGCCTACATCACCCATGGCGTGCTCTCCGGCGGCGCCGTTGCCCGTATCGCCGGCTCGAAGCTGCAGGAGCTGGTGATCACCGATTCCATCCAGCCGACCCAGGGCGTGCTCGACGCCCCGAACATCCGCGTCATTTCGATCGCCGACCTGATGGGCGAGGCGATCTCGCGCACGGCGACGGAAGAATCGGTCTCGAGTCTGTTCGATTAAATCGCCGCAGTCTCCGTACGAGACGAGCCGCTCGGCCGCTTGGTCCCCTCGCCTGCATCGCGCGCGCCGCGCATATAGCCGCGCGGCGAAGCGCCGAGCATGCGCTTGAACATGGTTATGAAGGCGGGCACGCTGTCATAGCCGAGGTCGAGCGCCACCCTGGTGATCGGCTCGCCGTCGGCGAGCCTCGGCAACGCCGCGAACAGGCAGGCCTGCTGGCGCCAGGTCGAGAGCGACAGCCCGGTCTGGCGGTGAAAGGCGCGGGTGAACGACCGCCGGCTCATGCCCGCCGCATCCGCCCATTCGTCGATCGTCGCATGCGGCGAAGGGGCCGCCACGAAGCGCCGGCAAAGCGCCGCGAGCTTCGGATCGGACGGGAAAGGCAGGCCGAGCGGCCGTTCCGGAAGGTTCGGGATCTCGTGCAGCAGCAGTCCCATGACGAGCGCCGCCCGCCCTTCGAGCTCGCCGCCCTGCGGCAGCTTCTCCGATTCCACGATCAGGCTGTGCATCAGCTCGGTGATGCCGACGACGCGTAAGCCTTGCGGCAGGCCGGCAATGGCGTCCGGCATGACATAGACCGAACGCATCGAGACGTCGCCCAGCATCTCGACCGAATGCTCGGTGCCGGCCGGTATCCACATCGCATGGTCGGGCGGCACCATCCAGCGTCCGTGCCTGGTCGTCACAAGGACCACGCCGACCAGCGCGTGCAGAAGCTGACTGCGGCTGTGGCGGTGCTGCGGCACGTGGTAGCCGTCCGGATATTCGGTTGGCAGCGCAACCGCCGGCCCGACGGCCTGTTCCAGCCATTGCCAGCGGCTTTCATGCAGCCGGCCGAGCTCGGCGGCATCGCCTCTGAATATCTCCCGGCTATTCGGCATCGGATATGGCCCACTTGCGAAACTATTGGACCAAACCACGAAAGAAGTCGCTTGGCAACGGGCTTATAAGGCCGGCTGCGGTTCGCCGCCTAGAGCATGATCCCGAAAAGTGGGAACCGGTTTTCGGACAAGATCATGCTCCAACAAGACTACGGAGCATTGCCTTGACCGATACGACCGCCACCGCCGTCGCCGCACCGGCGCCGGCAAGCAACATCTCGGCGCAAGCGACGGCCTTCACCGTCATTCTTGCGGTGAGCTTCTGCCATTGCGTCAACGACATCATGCAGTCGCTGCTTTCGGCGATCTATCCGCTGCTCAAGGACAATTACGGTCTCGATTTCTGGCAGATCGGCCTTCTGACCTTCACCTTCCAGGTGACGGCCTCGCTGCTGCAGCCGATCATCGGCATGATCACCGACAAGAAGCCGATGCCTTACTCCTTGCCCTGGGGCATGGCTTCCTCGCTGGTCGGCCTGGTGGTGCTGGCTCATGCCGGCCATTACTGGCTGCTTTTGATCGGCGCCTCGCTGATCGGCATCGGCTCGGCGATCTTCCATCCGGAATCCTCGCGTATCGCGCGCTTCGCCTCGGGCGGCCGGTTCGGCCTGGCGCAATCTCTGTTCCAGGTAGGCGGCAATTTCGGCCAGGCCATGGGACCGCTGCTCGCCGCCTTCATCGTCGTGCCGTTCGGCCAGACCAGCATTTCCTGGTTCGCCGTCGGCTCGCTGATCGGCATCGTCGTGCTGTGGCAAGTCGGCGGCTGGTACAGCCGGCTGCGCGCCTCTATGGCCACCGGCAGGCAGGCTGCCCATGTCTCGCCCTTTGCGCGCAAGAAGGTCATGTGGGCGCTGGCCGTGCTGACGCTGCTGGTGCTGACCAAGAACGCCTATATCGCCTCGCTCTCAAGCTACTACACCTTCTACGCCATGCATAAGTTCGGCGTTTCGGTGCAGATGAGCCAGGTGATGCTGTTCCTGTTCCTCGGTGCCTCGGCGCTGGGAATCCTGCTCGGCGGCCCGTTCGGCGACCGCTATGGACAGAAGGCGATGATCTGGTTCTCGATCGTCGGCGTGCTGCCCTTCACGCTGGCGCTGCCCTACGCCAATCTGGAATGGACGATGGTGCTCACCGTGCTGATCGGCCTGATCCTGTCGTCGGCCTTCTCCAACATCGTCGTCTTCGCGCAGGAGCTGGTTCCCGGTCGCGTCGGCATGATTGCCGGCATCTTCTTCGGCTTCGCCTTCGGCATGGGCGGCATCGCCGCTGCGGTGCTCGGCGTCGTCGCCGACATGAGGGGCATCGACTTCGTTTACCAGATTTGCTCGTACCTGCCCTTCCTCGGTCTCCTGACGGTGTTCCTGCCCAACATGAGGGAAGCGCGAAAGGCCTGATTGCCGGGCCACTTCGAAGGGTTTTCAAAGATCAAAGCACCCGCCGCCTGGCGGGTGCTTTCGTGTTTGGCGGCCAGCCTCAGGCCTTGAAGAAGGCCAGGAGGTCGGCGTTGATGACATCCGCATGGGTCGTTGCCATACCATGCGGAAAGCCCTTGTAGACCTTGAGCTCGCCCTTCCTGAGCAGCTTGATCGAGATGAGCGCGGAGTCCGCGATCGGCACGATCTGGTCGTCGTCGCCATGCATGACCAGCACCGGCACGTCGATCTTCTTCAGGTCTTCGGTGAAGTCTGTTTCCGAGAAGGCCTTGATGCAGTCGTAATGCGCCTTGGCGCCGCCCATCATGCCCTGGCGCCACCAATTGTCGACGACGCCTTCGGAAATCTGCGCGCCCGGGCGGTTGAAGCCGTAGAACGGCCCGGCCGGCACGTCGTGGAAGAACTGGGCGCGGTTGGCCGCCAGCGCCGCGCGGAAACCGTCGAACACCTCGATCGGCAGGCCGCCTGGGTTGGCCGGCGTCTTCAACATGATCGGCGGCACCGCCCCGATCAGCACGGCCTTGGCGACGCGGTCGCCATATTGCGCGACATAGCGCGCCACCTCGCCGCCGCCCGTCGAATGACCGACATGGATGGCGTCCTTGAGGCCGAGATACGCCGTGAGCTCGTCTACATCGGCAGCATAGGTGTCCATCTCATTGCCGGTGTCGGTCTGGCTGGAACGGCCATGGCCACGCCGGTCATGCGCGATGACGCGGTAACCCTTTGACAGGAAAAACAGCATCTGAGCGTCCCAGTCGTCACTGCTCAGCGGCCAGCCATGGTGGAAGACGATCGGCTGGCCCGTGCCCCAATCCTTGTAGAAGATCTGCGTTCCGTCCTTGGTGGTGATCGTGCCGCTGCCCGAGCCTGACTTGGTCTGCGAGGTCATCTCAATCTCCTTCTGTTGATATCGCGATAAATACTATCGCGATAATCTCATTAACTGAGGTGGGGCGCCGCGTCCATGGAAATACGTATCGCGATATCATTTTTCGTGGTACACAACAGAAGCTCAGTCGGCAAAAGGAATGCGCCGTGCCTCTCCCGTTGGACAATCAGCTCTGCTTCACGCTCTATGCCACCAGCATGGCGATCAGCCGCACCTACAAGCCGATGCTGGACGAGATGGGCATCACCTATCCGCAATATCTCGTGCTCAACGCGCTGGGAGAGGCGGACGGCATATCGGTGGGCGGCATCGCGCGTCGGCTCGCCCTGGAATCGAGCACGATCACCCCGCTGGTGAAGCGAATGGAGCAGGCAGGCCTTGTCACCCGGCAGCGCAGCCAGACCGACGAGCGTCAGGTGCAGGTCGACCTGACCCCCAGAGGACGGGCTCTGCTCGTCCGGTGTAATTGCCTGAACGAGACCCTGATCGAGCGCTCAGGCATGAAATTGGCTGAACTCGATACCTTGAACCGGAAAATCCAGGCGTTGCGCGATGCGCTGAACGACAGTCTGGAGGTCGACTCCGGCTGAGATGTACTGAAGACGAGATCGGACTCGACCGGACGAGTTTGCGTCCCGGGCGCCTTTGATAGGTTCAGCGTATGCGGGTCACGCCTCGATCTTGACCGGCGCCAGTGGCGGCGCTTCCAGTCCCTGGAACGGGTCGCGCCAGGCGTCGATCGCTTCCAGCCGGCCATACCAGCGACGGATCGACGGATAGTCGTCGAGCGGCAATCCGGCGGCATCGTTGAAAGGCAGGAACGTCGCCATGCGGAAGTCGGCATAGGAGACTGAATCGCCGACCAGCCAATCCCGCGCGGAAAGCTCAGGCTCGAGGACCGCCGCGGCGGTGTGGAACTGCCTCAGCCCCTCCTCGACCAACGCCCGATCGATCGGGCCGAGCCCGTAGCGCTGCTTGGTGCCGCGCTCGAAATGCACCATGTCGCAAGCGAAGGCGAACCGTTCCTTGCCCCAGCTGATCCAGCGGATCATGTCCGGCTCGTCGTCCCCGCTGCGCCAGAAATCCGAGCGAAGGTCGCGAGAAAGCCGGCAGGCGATGGCGTCAGCCTCCCACAGGCTCCATCCCGGACCGACCAGGATAGGCAAGGTCAGATTGGGATTGAGCGCGCGGTAGCGCTCGGCCTGCCCGGGCGCCATTGGCGATGCGAACTCGAACGCGATCTTGGCCTCGAGATAGCGCGCGGTCGCGACCGCGAGGCGAGGATTGGGATTGCGGCTGAACAGAAGTTTCATGTTGGTCCCCACGGGGTCTGATTGCATGCCGCAGGACGGTTGAGAACCGCGCGATCCTACATTCGCCGCAAATGAGTATCCAGTTTATGCTCGGCGTTGAAAACCACCCTGCAATGCTCCCAATCCCTTCCAGCCCAATCGCTTGCACCCTCGGCCGCCTTCCGCTATAGAGCCGCCACCCGCGTAGACACCCTTGGAGGCAACGCGGAGGAAGGCCGGCCAGGCCTCGCAGATCCCAGACGCATTTGGATCGCCAAACGCATTGGATAGATCGTGCAAGGCCGCGACGGCTTTCGACGTTTACGGATGGGCTTGCCCGCCGTAAGCGCTCCACAACACGCGAAAGGAAATGCCATGAGCCACGACGCTTACGAGCTCAAGGCCGAAGCGCGCGAACAGGTCGGTAAGGGGTCCGCCCGTGCAGTTCGCCGCAACGGTAAAGTGCCTGCAGTTATCTACGGCGACAAGCAGCCTCCCCTGGCTATTGCGCTGAACTACAAGGACATCTTCTACAAGATCCATGGCGGCGGGTTTCTGACCACGATCGCCACGATCGATGTCGACGGCAAGAAGATCCAGGTCCTGCCGAAGGATTTCCAGCTCGACCCGGTCAAGGATTTCCCTGTCCATGTCGACTTCCTGCGCATCGGCAAGGACACCGAGGTCAATGTCGACGTGCCTGTCCACTTCATCAATGAGGACAAGTCGCCCGGCATCAAGCGCGGTGGCGTGCTCAACATCGTTCGTCACGAAGTCGAGTTCCACTGCCCGGCCAACGCGATCCCGGAATTCATCACCATCGATCTCACCGGCACCGACATCGGCGACTCGATCCACATCTCGGCGGTCAAGCTGCCGGCCGGCGTCAAGCCCGTCATCTCCGATCGCGACTTCACCATCGCGACCATTGCCGGCTCGTCGGCGATGAAGCCGGAGACGGAAGCCACCACCGAGGCGTCGGCGACCGAGACGGCGGCCCCGGCGGCCGAAGAGAAGTAATTCTCCGAGCCGGATGATTTCATCCGGCTCTAAATCAAAGAAATAGAGCATCATGTTTTCCGAAAACCGCTTCACACTTTTCGGCATCATGTTCTAACGCTCGGAGATAGCGATGCTTGTCTTTGCAGGCCTCGGCAATCCGGGCGCGAAATACGAAAACAACCGGCACAATGTCGGCTTCATGGCGGCGGACGCGATTGCCCGCCGCCATTCCTTTTCGCCCTGGTCGAGAAAATTCCAGGGCCTGATCTGCGAAGGCATGCTCGGCGGCGAAAAAATCCTGCTGATCAAGCCGCAGACCTTCATGAACCTTTCCGGACAATCGGTCGGCGAAGCGCTGCGCTTCTACAAGCTCGAACCATCCGCCCTCACCGTCTTCTATGACGAGATCGATCTTGCCGCCGGCAAGCTCAGGATCAAGGTGGGCGGCGGCTCTGGCGGCCATAACGGCATCCGCTCGCTCGACCAGCATGTCGGCAACGCCTATCGCCGGGTGCGCATCGGCGTCGGCCATCCCGGCGTCAAGGAGATGGTGCACGGCCATGTGCTTGGCGATTTCGCCAAGGCGGACCGCGAGTGGCTCGATGTCCTGCTGGACGCAATCGCCGACCATGCCGCGCTGCTCGCCAAGGGCGACGACAGCTCGTTCATGAACCGCGTCACGCTGACCTTGCGCGAGAAGCTCGTGCCGACCGGCGATGACGACCGCCCGCCGCCCAAGCCGCCGAAGCAGCAAAGCCATGTCCGCCAGGCGCGCCCGCAGCAGCCGGCGGCAAAACTTCCCGAGAGCGGCCCGATGGCCGCCATGCTGAAGAAGCTGTTCGGCAAGGAGTGAGCGTCGATCGAACGACGCCTGGGGCTTGACGTTCGTCACCCCTATCGCCCATAGCCCACTTCAAAATCGAATTCCGACAGGACTGGACGAACATGGGTTTCAAATGTGGCATCGTTGGCTTGCCCAACGTCGGCAAGTCGACGCTGTTCAACGCGCTGACCAGGACGGCCGCCGCGCAGGCCGCCAACTATCCTTTCTGCACCATCGAGCCGAACACCGGCGAGGTGGCGGTGCCTGACCCGCGCCTGCAGAAGATCGCGGCGATCGGCAAGTCGAAGGAGATCATCCCGACCCGCATCTCCTTCGTCGATATTGCCGGCCTGGTGCGCGGCGCCTCCAAGGGCGAAGGGCTGGGCAACCAGTTCCTCGCCAACATCCGTGAGGTTGACGCCATCGTGCATGTGCTGCGCTGCTTCGAGGATGACGATATAACCCATGTCGAGGGCCGCATCGATCCTGTCGCCGACGCCGAGACGGTCGAGACCGAGCTGATGCTCGCGGATCTCGAAAGCCTCGAGCGCCGCATCGCCCAGATCCGCAAGCGCGCCGCCGGCAAGGACAAGGAAGCCATGGCCGTGCTGCCGATGATGGAAGCCGCCCTCGAATTGCTGCAGGCCGGCAAGCCGACGCGCGTCCTGCTCAATGGCATCGCGCCGGAGGATCTGCGCATCCTGCAGGGACTGAACCTCCTCACCTCGCACCCCGTGCTGTATGTCTGCAACGTCGCCGAGGCGGACGCCGCCACCGGCAACGAGCATACCAGGGCGGTCGAGAAGATGGCGGCCGCGCAGGGCGCCGGCACGGTGGTGATCTCGGCGGCGATCGAGGCGGAAGTCGCTCAGCTTTCCGACGAGGAGGAAATGGAGTTCCTGGCCTCGATCGGTCTCGACGAGCCGGGCCTCAACAAGGTGATCCGCGCCGGCTACGAGCTCCTGCATCTGATCACCTATTTCACCGTCGGGCCGAAGGAGACGCGCGCCTGGACGATCCACAAGGGCGATAAGGCGCCGCAGGCGGCCGGCGTCATCCATACCGACTTCGAGCGCGGCTTCATCCGCGCCCAGACGATCTCCTACAACGACTTCGTCACGCTGGGCGGCGAAGTGGCGGCCAAGGAAGCCGGCAAGGCGCGCGACGAAGGCAAGGAGTATGTCGTCCAGGACGGCGACATCATGCTGTTCAAGTTCAACACCTGAGTGCCTGACTGGCTTACCAGAAATCACTTGACCAAATCGTCCTGGGCCTGCATCCGGGTCGCCCGATCTTTGGGATAACCGGATTGCCGACATGACCGGAAAGACCTGGGCTTATGAGGACTTCGTCGAGGGCGCCTCGCTGGACATCGGTAGCAAGACCGTAAGCGCCGCCGAGATCATCGAATTCGCCGCGGAGTTCGATGCCCAGCCGATGCATCTCGACGAGGAAGCCGGCAAGGCCAGCATTCTCGGCGGGCTTTCGGCCTCGGGCTGGCACACCTGCGCGATGTTCATGCGCATGCTGTGCGACGCCTTCCTGCTCGATTCGACCTCGCAGGGCTCGCCGGGCATCGAGCATGTGAAATGGAAGAAGCCGGTGCTGGCCGGCGATACCTTGCGCGGCACGGTCACGATCCTGTCCAAGCGCCAGTCCAAGTCGCGGCCGCAGCTCGGCTTGATCACCATGCGCAGCGAATTGGTCAACCAGCGCGGCGAGAGTGTTTTCGAGCTGGAGAACACCGGCATGTTCCTCGCGCGTGATGCCGCAAGGGACCTGTCATGACCCTGGACGAGTACTTCCTGATCGGCGAAACGGTCACGCTCGGCTCGCATAAGTTCGAGGCCGACGAGATCAAGGCGTTTGCCAAAAAGTACGATCCGCAGATCTTCCACGTCGATGAAGAGGCGGCGAAGAAGAGCCTGCTTGGCGGGCTCTGCGCCTCGGGCTGGCACACCGCCGCCACCTGGATGAAATACAATCTCGAAAAGCGCATGGAGACCGAGGGCGTGCGCTGGACCGACCCCGGCCCGCAGCCCGAATTCGGCCCGTCGCCCGGCTTCCGCAATTTGAAATGGCTGAAGCCGGTCTATGCCGGCGAGACCGTGACTTTCACGCGCACCGCGCAGGCGCACCGCCCGCTCGCCGGGCGTCCGGGTTGGAATCTGCTCACGCTGCGTTCGGAAGGGTTCGATTCGACTGGCGACAAGGTGATCGAGTTCGACAGCGCCGTTCTGGTGAAGGTGGGATAGTGAGCCTCTCCCTTCTCCCCTTGTGGGATGAGGGAAAGCTCTTCAATGCCCCTCGAACCCGATCAGCGTCCTGACCGGCACGCCGAGCGCTTCGAGCTTATTGCGTCCGCCGAGATCCGGCAGGTCGATGACGAAGCAGGCGGCGACGATGTCGGCGCCGATTTGCCTGAGCAACTTCACCGCCGCTTCCGCCGTGCCGCCGGTGGCGATCAGGTCGTCGACCACGATCACCTTCTCGCCCGGCGAGACGCCGTCCTTGTGCATCTCCATCTCGTCCAGCCCGTATTCGAGGCTGTAGGCCACGCGCACCGTTTCGTAAGGCAGCTTGCCCTTCTTGCGGATCGGCACGAAGCCGGCCGAAAGCTGGTGCGCAACGGCGCCACCGAGGATGAAGCCGCGCGCCTCGATGCCGGCGATCTTGTCGATCTTCAGCCCGGCATAGGGATGCACCAGCTCGTCGATGGCGCGCCGGAAGGCGCGGGCGTCGCCAAGCAGCGTGGTGATGTCGCGAAACAGGATGCCGGGTTTCGGATAGTCAGGAATCGTGCGGATAGCCGCAAGCAGCGTGTCTTCTAGGGAGGATTTCATCGAGGCTTTCCGCGTGTCCGGCTGTCGGATGTGGCGGCGTCGGCCATTGCTGCCCGACGCGACCGACAAGGGCTACCGCGATGTCGAGCCAGAGACAAGCACATCCGGCAAAGGATCGGCACCGACCGGCCTCGGACAAAACGAAAAGGGCGCCCGCGAAGGGGCCCTTCGAAATACAGGCGCTACCGTGCGGCTACATGCCGAGGTCCGAGCGCAGCTCGGAGCGCGCCACCTCGTACTCGGCCTTGAAATCGGGACGGTTGAGCAGCACCGCGGCGATCACGCTGCCGGAGATCTTGCCCATCTCGATGTCGGACGGATAGTGGATGCCGCCGACCACGCGGTTATGGGCGAATTCGGCCGCGCGCGCCATGATCTCAGCGCGCTTTTCCGGAACCATGTCGGCAAGGATGATGCCCATCATGGTGCCGACCGTCGCATGGCCAGACGGCCAGGAGCCGGAGTTCGACAGCTTCACGACCGGCTTGACCAGATCGCTCAGCTGATGCGGGCGCGGACGCTTCCAGACATCCTTAGCCGGATCGACGACGGCCCCTTCGGTCGCCACGACGCGATCGAAGAAGGCGCCGAATTTCGGCAGCGTTTCCTTGTTGAACTTCGGTCCCATGACATCGGCGAAGCGCCAGACATTCTCTTCGGCATCGGCGATGGCTCGCTTTTCCATTTCCGGCGTGCGCGTCACCTGCAGGGTCAGCACCTCGCCGAGCTCGGCCTTGGTCTCGGCCGAATCGTTGGCGGGCGGCGGCGGCAGGATCATCGTCAGGTCGATGTCTTTGCTGGTGAGGAAGGGCTGCGCCTCGTCGGCATGGGCGGCATATCCGGTGACAAGCAGCAGGAAACCGGCCGCGAGCGATGCATATCTTTTCATGGGTGCGATCCTTTGATGAAGCAAGGCAGGATCGCCACGCGCAATGACGGCCATGTGACATAGCCCGCAGTTAGCGCGTACCGAAATGCAAAAAGGGCGCCCTGTGGCGCCCTTTCAAATTCTTCCGGTCAACGGCGCCTCAGTGCGCCACGTCGGCCCACACCCTGCGCTTGGTCATGTAGACCAGCGCGCCGAAGAGCAGCAGGAAGACCATGACGCGGAACCCGGTCTTCTTGCGTTCCTCAAGATGCGGCTCGGCGGCGAACATCAGGAAGGCCGCGACGTCGCGGGCATACTGGTCGACGGTCTGCGGCGAGCCGTCGTCATAGGTCACCTGGCCGTCGGAGAGCGGCTTCGGCATCTTCAGCGACACACCGGACAGGAAGTACGGGTTGTAGTGCGTGCCTTCCGGGATCACCATGCCGGCCGGCGGCGTCTGGTCGTAGCCGGTGAGCAGCGAGTGGATGTAATCCGGGCCGCCCTGCGCGTACTGGGTGAAGATATCGAAGATGAAACGCGGGAAGCCGCGCTCGACGCCGCGCGCCTTGGCAAGTAGCGACATGTCGGGCGGCGCGGCGCCGCCATTGGCGGCAGCAGCGGCCTGCTCGTTCGGGAACGGCGCCGGGAAGTGATCCGACGGCTTGCCGGGACGGTCGAACATGTCGCCGGCATCGTTCGGGCCGTCATGGATGGTGTATCCGGCGGCCAGCGTCTTGATCTGCGCTTCCGAATAGCCGAGCCCTTCCAGCGTTCGGAAGGCCACCAGGTTCATCGAGTGGCAGGCCGAGCAGACTTCCTTGTAGACCTTGAGGCCGCGCTGCAGCTGCGCCTTGTCATAGGTGCCGAACGGACCGGCGAAGCTCCAGCTCATTTCCTTCGGTTCGTTGATCGGGAAATGCGTCGGAGCGGCCGGGTTCTGCTCTTCCGCGGCGATGGCAGCGGTACCCGCAACCACCAGGCCGAGCAGCGCCAGCGAGGTGAGAATCTTCTTCATACCCAAAATCCCCTCAGATTCTCAGCCCTTGGCGTCCGGCGCGGCGGTCATGCCTGCCAGATGTCCGCTGCCGCCCTTTTTCTTTTCCAGCACCGCCTCGGTGATCGAGTTCGGCAGCCTGCGCGGCGTCTCGATCAGGCCGAGTACCGGCATGACGACCAGGAAGAAGGCGAAGTAGAACAAAGTCGCCATCTGCGCCATGAACACGTAGCTGCCTTCCGCCGGCTGCGAGCCCAGCCAGCCGAGCAGGATGGCATCGGCCACGAACAGCCAGAAGAACAGCTTGTACCACGGACGGTAGACCGCCGAGCGCACCTTCGAGGTGTCGAGCCACGGCACCAGGAACAGCATGGCGATGGCGCCGAACATGCACAGCACGCCGCCAAGCTTGGAGTTGATCGGGCCGATGTTGAAAGTGATGGCGCGCAGGATCGCGTAGAATGGCAGGAAGTACCATTCCGGAACGATATGGGCCGGCGTCTTCAGTGGGTTGGCGACCGTGTAGTTGTCCGGGTGGCCGAGATAGTTCGGCAGATAGAAGACGAAATAGGCGAAGACGAACAGGAACACGATCATGCCGAACGCGTCCTTGATGGTCGCATAGGGCGTGAAGGCGACCGTGTCGGTCTTCGACTTGACCTCGATGCCGGTCGGGTTCGACTGGCCAACGACATGCAGCGCCCAGATGTGCAGGACGACGACGCCGGCGATCATGAACGGCAGCAGGTAATGCAGCGCGAAGAAGCGGTTCAGCGTCGGGTCGTCGACGGCGAAGCCGCCGAGCAAAAGCTGCTGGATCCAGTTACCGACCAGCGGGATGGCGCTGAAGAAACCGGTGATGACGGTGGCGCCCCAGAAGCTCATCTGACCCCAGGGCAGCACATAGCCCATGAAGCCGGTGGCCATCATCAGGAGGTAGATGATGCAGCCGAGGATCCACAAAAGCTCGCGCGGCGCCTTGTACGAACCGTAGAACAGGCCGCGGAAGATGTGAATGTAGACGGCGACGAAGAAGAACGAAGCGCCGTTGGAATGAAGATAGCGCAACAGCCATCCCGAATTCACGTCGCGCATGATCTTCTCGACCGAATCAAAGGCGAGATTGGTGTCGGACGTGTAGTGCATCGCCAGCACGATGCCGGTCAGGATCTGCGCGACCAGCATGATCGACAGGATGCCGCCAAACGTCCACATGTAGTTGAGGTTGCGCGGCACCGGATAGGCGATGAAGCTGTCATAGATCAGCCGCGGCAGCGGCATGCGGGCGTCGAACCAGCGCTCGATTCCGGTCTTCGGCGTATAGGTCGAGTGTCCCTCGCTCATCGAAATGTCCCCTGCCTCAACCGATAAGGATCTTGGTATCGGAAATGAACTTGAAGACCGGGATCGCCATGTTCTCCGGCGCCGGGCCTTTGCGGATGCGGCCGGCGGTGTCGTATTGCGAACCGTGGCACGGGCAGAACCAGCCGCCGAAATCGCCTTCCTGGCCAAGCGGGATGCAGCCGAGATGGGTGCAGACCTGCACCATCACCATCCAGGCTTCCTTGCCCGGCGTGGTGCGGTTGGCGTCGGTCGCCGGCGCGTCGGCCGGCAGGTTGGCGTTGCGCGCGATCGGATCCTTGAGATCGGCGAGATTGACGGCTTCGCCGTCCTTCATTTCCTTTTCGGTGCGGTTACGCACCACCACCGGCTTGCCGCGCCATTTGACGATCAGCGAGCTGCCCGGCTGCAGCGAGGAGACATCGACCTCGACCGAAGCAAGCGCCAGCGTCGAGGCATCGGGGCGCATCTGGTCGATGAATGGCCACGCGACGGCTCCAGCGCCGACAACGGCGGCCATGCCGGTCGCTACATAGAGAAAATCGCGACGGTTGGGATCGTGGATGTCGGTTGCGCTCACGGGTGCCTGATCCTTTCGCCTCTTCCTAACCGGAGGCCGAGCCTTGTCCCCGCTCAATCGCACCTGCCCGACAGCGCATGGCGAACAGGCTAGCGAATTCCTCCGGCATTTGGATTTTCGGTTTATGCGTGCGGCCCGTTTTTGTCCAGCGGGGTGAGACCACAAGGGCAGATTGTCGCGGGCATGCGCGGCGGCCGTTGCCGATGCATCCCGCCCCGGCCGCCGGACAGGGTGGAACAGCGGGAAATCCGGGGAGAAATCGGGCCGGTGTTCGCCTCGACATCGGCTGCTGGCCCGGTCTATTCTGCCGTCATGGCGTATGTCATTGAACGCTACAGCTGGGCCGACGCCCCCGACCTCTGGATAGGCGAGCTGCAATGCGGCCAGTTCGGTGCCAATTCCTGCCTGATCTTCAACTATCAGCCGACGATCGGCGGCGGCCCGCGCCTGCACAAACATCCGTATGCGGAAATCTTCGTCATCCGCTCCGGCACCGGCCTGTTCACGATCGGCGACCAGGAGATCAAGGCCACGGCCGGACAGATCCTGATCGTGCCGCCCGACACGCCACACAAATTCACCAATCTCGGCCCCGGCCCGCTCGAAAGCACCGACATCCACGAGAACGGCCACTTCATCACCGAGTGGCTGGAATAGCTGTTTAGCTGGCGCCGAGCCTGACCAGCACAGCCCTTGGGATGTCGTATTCGCGGATCACGGCATCATGCTTGCGCAGACCGCAAAGCTCGCGCTGGATGAAATAGGCGTGGACGGCCGCGGCCGCTTCCTTGAGCAGCCGGTTGCGATGCTCGCCCTCGCCGCCTTCGCGCAATTTGGCAAGGGTTTGCTCCACGCGCTGGCCGGCGCGGCCGAGCGCGGCAGCCTTTTCGGCGAGGATCTCGTGGCCGAGGAGATCGAGGGCGCTTTCCTGCGCGCCTGACCGTCCGAATTTGGTGGGCATGCGTACCGACATGGTGCCGTTCTACTCCGCCGGCCGCGTCTCTTCCAGCGCGCTTTCCTCGTTGAACAGGAAGCCGCCGGACTGGCGTTTCCAGAGCCGCGCGTAAAGGCCGTCGAGCGCAACCAATTCGTCATGCGTGCCCTGTTCGACGATGCGGCCGCCGTCAAGCACCACCAACCGGTCGAGCGCTGCGATGGTGGACAGCCGGTGCGCGATGGCGATCACTGTCTTGTTTTCCATCAGCTTGGTCAGGTTCTCCTGGATCGCCGCCTCAATGTCCGAATCGAGCGCCGAGGTCGCCTCGTCGAGGATCAGGATCGGCGCATCCTTGAGGAAGACGCGCGCGATGGCGACGCGCTGCCGCTGGCCGCCGGAGAGCTTTACGCCGCGCTCGCCGACATAGGCCTCGTAGCCGGCGCGGTCTCTGGTGTCGCGCAGTCCCAGGATGAAGTCATGCGCCTCAGCCTTCCTGGCGGCGGCGATCACTTGCGCATCGGTGGCGTCCGGCATGCCGAGCTTGATGTTGTCGCGCAGCGAGCGGTGGAACAGTGCTGTATCCTGGCTGACGACGCCGATATTGCTGCGCAACGAGTTCTGCGTGACCCCGGCAATATCCTGGCCGTCGATCAGGATCTGGCCGCCCTCCAGGTCGTAGAGGCGCAGGATCAGGTTGGCCAAGGTCGTCTTGCCGGCGCCGGACGGGCCGACTAGGCCGACCTTCTCGCCCGGACGCACGACGAGGTCGATGCCGTCAAGCACCCCTGCCCCCTTGCCGTAATGGAAGGTGACGTTGCTGACGTCGATGCGGCCGCCGGTGACGACCAGTTCCTTGGCGTCAGGCGCGTCGGTCAGGCCGAGCGGCTGCGAGATCAGCGCCTTGGAATTCTCCAGCACGCCGAGATTTCGCAGGATGCCGTTGAGCTGCATCATCAGCCGCCCGAGCAGCATGTTGAGCCTCAGCACCAGCGACAGGGTGAAGGCGACGGCGCCGACTGTGATCGAGCCTTCGACCCACAGATAGATGGCGAAGGCCGCGATCGCGGTGATCATGATGCCGGAGAGCATGGTGAGCGCCATGCGCACGCCGGTCAGCCG
Organism: Mesorhizobium sp. CA4; assembly: GCF_020165075.1. Classification (NCBI taxonomy): domain Bacteria; kingdom Pseudomonadati; phylum Pseudomonadota; class Alphaproteobacteria; order Hyphomicrobiales; family Phyllobacteriaceae; genus Mesorhizobium; species Mesorhizobium sp. CA4. The sequence goes on from NZ_JAIUHK010000003.1 coordinate 37,146, forward strand.
GCGCGTGAACGGCCGCAGCGCGTCGAGATAGATGCCGAAGCCGCCGCGGATATAGCGATCGTCGCCATCGGCCGAAAACAGCTTCAGTGTCTGCACGTTGGAATAGGAATCGACGATGCGGCCGGTGATCATCGAACCCGCCTCGGCCGTCGCCTCAGCATGCTTGCGGATCGCCGGCAGATAGAGTTTTGCCAGCCAGCCGAACGCGGCGATCCAGATCACCACCATGACCGCCAGTCGCAGATCCAGCCCCGCGACCAGCGCCAGCGTCGTCACCGTATAGACGATCATGAACCACACGACCTCGATGAAGCTTTCCATCAGGTCGCCGGTCGCCTGCCCCGCCTGCCAGACTTTTGTCGCGATGCGGCCAGCGAAATCATTCTGGAAGAAGGCATAGGACTGGCGCGAGACATGCCGGTGCGCCTGCCAGCGCACCAGATTGTAGAAGCCGGGCGTGATCGTCTGCTCGTCGACCAACGCCGACAGGCCGACGACAGCGGTGCGGATGACAAGCACCACCGCGCCCATGAACAGAAGCTCTGGCCCCGCAGCAGCCCAAAGCGCATGCCAGCTGCGTTCGCCCGGTAACTGATCGAGGATATCGACCAGCCTTCCGACGAAATAGAAGAGGCCGGCCTCGACCAGCGGCGCGATCCCGCCGATGATCAGCATGGCGAAGAAGGCGAGCTTCGCCTGCCCGACATAGTGCCAGAGGAAGCCGCCGACGCTGGCGGGCGGTCGCAGATTCGCGGGCTCGCGGAACGGGTAGACCCAATGCTCGAACCAGCGATAGATGGCCTGCATCATTCTGCGGCTTCACCTTTCGTCGCCAAACCGTCGGCCGCCTGCTTTTCCTCGAGCAGGAAACCGCCCGACTGACGCCGCCAGAGCTGGGCATAGAGCCCGCCTTTGGCGATCAGCGCCTCATGCGAGCCGTCCTCGACGATGCGCCCCTTGTCCATCACCACCAGCCTGTCCATCGCCGCGATGGTCGACAGGCGGTGGGCGATGGCGATGACGGTCTTACCCTGCATGAGCTTGTAGAGGTTCTCCTGGATGGCGGCCTCCACTTCCGAATCGAGCGCGGACGTGGCCTCGTCGAGGATAAGGATCGGCGCGTCCTTCAGCATGACGCGGGCAATTGCGATGCTGCCGCTGCCCGCCGGACAGCTTCACACCGCGTTCGCCGACAAGCGCCTCATAGCCGCTCTGCCCATGCGGATCGGTCAGCCCCGCGATCACATCGTCGATCTGGGCGGCCTTGGCGGCGCTGAACATCGCCTCGTCGCTGGCTGACTGGCGTCCATATTTGAGGTTCTCGCGAACGGATCGATGCAAGAGCGAGGTGTCCTGGTTGACGAAGCCGATCGCCGCGCGAACGCTTTCTTGCGAGACGTTGCGGATGTCCTGCCCGTCGATCAGCACCTTGCCGTCCTGCACGTCGAACAGCCGCAGCACGAGATTGACCAGCGTCGACTTGCCGGCTCCCGAACGGCCGATCAGGCCGACCCGCTCGCCCGGCGCGATCTTCAGCGACAGATCGTCGATGACGCCGCCTTTGCCGTCCTTGCGCCAGTAGTTGAAATTCACCCGGTCGAACTCGATGCCGCCGGCGGCCACGACGAGGGCCGATGCGTCAGGCTGATCCTGCATGACGATCGGCCGCGCGATCGTCGTCATCGAGTTGCTGGCAACGCCGATCTGCCGAAAGACGTTGGCGCCGACATCGAGGATCCTGCCGGAGATGTTGGCGATCTGCAGCGCGAACGGTATCGCGGTCGCCACGGCCGCGGTGGTCATGGCGCCGGCGTTCCAGCCGGCGAGCGCCAGCCAGCTCACGGCAATAAGCAGCGCCGCATTGAGGATGAACAAGGCCGACCACATCAGCGTGAAAACGCGCATCAGCTGGTAAAACGTGTCGGCGTGCTCGACCACCGCTTGCGAGACATATTTGTCTTCATGCTCGCCGGTCGAGAATGTCTTGAGCGTCAGGATGTTGGTGTAGCTGTCGACCATGCGGCCGCTCACCTGCGACCACCGCTCCGACAATTGGGACGAGCGTTGCGTGATCCTGGGCATCGCAGACCAGAAGATCAGACAATAGACCACCAGCCACACCGCCGCCACAGCCAGGAGAAGCGGGTCGAGCCGCGCCAGCACCACGATGGCAACCGCAACGAAGACCAGCGCATACCAGACGGCATCGACGGTGAGGTTGACGCTCATCTCCATCGAATCGCCGCTCTGCATCACCTTGGTTCCGATGCGGCCGGCAAAGTCGTTCTGAAAGAACGACCAGTCCTGGCGCACGACATGCCAATGGCTCTGCCAGCGGATGAGGTCGATGAGGTTCGGCGCGATGGCGTGGTTGCGGATGAGGCCATCGATAACCATCGACAGCGGACGCAACAGCACGACGAAGGCCATCATGACGAGCAGCGGCCCATGCGCGGCAAAGAAATCGCCCGGCTTGGTGCTGGCGAGCAGGCCGACGATCAGGCCGACGAAAATCGGCAGCATCGCGTCCACTATCGCCGCGACGGCAACGATGATGATGCGCAGCCAATAGGCGGCGCGAAACTGCCTTATGAAATACCAGTAGAAGCGCCAAAGCCCCATTGGCGGCCGCCGGTCGTCGGCCAGCGCGACCGGCGAGTAACGGCTTTCGAACCAGGTGAAGATGCGGTCGAACATTTTTCTCTCATAGAGGCCCAAAACCCGCCGGCGCCCGAACTGGTCGCCGGCAGGCCTCTGACCAAGCCGTGGTTACGCCCGGGAAAGATTCCCGGCAATCGCCGTAACCTTGATGCCGGAACGGCTCGACGGCTCACAGAACCGCCGGGCCGCTCCAAGCCTTTGTTTTGCGCATTCCGGACTGAAGGCTACGGCGAAGCCGCCGAGCCCGACCGCTATGCATTTTTCCTGGAATCGCTGCAATTGCGATCGCGTTACTCCGCCGCCATCTCGGATTGAGGCGCCTTGGCATCGGGCCCGGCCGGCACGTCATCGAGCAGGAAGCCGCCCGACTGGCGCTGCCAGAGCTGGGCATAAAGCCCGCCCCTCGCGACGAGCTCCTCGTGCGAGCCTTCCTCGATGATGCGGCCCTTGTCCATGACGACGAGCCTGTCCATCGCCGCGATCGTCGACAGCCGGTGCGCGATGGCGATCACGGTCTTGCCCTGCATCAGCTTGTAGAGGTTCTCCTGGATCGCCGCCTCGGCTTCCGAATCGAGCGCCGACGTCGCCTCGTCTAGGATGAGGATCGGCGCGTCCTTCAGCATGACGCGGGCAATCGCGATGCGCTGCCGCTGGCCGCCGGACAGTTTGATGCCGCGGTCGCCGACTTGGGCGTCGAAACCCTTGCGGCCATTGTGGTCCGAAAGCCCGCCGATGAAATCAAGCGCCTCCGCCCGCCGCGCCGCCTCGATGAGCATTTCGTCGGTCGCGTCCGGCCGGCCATAGAGGATGTTCTCCTTCACCGAGCGGTGCAGCAGCGAGGTATCCTGCGTCACCATTCCGATCTGCGCGCGCAGCGAATCCTGCGTCACTGCCGCGATCTCCTGGCCGTCGACGAGGATCCTGCCGCTTTCCAGGTCGTAGAAGCGCAGCAACAGATTGACCAGTGTCGATTTGCCGGCGCCGGAGCGTCCGACAATACCGACCTTCTCGCCGGGCTTCACGGTGAGCGACAGGTTCTCGATGACGCCCTTCTGCTTGCCGTAATGGAAGCGGATGTCCTCGAAGCGGATCTCGCCCCGGGCGACGGTGATGTCCTTGGCGCCCGGCCTGTCTTCGACCAGGCGCGGCAGCGAGATCGACTGGATGCCGTCCTGCACCGTGCCGATATTCTCGAACAGCACGGACATCTCCCACATGATCCATTGCGACATGCCCCACATGCGCAGCACGAGGCCGATGACCACGGCGACCGCGCCGATCGTCACCGCCTGGCCGAGCCACAGCCACAGCGAGATCGCCGTGACGGAGAACAGCAGCAGCGAGTTCAGGATGTAGAGCAGACCATATAGCACCGTCACCAGCCGCATCGAGCGGTAGACCGTGTCGAGGAAGCCTGCCATGCCTTCCCTGGCAAAGGTCGCTTCGCGGCGTGCGTGCGAAAACAGCTTCACCGTCTGGATGTTGGCGTAGCTGTCGACGACGCGGCCGGTCATGGTCGAGCGGGCATTGGCTTGCTCCTCGCCGACCTTGCCCAGCCGCGGAATGAAATGCCACAGCAAGGCGACATAACCGATCAGCCATACAGCCAAGGGCGCGGCCAGCCGCAAATCCGCCGAACCGACGATGAACAGCATGCCAAGGAAGTAGACGATCACGTAGTTGAGGACGTCTATCAGCTTCATGACGCAGTCGCGTACGGCGAGTGCGGTCTGCATCAGCTTGGTGGCGATCCGGCCCGCGAACTCGTCCTGGTAGAAAGCCATCGACTGTTTCAGTAAGTAGCGATGTACCTGCCAGCGGATGCGCATGGGATAATTGCCCATCAGCGTCTGCTGGTTAAGCAACGAACGCAGCCACACCGTACCGGGCAGCGCAAACAGCACGATGAAGGCCATGCCGGCGAGCTTCCAGCTCTCGGTCTGCAGGAAAGTTTCCCGGTTCTGCGCCGACAGCCAGTCGACGATGCGGCCCATGAAACCGAACATCCACACTTCTGTGATAGCGATCACCGCCACCAGCACCGCATCTACGCCGATGTAGGGCCAGACGCCGCGCGTATAATGAACGCAGAAGGCGATCAGCGTCTTCGGCGGCTCGACCGGCTCCGCGGCGGGAAACGGATCGAGCCTGTTTTCAAACCAGCGGAACATTCCGGGCACTCGACTTATCTATGCGCTCACGCGGCGCGGGATTGATGAGCTAGGCTTTGCGGCCGCGCGGCATTGCGGGCCGGCGATACGGAACCATCCGCATCGCCGGCCCTATCCCGCGCAATATAGGGTTTCGCCGGCATTTCGCCGACAGGCTCGTTTGACGTCCCTGAGGGCACCGAACTTCCCGACGAAAGGCCGGAACCTGCCCGGTTCCTGTCGCCCGGCCGGATCAGGCGGATGATCCGGCGCACCAGCGTGGGCCGGCTGTGGTCGGGCACCGCGCGCGAGAAATCGACGTCCGGCAGCATGCCGCGATGCGGCCGGCGCCGCTCCTCGGCATGCACCGCCGACGAATAGGTCTCGCCGATCAGCAGCGCCCAGGTGGCCGCCTTGCGCTCGTGCAGGCTTCTTGAACCAGGTATTTTGTAGGGATCGAACATCGGCCCGTCCTCCATATGCAAATGCGTTAAAAAGGGTGATGCGTCCTCGACCTCCGGCATTCGACCGAAGGCGCGGATCGAACCGGTCGAGACGGGACGGAAAGCGTCGATTGGGACGCGACAAGCGTCGACCTCGACACGAGCGTCGGTCTTGACACGTTCAGCTGGGGCGCGGCGCCCCTTTGGCAGTTTGAAAAACATCGCAAGATTCCTTCGAAGCCGAAAACTGGGTTCGGCGGGAATCGGTGCGATGAGGACTTAAAGTGTCAGAAGAATCGTCGTACCGAAACCGCCTGCGGGCATACGTGAGCCCCGGATGGGAGCTGGATGTGCATGGTCATCATGTGTTCCCCTCCATTCGGTTCGGGTTGACGATGGTGGGCATATACTCGACTTCGCAGAAAATGGCCATCCGCCACCCCCGAAATTGCCGAAAGCGGGAGATGCCTGTGGCCGATCTGCCACTTATTAGCAGGATGCGAAAATGAACGATCGTCTCCGCATTGCGCTCTACCAGCCGGATATTGCCGGCAACACCGGGACGATCCTGCGCCTCGCCGCCTGCCTCGATATTGGTGTCGATATCATCGAGCCGGCTGGTTTCCCGCTCTCCGACCGGGCGCTGAAACGGGCCGGCATGGACTACCTCGAAATGGCGGCGCTTTCCCGCCATGCCGACTGGCACGCCTTCGAGGAATGGCGAAAGATGCATGCGCGCCGCCTGGTGCTGCTCACCACTAAGGCCGCTACCGCCTATACCGACTTTGCTTTCGCCGCCGGCGACATTCTTCTGTTCGGCCGTGAATCCGCCGGCGTCACGGAAGAGGTCCATGAGGCGGCCGACGCGCGATTGACCATTCCGATGCGGGGGGGCGCGCGCAGCATCAATGTCGCGCTGTCGGTCGCCATGGTCGCGGGTGAAGCGCTCCGCCAGCTCAGAAAATAGCTCTCGCGCTTCCGCGCCATCCCGAACCGCCGTGCCTTCCGCCGTCATTCTTGCCCAGACGCACATCGCCTTCTCCTGCAATTGCCCTATCGATATTTCTTGGCTACAAGCTCAACTTAACTTGAGGTCAAGCGGGAATTTGGGAAATGACTCCAGCGAGGGAATTGACGGTCGGCCAAGTGGCGATGCGCAGCGGTGTTGCGGTATCGGCGCTGCATTTCTACGAGGCGCGCGGGCTGATCCGCAGCCACCGCACGTCGGGCAACCAGCGGCGCTACAGCCGCGATGTGCTGCGCCGCGTCGCGATTATCCGCGTCGCCCAGGAAGTCGGCATCTCGCTTGCGGAAATTGCCGCCGCGTTCCAATCCTTGCCTGAAGAGCGCACGCCAACACGTGAGGATTGGAACCTGCTTTCGACAGCCTGGCGCGACGGGCTCGACCACAAGATCAGCCAATTGAAGAAATTGCGCGATGGCCTGACGGATTGCATCGGCTGCGGCTGCATGTCGATCGACAAATGCCCGCTTAGGAACAGGGAAGACCGGCTGGCCCGGGAGGGTACGGGGGCGAGAAGGCTGGCGGTGCGCTGACAGTCTGTCGCCAAGGCGCATTGAGATTCAGGTCAGGCCGAGTCGAAAATGGTGGCTTCCGAGAACCGGAGCGGAGCGTACGCAATGTACGTGAGCACCGGAAGCGCTGGAAGCGCTGGAAGCCGCCATTTGCAGGCCGGCTTCGCCTGAATATCAATGCACCTTAATCCGCCGCCGGCAGCCGGCGCATGGTGAATTCGATCACATCGCCCGGGCGTTCGAACCAGCTTTCGATCTCGGTCCAGTAGGCCTGTTTCGGAAAACGCTCGAACCACTCCTTGGCCTTGAGGCGCGCGGCGGGCCTCGGCAGCACGAAGGTCTCGCGCAGGAAACCGTCGCGTGGCTGGCCTGCGCGCTCGGCCCGCGAGCGCTCCAGCCTCTTCTTCAAACCATCCAGCGGCGGCCTTGCCGGGGTGCGCACGAAGGAACTCCTTTGCACCTTGGTCAGACAGGACTTGACCCTTGCCTTTAAGAGATTAGGGATCGCGCGCAGAAAAAACGAGTCATTTGTCAGGCAAGCGGGCCTGTGACTGGAGACGGAATTGGAACGACCTGACCTTCCAGTGGGACTGCCGGCCGACATCGAACAGAAGAAGATGAAGGCTCGCCTCTGGTTCGAGGCCCTGCGCGAGCGCATCTGCGCCACCTTCGAGCAGCTCGAGCAGGAACTCATCGGCCCGCAAGCGTCTTGGTCGCCCGGCCATTTCGAAAAGACTCCCTGGGAGCGCGACGAAGGCCGTGGCGGCGGCGGCACCATGTCGATGATGCGCGGCCGCGTCTTCGAGAAGGTCGGCGTGCACACTTCGACCGTCCATGGCGAATTCTCCCCCGAATTCAGGAGGCAGATTCCCGGCGCCGAGGAAGACCCGCGCTTCTGGGCGAGCGGCATCTCGCTGATTGCGCATCCCTGGAACCCCAATGTGCCGGCCGTGCACATGAACACACGCATGGTCGTCACCACGCGCCAGTGGTTCGGTGGCGGCGCCGATCTGACGCCGGTGCTCGATCGTCGCCGCACCCAGGACGATCCCGACACGATCGCCTTCCATCGCGCCATGCAGTTCGCCTGCGAGAAGAACGCCGCCGTCGCCGACTATCCCAAATTCAAAGCCTGGTGCGATGAGTATTTCTTCCTGCCGCACCGCAACGAGCCGCGCGGCATCGGCGGCATTTTCTTCGACTGGCTGCATTCGGACGAGGACAAGGGCGGCTGGAACGCCGATCTCAATTTCGTCCAGGACGTCGGCCGCTCCTTCCTCGTCGTCTATGCCCATCTGGTACGGGGCAATTTCAACCGGAACTGGACCGATGGCGAGCGCCACGAACAGCTCATCCGGCGCGGCCGCTACGTCGAATTCAACTTGCTTCACGATCGCGGCACCATCTTCGGCCTGAAGACCGGCGGCAATGTCGCCTCGATCCTGTCCAGCCTGCCGCCCGAGGTAAAATGGCCGTAACGATCCGGTGAGTGCGGCGATGGCCGCATTGCTGTCCCATTCGCCGAATCTTGGCCGGCAATGTGCAGCGACGATATCTTTTTCGTCTAATATCGTTTTGAAAAAATGGGATTATTTAAGGTCGTCGGGTCGGGAAGCGCCGGCGGTCGAAGCGGAGATCATTTGTCTCCCGCGGCCGCGACCCGACGCGACTTGACGACCCTGATCACGCGAGGTGCCTCGCCAAATCGGGCACCCGCATTCCAGGAGAGCACGTCATGCGCAAGCTTATCGTGACGGCAGCAACCGCCGCCCTTCTCGCCTCCGGCGGCGCCGCCTTCGCAGCGGTCAAGCACACCACCGGCACCGTCAAGAGCTTTGACGGAACGGCCATGAGCCTTGTTCTGGAGGATGGATCCACATTCAAGCTGTCCAAAGCCTTCAAGGATCCCGGCATTCAGGCCGGCGAGAAAGTCCGCGTGTCCTGGGACATGAGCGGCAAGAACAAGATCGCCGAGGCGGTCAAGATCATGAAGTAACGGCCTTGCTCTGAAGGTCCAGTTCTCAGGCGGCAGGGAAAGGCGGGGCATAGCGCTCCGCCTTTTTCTTTCCAATCCGAGACAGGGGACTTTCGATGCAACCGAACCGTTGCACAGGTGTTATGATAGCCCGGCAGGTTAACCGGAAGAGGCGCGCCGCTCCCTCCCGGACTGCCAAGACAAGACATCAGGGGTGGGCGGCCAAGGTCGAACCACCCTGCGCTAGGAAAGGAAGGATCATGAAGGAATTCCAATGCGGGTCGCTGGTTCCGGGCTGTGACTGGCACACGCGCGCCGAGGAGGAAGCGGAGGTCATGCGCCGCGCCGTCGAGCATATGCGCGAGACGCATGGCGAGACCATCATCCGCGAGACGATGATCGAGGCGATCCGCTCGCGCATTCAAAAGGTTCGCGACGCCGCCTGAGCGGCCAAATTCCGGAATTCGACCAGATGGGCCGACACGCAAGAGCGGAACGCCGCTTACGCCTGCGCCCAACTCTCCGCCGGCGATCTCCCGGTCGCCGGCAGAAACATTTTCCCTATGATTCAAGCAAATTCTTATATTCCTAACGGCTCGGATAACCTTGCAGTAACGATGCACGTGCGATTCTCCGATCCATGATCCGGCCAGAGGGGCTGCCCGAGCAGCCTTCGTCATCAAGGCGCTGTCCGGAATGATGGGGCGAGGTGCTTCGCGCATGCGCGAGCGGTCCAACATCGGAGTCGGTCTCTGCGCGGCGCTCCTGTCGAGCGCCTTGCTCTTTGCGTCGCCAGTAACGGCCCAGGAATGGACGACCTCGCTCGTCGATATTCATCAGGGTTCTCCACTCAGCGATCGCGCCAGGAGCCTCGGCAATGGCGGCTATGAGTTGCAGGGCGGAAGCTGGGTATCGTTCACCCATTGGTACCATGCGAGCTGGGTCGATATGCATGCGGATCTTCTTACCCAGATCACACCCGATACCGGCATTCTTTGGGGATTTGGCACAGGCGAGCAAGCCGAGAAATACCGTATCGAGCCCAGCCTGAAGCTTGGCTTCCTCACCCAGATCCATCCCAATCCGAACAGCACGCTGTCGCTTTCCGTCACCTCGACCATCGGCGGCGGCCTCACTGAAAAGCCTTGCGAAGCCGACTATGGCGACCTGGGCACCTACAGCGTCAATTGCCGGCTCGCGGCGGGCGAGACGGCGCCGGAGGAAACCTTGAAATATCTGGTCAGCGCCAAGCCGGAGACCATGCATCTCTGGTTGAATTACCGTCTCACATTCTGATTGCGGGAGCCGCAAATGAACATCATCTCGTGCCCAAATTCGCGCCCGTCCCGGTCCTCGTTGGACTGGAGAATGACCCTGAAATTGGGCGTTGCAGCCGCTTTAGCCGCCCTTTCGGCGCCGACTGCCTCGGCGCAGGAGGTCCTCAGCGCGGACGAGATGGCCGCGCTCTGCCATGGCGGCGGCTCCATCTGCGTGAGCGCAAAGATCCCGGTCGCGCGCACGACGCAAACGGTACAGAACTGGATGAGCCCCGACGTCGGCGCCGCATGGGCAGCCGGCTACAAGGGCAGGGGCGTCACCATCACAATGGTCGACGACTTCAGCAGCACGTCGCGTTTTTCCGGCAATTTCGGGGTCGGCGTGCAGACCCAGCGGCACGGCGAATGGACGCGCGAGGAGGCAAGCATGATTGCTCCCGCCGCGACCATCCGCTCCAAGGATTTCTCGACGGGCACGGCGGTTTCGCTGGCACGCGGCCTCAACGTGCTGAACCTCAGCTACGGCATGTACGCCACCGCCGGCTACAGCGCGAACCAGATCTGGTGGGCTCCAGAGGAGTCCTCGATCATCTCCTACGCCACCAAAGGTTCGGCCATCGTCTCGAAGGCGGCCGGCAATGACTCTGTCGCCGTCGGCGGGGTCACCGATGGCCAGCAGGACTATCTCGACCTTGCCCTGATCGGCAAACCGACGGCGATCTTCGTCGGCGCGCTGTCGACGAACGGCACCACAGCCAACAAGGCCCAGCTCGCCTGGTATTCCGACTATGCCGGCTCCAACACGGCTGTGCAGAGCCACTTCCTGGTGGTCGGCGTCGAGGGCGACAAGACCGGTCTCTACGGAACATCTTTCGCCGCGCCGATCATCTCAGGCTATGCTGCGATCATCGGCAGCAAGTTCACCAAGGCGACGCCGGTGCAGATCACGAACGACCTGCTCAACACTGCCCGCACCGACACGCTGGTGGACTACGACCCCTCGGTCTACGGCAAGGGCGAGGCAAGCCTTTCCCGCGCGCTCGCCCCTGTTGCGATCCATTGACAGGCGCGGCCGCCTGAACAGGTTAGATCTCCAGCGCGTGCGCGGCGCGCTCCATCAGCACGCCGCGTTCCAGGGTGAAGCCCGATTCGACCCATTCCTTCTCGAGGTTCTTCAGCGTCGCGCCGAGCTTCGGCCCCGGCGAGGCGCCAAGCGCGGTCAGGTCGGCGCCTTTGATCGGAAACACCGGCTTTTGCCATTTCAGCGTGAAATTGAGCAGGCGTGAGAAACCGCCGGCTTCCATCATCGCCTGATTGTCCTCGACGGCACGCGTTCGCGCCGCGGCAAGCGCCAGCCGGATGCGGTCGACATAGCCATTGCGATCGCCGTGATAGAGTTTCTTGGCCAGTTCGGTTTCGGTCACCTTCGCATCCGGCGCAATAGTCAACGCCCAATGCCGCAGGCGGTCGGCCTCGTCGTTCGACAATCGCAGCCGCTCGCCAAGCGTCTTCATGCGTAAGGCATCGGGCGGGACGATCGCCTCCAGCCTCAGCACAGGATCGGCGGCCCAGCCGAGATCTTTTCCAGTCTTGACCAGGCCATGGATCGCGTCAATGCCCCATTTCTCGCTCTCCGGCAGCACGGCGGTGAGCACGCCGGCCTGGCGCATCCACAAGAGCGCGCGCGAGGGATCGGGCGCCGACAGCAGCTTCTTCAGTTCGGACCAGACGCGTTCGGCCGAAAGCCGCGCAAGCCCGTCCTTCAGCCTTGCGCAGGCCTTCAGCCCATCCGCGTCCGGCCGTCCGTCGCCATACCAGGCAAAGAAACGGAAAAAGCGCAGGATGCGCAGATAATCCTCCCGGATGCGCGCTTCCGCGTCGCCGATGAAACGCAGCCGCCGCGCCTCTATATCGGCAACGCCGCCGACGAGGTCGACGATCGTGCCATCGGCCTCGGCGTAGAGCGCGTTGATGGTGAAGTCGCGCCGCTCGGCGTCCGCTTTCCAGTCGCGCCCGAAGATCACTTTTGCCCGCCGCCCGTCGGTCTCGATATCGGCCCTGAGCGTCGTCACTTCATAAGGCTTGCCGCCGGCGATCACCGTGATCGTGCCATGCTCGATGCCTGTTGGCACAGTCTTGAAGCCGGCCGCCTCGGCGCGCCGGATCGTTTCCTCGGGCACGGTGGTCGCAGCGATGTCGATGTCGGCGACCGGCTGGCCGATCAGCGCATTGCGCACCGCGCCGCCGGCGACACGCGCTTCCTCTCCGCCTTGCTTCAGCGCCGCAAGCAGCTTCTGCAGATGCTTGTCGGCCAGCCAATCGGCCCTGCCCGAGAGTGACGTCTCAGCGCTCAACCGTAAAGCCTTTCATAGAGCGTGCGGATGATGCCGGCGGTGACGCCCCAGATGCGCTGGCCGCCATAGGGCATCTCGTAGAAGAACCATTCGAGCTCGTTCCACATGCGGCTGTCGCGCGCGTGGTTGGCCGGGTCCATAAGGAAGCTCAAGGGCACCTCGAAGGCGGCGTCGACCTCGTCGACATTGAGCGTCAGCGAAAAGCCGGGCCGCACGATGGCAAGCACCGGCACGATACGGTAGCCGCTGCCCGCGACATAGTCCGGCATGCGGCCGATGATCTCGACATGGCCACGATCGAGGCCGATCTCCTCGAAGGTCTCGCGCAAAGCGGCGGCCTCGGGGCTTGAATCGGTCGTATCGATGGTGCCGCCCGGAAAAGCCACCTGGCCGGAATGGCTGCGCAGCTTCTCGGCGCGTTTGGTGAGCAGCACCATGGCGCCCTCGGCACGGTCGATCACCGGGATCAGCACCGCCGCGTCGCGCAATGGCTTGATGTGCTTGAGCCTGGGATGGCCGGGATTGAAGCGATGGTCGCCGAAATCGTCGCCAGGGCCGATCGCGGCCTGCGCGGCGACGCGCGCCCGAAAGTCTGCGATCGAAAACGGCGCCGGCGTCACCTGGTCCATCACGCGCTCAGCCGTTTCAGCTTCTCGGCCGGCATGATCGGATAAACCTCGCCGCCCGAGCGGACGGCGAACATCGCCCTGCCGTCGATGTCGATCTCCTCGCCGTGCTCGACCAGTTCATACATCACCGGCCGCGCCACCAGCGCCTCCAACCGTCCGCGCACCAGCACATAGGGCTTCAACCCCCCGGTTTCGTGCTCGTCGACGAAGCGCAGCGGATGACCGGGGCCGGCCGCGACGACGTCGCCGACATTGGTACGGAAGGTGATGACCTGCTCGCCCCCGCTCCCCGACACGTCCATTTCGACGGCGATGAAGGGCGCGTCGACGACGCGGATCCCGACCCGCTCGACCGGCGTCACCAAATAGGTCTTGCCGTCGTCATCCTTGCGCAGCACGCTGGAAAAGAGCTGCACCAGCGGCATGCGTCCGATCGGCGTGCCGAGATAGAACCATGTGCCGTCGGCCTTGATCTCCATGTCGAGATCGCCGCAGAAATCGGGATTCCAGCGCTCGACCGGCGCCGGCCCCTTGCCGGCCCGCGCCGCGCGCGAGATCAGCGCCTCCAGGCCCCGCGCCTCGGTGGCCCCAGTCAGACTCTGGTTGCTCAGATTCTGGTTGCTCAGGCTCTGTTTGCCCAGGCTCTGCTCGTCCGGGCTTGGTTCACGATGTTCGCTGCGTTCGGCCATGGTCACGAAATAGTCACTGTTGTCCCGATTGTCAGCCTTGTCCGCCCGAGTCTGTGATTTAAGTTCAATTGCAGGCGCCGGGTGAGGCCGAATCGCGGCATTCTGCGGCATTGAGAATGCAGGCCGGCATTTCCAACCACAAGGATCGAACGGCATGAGCGTGATGATCAAGGAGAGCCCGATCAGCGAAAAAGCGATGATCGAGGAAGCCGAAAAGGCGCTGGCCGACATCTCCAGGGTCCGCGACGCGGTCGGCCGGGTGATCTTCGGCCAGGAAGCCGTCGTCGAGCGCGCACTGGTGGCGCTTCTGGCGGGCGGCCATGCGCTGCTGGTCGGTGTGCCGGGTCTCGCCAAGACCAAGCTGGTCGAGACATTGGGCATCGTGCTTGGCCTCGATTCGCGCCGCGTCCAGTTCACGCCCGACCTGATGCCGTCGGACATCCTCGGCTCCGAGGTGATGGAGCAGGACGAGTTCGGCAAGCGGTCCTTCCGCTTCATTTCCGGGCCGATCTTCACGCAATTGCTGATGGCGGACGAGATCAACCGCGCCTCGCCGCGCACGCAGTCGGCGCTGCTGCAGGCGATGCAGGAATATCATGTCACCATCGCCGGAGCCCGCCACGACCTGCCCTCGCCCTTCCATGTGCTGGCCACGCAGAACCCGCTGGAGCAGGAAGGCACCTATCCGCTCCCTGAGGCCCAGCTCGACCGTTTCCTGATGCAAGTCGACATTCTCTATCCGGAGATCGAGGCGGAACGCCGCATCCTGCTCGAAACGACCGGCGTCGACGAGGCAAAGGCCGACAACGTGCTGCAGCCGGCCAGGCTCAGGGAAATCCAGACGCTGATCCGTCGCATGCCGGTGCCGGAAAGCGTCGTCGAGGCGATCCTCAAACTGGTGCGTTCGGCCCGGCCAGGCCAGGGCAATGCCGAGACCGACAAGCACGTCGCCTGGGGGCCGGGCCCCCGCGCCAGCCAGGCGCTGACCCTGTGCGCCCGCGCCCGCGCCCTATATGATGGCAGGTTGGCGCCTTCGGTCGACGACGTTCGCGCCTTGGCCGAACCGGTGCTGCAGCATCGCATGGCGCTGACTTTCGCCGCCCGCGCCGAAGGCACTTCCGTGCGTGACGTGGTGGCGAAGCTGGCAAAAGGCATCTGATGGGTCGAATAGGCGAGGTCCAGGCACCGGTTGCGACGCGCGACGCGCTCGCCCGTGGCCGGTTGCGGGCTTCACTGGTGCCGGACCTGCTGGTCGAGGCGCGCCGTATCGTCAATACGGTGATCGCCGGCTGGCATGGCCGCCGCAAGCGCGGCATCGGCGAGAATTTCTGGCAGTTCCGGCCTTATGTCGAAGGGGATTCCTCGCGCATCGACTGGCGCCGCTCGGCGAGAGATGACCATACCTATGTGCGCGACCGTGAATGGGAAGCCGCGCACACCGTCTGGCTCTGGGCCGACCCCTCGCCTTCGATGCTCTACAAATCCGCCGCGGCAAGCGTTTCCAAGGAATCGCGCGCGCTGGTGCTGGCGCTCGCCTTGGCCGAGCTTCTGTCGCGCAGCGGCGAGCGCATCGCCTGGCCGGGC
Organism: Mesorhizobium sp. CA4; assembly: GCF_020165075.1. Taxonomy (NCBI): domain Bacteria; kingdom Pseudomonadati; phylum Pseudomonadota; class Alphaproteobacteria; order Hyphomicrobiales; family Phyllobacteriaceae; genus Mesorhizobium; species Mesorhizobium sp. CA4. The sequence continues at coordinate 52,444 of NZ_JAIUHK010000003.1, forward strand.
CTGACCGACCCGTTCACCGCCCGCAGTGGCGCCGAGCGTATCGCCGCCCAGCTGAGCCATGCCGTTGCGCTTCCCGCCAAGCCGGATCTGTCGGCCATCCGCCGCTTCTGCGACATCGTGCTGGTCAGCGATTTTCTCGATCCGGTCGAGGAAACCATGGCTTGGCTCGACGTGCTCGCCCGCCACGGCGTGCGCGCGCATCTGATCGAGGTGGCCGATCCGGCGGAGGAAACCTTCCCCTATGCCGGCCGCACCGAGTTCACCGATCCCGAGACCGGCGACAAGCTGACCGCCGGCCGCGCCGAGATGCTGGCCGAGGAATATCGCCTGCTATACCGGGCCCGCCGCGAGGAACTGGCCGCCTGGTGCAAGCGTCTCGGCTGGAGCTACACCGTCAACCACACCGACCGCCTCGCCTCTGAGGCGCTGGTTCGTGTCCACTTGGCCATGACCGCCGACGGCACCAATTTCGGAAAGGCGGTCGCATGAGTTGGCTGCCGCTTTCCTTCGGGGCGCCCATGGTGCTGTGGGGCCTTCTGGCGCTGCCGGTGATCTGGTGGCTGCTGCGCTTCACCCCGCCCAGGCCGCAGATGGAGGTTTTCCCGCCGCTGAGAATTCTCGCCCGGGTCCTGAGGCGCGAAGAAACCCCGCAGCAAAGCCCGTGGTGGCTGACGCTGCTTCGTTTGCTGATGGCGGCGCTCATCGTGATGGCGCTGGGCGAGCCGGTCTTCAATCCGCGCGAAAAACTGCCGGCGGAAGGTGCCGCCCTGGCGCTTGTCGTCGACAATGGCTGGGCGAGCGCCGCCGACTGGAACAAGCGCGTGGCCACCGCCGAGCGGCTGATCGCCGACGCCGGCTCGAACGGCGTGCCGGTCGTGATCGCCTTCACCGCCGAGAAGCCCAATGCCGAGATCGGCCCTTTCGACGCCTCGGCCGCGCTCGATCACCTGCGTGCCGCCAAGCCGCGGCCGATTCCTACCGACAGGCCCGCCGTCTACGCCCGCGTCGCCGCCGCGTTGGAGCGCCTGCCGGGCGCCAGCGTCGCGGTGCTCGCCGATGGGCTTGCCGCCAAAGGCGACGAAGCCGCTTTCAGGACGCTGCTCGAAAAGAATGCGACACGGCTGGTCTGGGCCACGTCCGACCGGCCCTCCGTGACCGGCCTGATCGGCGCCGACAATCAGGTCGACGGTTTCGCTTTGACCGCCATTCGCGCGCCCGGCAATCCGGCGCCGGCGCAGGTCACCGCTGGCGCCTTCGACGACAAGGGCCGCCGCATCGCCGATGCGACGCTGACCTTCGCGCCGGGCGAAGCCACCGCCACGGGAACAATGGCGGTCCCCTTCGAACTGCGCAACGATTTCGCTTCGATCGCGCTCGACGGCGAGCGCCAGGCCGGCGCCGTGCGCGTGCTGGACGAGAGCTCCAAACGCCGCCGCGTCGGCCTTCTGTCGCAGGCCGAGGCCGACCAGGCGCAGCCGCTTCTGTCGCCGCTCTATTACATCCGCCGCGCCCTGCAGCCGTTCGCCGACCTGGTCGAGCCGTCGAGCGCCGATCTGGCCGACGCCATTCCGCAGCTTCTCGACCAGAAGCCGGCGATGATCATCATGGCCGATGTCGGCACCATCCCGGCGCAGGTCAAGCAGCGGCTGGTCGACTGGGTCGACAAGGGCGGCACGCTGGTGCGCTTTGCCGGTCCCCGTCTTGCCGCGGCCGGCAATGACGACGACCTTTTGCCGGTCAGGCTGCGCAGCGGCGAGCGCGCGCTGGGCGGCGCGCTGTCCTGGACGACGCCGCAGGCGGTGACCGAATTCCCGAAGAACGGTCCCTTCGCCGATCTTTCGCCGCCCTCCGAGGTGACGGTGAGCCGGCAGGTTCTGGCCGAGCCGACGCCCGACATCGTCGAGCGCACCTGGGCCACGCTCGCCGACGGCACGCCGCTGGTGACGGGCATGAAGAAGGACAAGGGCACGCTGGTGCTCTTTCATGTCACGCCCGAGGCGACCTGGTCGAACCTGCCGATCTCCGGCAGCTTCGTCGAAATGCTGAGACGCGTCGTGCAGCTGTCGCGCAACCAGGGCGCCGCGATCGCCAATGCCGAGGCCACCGCCGCATCGCTCGCGCCCTACCGCATGATCAGCGCCGACGGCATGCTGACGCCGCCCTCACCGGATGCCCGGCCGCTGGTGCCCGGCGCCGGTCCGCTGCCGGTGACGCTGGAGAATCCGCCCGGCCTTTACGGCTCCGAAACGGGCGTCTTCGCGCATAATCTGCTCGATGCGTCGAGCACGTTCACGCCGCTGGTCCGTCCGCAGGTTTCGCTGCCGGTGACAGCCATCCCCTATGCCTTCGATGAATCGGAGAACCTGAAGGGCCCGCTGGTCGCCATCGCGCTCCTGTTGATGGTGCTCGACACTTTGGCCGTGTTCTGGATGGGGGGTCTGCTGGCGCGCCGGCCGCGCCGCGCCGGCACGGCGGCGACCGCCGCGGCCGTTCTGGTCGTGCTGGGCGGCCTCTTCGGCCATGCCGATCTTGCCCGCGCCGACGATTCCAAGCCCGGCGACACCCAGGCGATCGAAGACATTTCGAAAACCCGCATCGCTTATGTCATCACCGGCGAGCCGGGCGTCGATTCGATCAGCCGCGCCGGCCTCGAGGGCCTCACCCGTTTCCTGGTCGAGAAGACCGCGCTCGAGCCCGGCCCGCCGGCCGGCGTCGACATCGCCAAGGACGAACTATCCTTCTTCCCGCTGATCTATTGGCCGATCGATGCGACGGCGCCCATGCCCAGCCAGGCGGCGATCGCCCGCATCGACGCCTATATGCAGCAGGGCGGCACGGTACTGTTCGACACGCGGGACCAGTTTTCCAACGGCATTGGCGCCGGCTCGGCAAGCCCGGCGACCGAGCGGCTGCGCGACATCCTGGGTAATCTCAACGTGCCGCCACTGGAGCCGGTGCCGTCGGACCACGTGCTGACCAAGTCCTTCTTCATCCTTCCGGAATTCCCCGGCCGTTTCAACGGCAGCCCGCTCTGGGTCGAGGCCTCGCTCGACGCCAGCAACACCGAGAACCGCCCCGTGCGCACCGGCGACGGCGTCTCGCCGATCATGATCACCGCCAATGATTTCGCCGGCGCCTGGGCGACCGACGAGAACGGCGATCCGATGCTGCCGACCGTGCCGCCGGATCCGATGCAGCGCATCTACGCGCTGCGTGCCGGCGTCAACATCATGATGTATATGCTGACCGGCAACTACAAATCCGATCAGGTGCATGTGCCGGTGCTGCTCGAACGGCTGGGGCAGTAGATCATGAACTGGTCTATCTCGTTCGAACCGCTTCTCTCCTGGCCGCTCTTCGGCCTGCTCTTCGTGCCCTTGCTCTTGCTGGCTCTGGTCGGCCTGTGGTTCCGCCAGCGCGGATCGGCATCGCGCTTCATTGCGCTGCTCGCGCTTGCCGCTTCATTGCTCAATCCCGTTTTCCTCGCCGAGGAGCGCGAGGCGCTGAAGAGCGTCGTCGCTCTTGTCGTCGACCGCAGCCAGAGCCAGGACATCGGCGACCGCACCAAGCAGACCGACGAAGCGCTGGCCGGCCTGCAGCAGCGTCTTGCCCGCTTCAAGCAGTTCGATGTCCGTGTCGTCGAGGCCGGCAAGTCCGAAGCCGCCGACGATCGCACCGAAACCAGGCTGTTCAGCGCGCTGGAAGGCGTCTTCCGCGACGTGCCGCCGTCGCGCATCGGCGGTGCCGTCATGATCACCGACGGCGAGGTGCATGATGCGCCTGCCGGCGCGCCGGAGTTCAACGCGCCGCTGCACGCGCTGATCACCGGCAATGAGCATGAGAAGGACCGCCGCATCCGTTTCGAGAACGCGCCGCGCTTCGGTCTCGTCGGCAAGCCGCTCGACATGACCTACCGCGTCATTTCGACGGAAGGCGACGGCGCGCCTGTGGACGTGCGCGTCTCGGTCAATGGCGAGCAGGTCTCGGTCGAGCACGCGACCGTCGGCCAACCGATGAAGCTCTCGGTCACGATACCCAACGCCGGCCGCAACATCGTCCAGCTCGGCATCGACCGGGAGCCCAGCGAACTGACCGACGCCAACAACCGGGCGATTGCCCTGGTCGACGGCATCCGCGAGAATCTGCGCGTGCTCTTGGTCTCCGGCGAGCCGCATGCCGGCGAGCGCACCTGGCGCAACCTTTTGAAGTCGGACGCGTCGGTCGATCTCGTCCATTTCACCATCCTGCGCCCGCCGGAAAAGCAGGACGGTACGCCGATCAACGAATTGTCGCTGATCGCTTTCCCGACGCGCGAGCTGTTCGTCGAGAAGATCAAGGATTTCGACCTGATCATCTTCGACCGCTACCAGCACCGCGACGTGCTGCCGATCCTCTATTACGATTACATCTCCGAATATGTCGAAAAAGGCGGTGCGCTGCTGATTGCCGCCGGCCCCGAATATGCCGGCGAAAACTCCATTGCCCGCACGCCGCTCAACGCCGCGCTGCCGGCCATGCCGACCGGCGAAGTGGTGGACAAGGCCTTCTATCCGCGCCTGACCGATCTCGGCCAGCGCCATCCGGTGACGCGCGGGCTCGACGGCTCGGCAAGCGAGCCGCCACATTGGAGCCGCTGGTTCCGCACCATCGGCGTCAAGAACCCGGAAGGCGAAGTGGTGATGAAGGGCGCCGACAACCGGCCCTTGCTCCTGCTCGACCGCAAGGGTGAAGGCCGGGTCGGTATACTCTTGTCAGACCAGGGCTGGCTGTGGGCGCGCGGCTTCGAAGGCGGCGGACCGCATGTCCAGCTCTACCGGCGCATTGCCCATTGGCTGATGAAGGAGCCTGAGCTGGAGGAGGAGCGGCTGACCGCCGACGGCCGCGGCATGGTGCTCGAAATCCGCCGCCAGACGATGAGCGACGATCCGGGTCCCGCCCAGGTGATCACGCCGTCCGGCAAGACCGTGACGGTGAAGCTCGAGAAGGCCGAGCCCGGCATTTTCACCGGAAGCCTGCTGACCAGCGAGATCGGCCTTTACCAGATCGGCAATGGCGATCTCACCGCGCTTGCCCATGTCGGTCCGGTCAACGCGCCGGAATTCTCCGACGTGGTTTCGACCGAGAACAGGCTGAAAGCGCCGGCCGAGGCGACCGGCGGCAGCGTACGGCGGCTGGCGCCGTCGTCGACGCTCGCCAATCTCGCCGGCGGCGTGACCCTGCCGTCGATCGTGCCGGTCCGCTCCTCAGCGGCCGCTTCGGGCGACGATTGGATAGGCCTGCGCACGACCGATGATAGCACGCTCAAGGCCGTGTCGCGCGTGCCGCTGTTCGGCGGCTTCCTCGGCCTCGGCCTCTTGCTGCTCGCCATCGGCTCGATGTGGTATCGCGAAGGACGGTGACGCCACCTCTTCCTTCTTCCCTTGTGAGAGAAGCGCCCTGCCCTATTCTTCCGGCTCGGTCGTGAACAGCAGCGGGTAGCCCTTGGCCTTGCCGGCATCGGTTGCGCGCGCCGCCTTGGTCTCGGCGACGTCGCGCGTAAACACCGCGACGACGCACACGCCGCGCGTATGCGCGGTGATCATGACGCGGTGCGCCTGGTCCTCGCTGAGCTTGAACTCTCCCTTGAGCACCGTCACCACGAATTCGCGCGGCGTGAAATCGTCATTGACGAGGATGACCTTGTAGAGCTTCGGCCGCTCGGTTTTCGGCTGCGTCTTGGTGCGGGGTTTGAGGACGGTTTCGGGCATCGGAATCCACCAGCGATGAACTGGGTTTTCATTTTCACTTTGTCACGCAGGAACGCGCACGTCTATTTGCCTGCGCAGCGGCAACAGGGCCAATGCGATGAAAACTCTATGTGCGGAAGCGTTGCCTGCCGGTCAACGGCCCTGCCGCCCGGCCGTGCGCGACCTGTCGGGGCCGCCTGATCCGCGCTCCAGGAGTGCGAAGAACATCCAAGCGACAAAGCCGATCATCGTCACGCCGGCCAGCACGAGCAAAATCCACGACTGCGCCGGCGTGATGTAGTCGAAGCTCGAAGAGATCAGCGGAGCGAACAGCTCAGGCTCGGTCCTGCCGCTGGCCGGATCCGGCACGGGGCTTGCGGTAAAGATCATCAACGACCGCGCGGCCGCCGTGGCGATCAGGCCGCCGAGTGTGAGCGAACGCATCAGGGACGAAAACCGCTTCTTCATGCGGATTGTCCTACTGCACCGGCATTGCAATCAGGTTAAGGGTCGCGCCAGGCGCAGCGGAAAGCTGCCGGTTGGGAGGCTTCCGTGCGTAAGCCGCTCCGGCCGAAATGGCCGGAACGGCTTTGCAATTTGCAAGATGATGCCGAAGCCCGGATCAGGTCTTCGGGGCGTCCTTCTTGTCGGCCTTCTTGACGACCTTCTTGTGCTTCTTGGCCGTCTTCTTGACGACTTTCTTCGCCGGCTTGGCGGTGGCGTCGGCCGGAGCGGTCGTGGTGGTCGTCGTCGAAGCAGCCGGAGCGGTGGTCGTCGTCTGGGCGTTGCCGAGAGCCGGCATCGCGAAGGCGAGAGCAACACCGAGGCCGAGGGCGGAGAGGATGGACTTCTTCATGGCTTCATTTCCTTTTCTTGCAGATCTGGATGAGCGTCACTGAACGGGATCGATCGGCGTCACTCCAAGCAGCTTCAAAGCGTTTGCGAGCGTCCGGATTCCCTGTGCCTGTTTCTTGTTGGCGCAGAACCGGTTTCCCTTTCTTTGCAGTGCTTTCGCCGCGGTGACCTGCGTTGCCGCGGCATGGGTTTCGAGGGCTTCGTCAACCTGACGGCTCAGATTGGTGCAACGCTCGGTCCGGGTGAGCGGGGCGACTTTCGCGGTGGAGGCGCCGGCCGCGGCTGTGATGAGTGATATGCTGAGCAAAGCACCCATCACGCTGATCCAGAACCTCTGCATTGGTCTTATCCGTTACTCCGGAAACTTGCGTCGCAGCCGATGACCTGACCGCCACGGCACCGGTTATGCCCTTGAAATTTTTCACGAGTTTTTCCCAACTGTAGAATTTTGTTTCCGGATTGTTTCTGGGGAATCCGCGCAGCGCGCGATCGCGGCACTGGCCAAGATGTGGCCCGAATTCTATCGTGTGGGTGTTTCGCGAAGAACGTCCGGCAAAGAACGATAGGTTTCGAGTGAAATCCGATGCGCACATACTGATCGTCGACGACGACAAGGGCATACGCGACCTGCTGCAGGAGTTCTTCCAGAAGCGCGGCCTGCACACCACGGTGGCCGGCGACGGCACCGAGATGGAAGCGGTCCTGCGCCGCACGCCGGTGGATCTGATCATTCTCGACGTGATGCTGCCCGGCAAAAGCGGGCTTGAGCTTTGCCGCGAGCTTCGCGCCAATTACACCACGCCCATCATCATGCTGACCGCGGTGACGGAAACGACCGATCGCGTCGTGGGCCTCGAAATGGGCGCAGACGACTACGTGCCCAAGCCCTTCGATCCGCGCGAGCTTCTGGCCCGCATCCGCGCCGTGCTGAGGCGCAACGGCAGCGCCGAGCCGCGTCGCCCCACCACCAAGCAGGTCTACCGCTTTGCCGGCTGGACCATGGACTGCGCGCGGCGCCGCCTGACGGCGCCCGACGACGTGCGGGTGGAGCTGACGATGGCCGAGTTCAACCTGCTGCAGACCTTCGTCAAAAGCGCGCAGCGCGTGCTTACCCGCGAGCAGCTGATCGAGCTGTCCGGCGGCGACACCGGCTACAGCTTCGACCGCAGCGTCGATATCCTGGTGAGCCGCTTGCGCCGCAAGATGGAAGACGACCCGAAGACGCCCAAACTGATTCTGACTGTGCGCAGCGGCGGCTATCAGTTCCTGCCCGAGACCACGTCCGAATGAGACGCTTCCTGCCGCAGACCCTGCCAGTCTGGGTGCTGCTGATCGTCATTGCCGGGCTCATGATCAGCCAGGTGACGACGCTCTACATCGTGGCGCGCGACCGCGCCGCCGCCAACAGCATCGTCGATCTCTACCGGCTGAACGACCGCGCCTACTCGCTGGTGCAGCTGTTGCATGACGCCCCGCCCGAAGAGCGCAAGGCAATCGCGTCCGGCCTGTTCAACTCGACCTATGCGCTGACGGTTTCGGACACGCCCGCCGTCACCTCTTCGATCGCCGGCGACGACGAGCTGGCCGAGCTTGAGGACATCCTGGTCGGCCGCCTGTCGAAATTCGGCGTCACCGACGCGCGCGTGCGGCGCGATCCGGCCACCCAGGAGGCCGACGTCCCGGACGGCCAGGCGGTGAACAAGGATGTCGGCCAGGTCGAGCGCGACCTGCTGGTTCTGGCCGCGGATTTCGCGCAGAGCGACAAGCTGACCGCCTCGCTGCGCTTTTCCGACGGGCAATGGCTGAATTTCACCGAGCCGATCACGCCGGCGGGACCGATACTGAGCGTCGACAGCCTGCCGCTCTACTCGCTGATCGCCGGTTTGATCGTCATCATGTCGATCTGGTCCCTGCGCCGGTTGACCGCGCCCTACCGGATGATGGAAACGGCGGTGAAGCGCATCGGCAACGACCTGAAAAGCCCGCCGATCGCCGAAAGCGGCAGCCGCGAGATCCGTGCCGCCGCGAAGGCGATCAATGCCATGCAGATGCGGCTGCGCGATTATGTCGAGGATCGCGAGCACCTCGCGGCGGCGCTGGCGCATGATCTGCGCACGCCGCTGACGCGCATGCGCCTGCGCCTTGAACTGCTGCGCAAGTCGTCGGCGCGCGAGGCGCTCGCGCACGACCTCGCCGATATCGAAAGCATCGCCAGCTCCGTCATCGACTTCGCCAAATTCGAGGTGACCGAGGAAAAGGCCGAGCGGATCGATTTCTGGTCGCTGGTGGAATCGGTGGCGGACTCCTTCGACGGCGCGTCCTTCGACGAAGACGTGGTCCCTTCGCGCGGCCTGATCTGCATCGCGCGGCCGGTAGCGCTGCGCCGCTGCGTCACCAATCTCATCCAGAACGCGGTGACTTACGGCAAGAAGGCGCATCTGGGCGTGCGCCGATCGGGCGACATGATCACGCTGTCGATCCGCGACGAAGGCCCCGGCATCCCGCAGGCGAAGCTGGATGCGGTGTTCGGCTCCTTCGTGCGGCTGGAGGAATCGCGCAACCGCACCACCGGCGGCCTCGGTCTCGGCCTGACCATCGCCCGCAATATCGCGCGCGGCGCCGGCGGCGAGGTCAATCTTTCCAACTACCCTGGTGGCGGCTTGTTGACGGAGCTACGGCTGCCGTTGGCAACTTGAGTCAGGAGTGGGCTTTGTCCTCCACCGGCGCCACTGGATCAGTCGAGCCATCCTTGTGATAGTGCGGCCCACCTGGTTACGAGGGAAATCCGCCCATGTTCTACGCCGTCCTGGCCTATCACGTGGAAGACACCGTGCAGTCCTGGTCGCCCGACGAGGATGCGGCGCTGATGAAAGACCTGCTCGAGCTCAACGACAGGCTGACGCGCGAGGGCAAGCTCGGGCCGGCGGCGAGGCTTGACGTCACGGCAAAGGCGGTGACGCTGCGCGGTCCCGGCGACGGCATGGTCATTGACGGCCCCTTCGCCGAAACCAAGGAGCAATTGCTCGGCCTCTATGTCCTCGACTGCGCGACCCAGGACGAAGCGATCGCCGCGGCGCGCGATCTCAAGCGCGTCAACCCCACCGCCGTCTACGAGATCCGGCCGATCATGCTCTATCTGCCCGGCGCCACGCTGAGAGTAAGCTGAGACAGCTTCCCGGGCATGCTTCAGCCCGGTGTCGCGGCCGCGATTTCCTGTCCCAGCCGGAGCACCTCGCTGACCAACAAGTCGAGATCGTCGCGGCGGGTGCGGTGATTGGCGATTGCCACTCTCAGGCAATGCCGGCCCTGCACCGTGGTGTCGGACAAGACCGCGATGCCCTCTTCCTGAAGTCTCAGCATGATCTCGGTGTTGAACGCCTTGAGCTTTTCCTCCGACGCGCCATCCAGCCGGTGGCGGAAGCTGACGATGTTGATGATGGTCGGCGACATCAGTTCGAGCGCCGGCTCCGCCTCAATCAGCCGGGTGAGGTGGCGTGCCTGGGCGATGTTCTGATCGATCAGGCGGCCGAACTTCTCGACGCCATGCTCCTTCAGCGCCATCCAGATCTTGAGCGCGCGGAAGCCGCGCGATGTTTGAAGTCCGTAATCGTGCAGCCACTCTCCGGACGCCAGGCCCCGCGGCGTCGATTCCAGATATTCCGGCGTGACGGCAAACGTATTGCGGTGCTGGGATGCGTCCCGCACCAGGGCGCAGCCGGCTTCGAACGGCGCGTGCAGCGACTTATGCGGATCGAGCGCGATCGAATCCGCCTGTTCGATGCCTGCGACGAGCGATCGGTTCTCAGGCGCGATCGCGATCAGCGCGCCGATGCAGCCGTCGACATGGAACCAGAGGTCTTCTTCGGCCGCGACGCTCGCCAGCGCCTGCAGGTCGTCGACCGCGCCGGTGTTGACCGTGCCAGCGGTGCCGATCACGCAGGCCGGCCTGAAGCCCGCCTCGCGATCCTCCGCGATTGCCGCCTTGAGCGCGGCGATGTCAATGCGCAGGCCGGCATCAGTCGAGATCCGCCGCAGCGCCCGATTGCCGAGGCCGAGCGCCTCCACGGCCTTGCGGTGACAGGAATGGACCTGGTCCGAGGCGTAGTAGCGCAACGGCTTCGGCATGGCGCCGACGCCCCGCTCGCGCACGTCGACGCCGGCCTTGACGTTGCGCGCCACGGTCAGGCCGATGATGTTGGCCATCGAGCCGCCGCTGACCAGCGTGCCGCTGGCCGAGGCGGGAAAGCCCACCATCTCCTTCATCCAGTTGACGACCTGCTTGTCCATCAATCCGGCGGCATGGTTGCCGCCGCCGAGATTGGAACCCTGGATCGCGGCCAGGAAGTCGCCGAGCGCGCCGGTGAAGTTGCTGGATCCCATATACCAGGACCAGAAACGCGGATGGATGTTGCCCATCGGATAAGGCATGAGGTTACGGGCGACGTCGTCATATACGTCGGCCGCGGGCGCCGGAGATCGCGGCAACGGCGCCGAGAAGAACGAGCGCACTTCAGCCGACATCTCGCGCCAGGCCGGGCGCTCCCGGACATCTTTGAGATAGGCAATGGCGTCGTCGACGATCCGGTGCGAGAGCGCTTCCACCTCGGTCCAGTCCGGCGGATCGAGCGTTTCGTCCGCGGCCGCCGCTTCCTGAAGGCTGTCCATCCATATCTCCCGCCGGCATGTGCATGCGCAACAATGGCGACGCCGCCAAATCACGGCGGCATCGCGTTTCTATCTTCAGCCTTCGAACTGGCAGCTCGGCGTCGAGCGCGACAGCGCCGTCTCCTCGGCGTCCATCTCGGCTTCGATGCCGTCGAAGAGCGGGCTCGACATATAGCGCTCACCGGTGTCGGGCAGCATGCACAGGATCACCGAGCCGGCTGGGGCCTTGCCCGCGATCTGCCGCGCCACGGCGAAGGTGGCGCCGCCGGAAATGCCGGTGAAGATGCCCTCCTGCCGCGCCAGCGCCTTCGCCCATTTGATGCCTTCGGGACCGGAGATCGGCACCACCTCGTCATAGTAGCGCTGGTCGATCGCTTCCTGCAGCACATTGGGGATGAAGTCGGGCGTCCAGCCCTGGATCGGATGCGGCTCGAAGGCCGGATGGCTGGCGGCCGGCGCGCCGCCGGCGCCGCGCTCCTGGGCCTTGCCGCTGCCGATCAGCTGCGCGTTCGCCGGCTCGGCCAGCACGATCTTCACCTCCGGCCGCTCGCGGCGCAGCACGCGGCCGACGCCAGCCACCGTACCGCCGGTGCCGTAGCCAGTAACAAGCACGTCGAGACGCGACCCGGCGAAATCATTGACGATCTCGCGGCCGGTGGTGGCCTCGTGGATGGAGGCATTGGCCTCGGTCTCGAACTGGCGCGCCAGGAACCAGCCATTGGCCTCGGCCAGCTCGACCGCCTTCTTGTACATGCCAAAGCCCTTTTGGGCGCGCGGCGTCAGCACCACCTTGGCGCCAAGCATGCGCATCAGCTTGCGGCGCTCGATGGAGAAGCTGTCGGCCATCGTCACCACCAACGGGTAACCTTTCTGCGCGCAAACCATGGCAAGGCCGATGCCGGTGTTGCCGCTCGTCGCCTCGACGACGGTCTGGCCAGGCTTGAGCTTACCGCTGCGCTCGCCTTCCTCGATGATGTTGAGGGCCAGCCGGTCCTTCACCGAGGCCGCCGGATTGAAGAACTCGGCCTTCACATAGATCGTCGCGTGACCCGGCCCGAGATTGTTGATGCGGATGACCGGCGTGTCGCCGATCGTATCGAGAATGGTGTCGAACAGACGGCCGCGCCCGGCCGTGGTCCTGATTTTCAACTGATGCAACATGGGCTTTCTCCTCGAAATCTCACGCGCCGGTTACAGACCGGCGGATTGGGCGGCGCGGTTTCGACACTTTGCCGCGTTAGTTGCGAGTGACTTGCCGGCAATTCGGCAAAGGCCGCGTCCGGCTCGAAAGTTCGCCGCCGGATGCGCCCTGTCGTGTTTGGTGATAGAACATGGACCAACTGTTCGACGTGGGAGCGAGCGTGGAAACGGACGTGGAATCCGTTCGGTCGACTCTGAAAGGCATGGCAGCCCGCCTTTCAATCAGGCTGCTCGGCCCGCTTGCGATCATGCGCAACGATGTTCCTGTGGTGTTGCCATCGTCACGCAAGCTGCGCGCGCTGCTGGCCTATCTGGCGCTGGCGCCCCATCCGGTCAGCCGCAGCCGCCTTTGCGAACTTCTCTGGGACGTGCCCAACGATCCGCGCGGCGAGCTGCGCTGGTGCCTGAGTAAGCTGCGTGCCGCGCTCGACGAACCGGGCTTGCGCCGGATAGAAACGGAAGGCGACACCGTGGCGCTTCGCCTCGGCGATGTGAGCGTCGATGCCGTCGAGGCAGCTGCCGCGGTGGCGGGCGGGATCGAGACACTTGGCCTCGACCGCCTGCGGACACTTGCGCTACTATTCGCCGGCAACTTCCTTAATGGCCTGGAACTCGATCGCAGCCCGCATTTCGGCAGTTGGCTGACGGCGCAGCGCCGCCGTTTCAGCACATGCCATGTCGCGGTCCTGGAACACGTTATCGGCCTTATCCCACAGGGAGCCGATGAGGCCGGCCCCTATATCGACAAATGGCTGGAGCTTGCACCCTTCGACGGCCGCGCACATGTGGCGCTGCTGGAAAATCTGGCACGGCGCGGACAGATCGGCGCCGGCGAGGAGCATCTTGCCACCGCGGCGGAGCTGTTCCATTCGGAAGAGCTGGATTTCACGCCATTGCGCGAGGCGTGGCAGGAGATAAGAGCCCGGAACGCCGGCGCAACGCCATGCGCCCGATCCGGGCCGGCTTTCCCGCCCCCGGACTTGCCGGTCGCCGCGATCGAATCCGAACCCGCGGCGACGCGCCGGGCTTCGCTCGCGGTGATGCCGTTTGCGGAGAGCGCCGGCACTGGCGGCTTCCGCGGCGGCCTGGCCGACGGCCTCACGCATGACATCATCACGCGGCTTGCCAAGCTTCGCGATTTTTTCGTCATCGCCCGAGGCTCGGTCTTCGCGCTCGCCGAGAAGAACATTGCGCCGGACGACGCCGGACGCAGGCTGAATGTCGACTATGTCGCGACGGGCTCGGTGCGGGCTTTGCCGGGCCGGTTCATCGTGTCGGTCGAGCTTGTCGAGGTCCGCACGGCAAGGATCGTCTGGGCCGAGACCTTCGAGCACAAGCCCGACGACATCTTCATCGTCACCGAGGATATCGGCAACAGCATCGTTTCCTCCATCGCCGCCGAGATCGCGACGGTGGAGCGCAATCGTGCATTGCTGAAAGCGCCAAACTCGCTCAATGCCTGGGAGGCTTACCATCGCGGCCTTTGGCACATGTATCGCTTCACCCGCCAGGAAAACGAGCTGGCGCAGCATTTCTTCGGCGAGGCGTTGAAGCTCGATCCTACTTTCGCACGCGCCTATGCCGGCATGTCCTTCACCCACTGGCAGAACGCTTTCCAGCGCTGGGGCGACCGCGACCGCGAGGCCGCGCTTGCCTTCGAAAGCGCCGGCCAGAGCCTGCTGGTCGACGACCGTAACCCAGCCGCCCACTGGGCGATGGGCCGCGCGCTATGGCTGCGCGGCGAGCAGGACAGCTCGCTGTTGGAACTGGCGAGCGCCGTCGATCTCAGCCCCAATTTCGCGCTCGGCCATTACGCGCTGTCCTTCGTCCATTCGCAGTCGGGCGACCCGCAATCAGCGATCGGCTCATCTGACCATTCGCGTCATCTCAGCCCCTTCGATCCGCTGCTGTTCGGCATGATGGGCGCGCGCGCCATGGCGCATGCGCGGCTCGGCGAATTCGAAGCGGCGGCCGAATGGGCGCTGAAGGCGGCCGCAAGGCCAAACGCCCATGTCATCATCCTGGCGATCGCCGCCCATTGCCTGGCGCTGGCCGGCCGGCAGGACGAGGCGCGCACCTTCGCCGCGACGATCCGCAACACCTTGCCGAACTATCGCGCCGACGATTTCATAGCCACATTCCGCTTCGACCGGGACGGTGAAGCCCTGTTCCGGAACGGCGCCAAGCTGATCGGGCTGGATTGAGCGGCCGGCCGTTTGCAGGCCGGCATTACCTGAATATCAACACACCTCAGTGCATCAGCGGGCCGCTGGCCTTCCGCCAGGCGTCGATGCCGCCCTGGATATGGCGGGCGCTGGCAATCCCGACATCCTGCGCTGCTTGCACCGCCATCGCCGAACGCTCACCGAAGGCGCAATAGAACAGGATCTGTTTGCTGGTCGACTTCGCCAGCTCATGCAGCATGCCGCCGGCGGCGATGTTTTCCTGCAGCCGCGCATAGGGCAGATGGATCGCGCCGGGAATGACGCCGTGGCGCTCGCGTTCGGACTGCTCGCGCAGGTCGATCAGCGCCACGTCGGGCCGTCCGACCAGCGCCAGCGCCTGCTCCGCGCTCACCGCCCAGCCGCGGCTGGCGATGTCGTCCTGATGCAGACCGACCCGCATATTGGCCGGCACGGCCACATCCATCATTTTCGGGTTGGACAAATTGAGATTGTTCATGATGTTCACATACTCGTCGACCGACTTCACCTGCAGGCGCGGGTTGAAGGCCTTTTCCTCGCCGATCGTCGACACGGTCTCGCCCTTATAGTCATGTGCCGGGAAGATCAGCGTCTCATCGGGCAGCTTAAGCAGGCGGCCGAAGATCGATTCATATTGCTGGCGCGGATCGCCGTTCTGGAAGTCGGTGCGGCCGGTGCCGCGAATGAGCAGTGTGTCGCCGGTGAAGACCCGGTCGGGCAGGACAAAGCTGTAGGAATCGTCGGTATGGCCGGGCGTGTAGATGACGTCGAGCGCCAGCCCTTCGATACCGAGCTTGTCGCCGTCGGCAAGCCGCATCGACACCACATCGGCCTTGGTCTGCTCGCCCATGACGGTCACGCAATGCGTCTTGTCGCGCAGCGCGCCGAGGCCAGTGATATGGTCGGCATGGAGGTGCGTGTCCACCGCTTTGACCAGCCTGAGGTCGAGCTCATTAACGAGCTGCAGATAGCGTTCGACCTTTTCCAGCACCGGATCGATGATCAACGCCTCGCCGCCGCGCCGGCTGGCGAGCAGATAGGAGTAGGTACCCGAAACGGAATCGAAGAGCTGACGGAAGATCATTCGTGCCTCTTTCGCCTGACGCCGGTTGTTCGGCTGCCGGCCAGTCTAGAACAAGCGCGAGGTGCCCGCCAGCGGCACACGCCCGTCAAAAAGGCTGAAACCCTATCGCCGCAGCACAGCGCTCAGCACATCGCGGATGCCGATCGCGCCGACGAAACGCGAGCCCTCGTCGAACAGCGCCACCGGAGCCGTCTGCGAGCGGTGCATGGCGAGCATCACCGTCTTCAGCGGCGTGCCGGGATTGGCCCAGAACACCTGCGCCCCTTCTTCCGGCTGGCGCTCGACATCGGCACAGGAGACCCACACCGCCGGCTTGCCATCGCGTTCGGCTGCCGCCACAAGGCCATGCTCGTCGATCTTGAAGCGCGTCGTCTTGCGCCGGTCGAGCCACACCCAGCCATTGTCGCCCTGCTCCAGGTCGCGGCGGTCCCGCATCACGTTCCACGCCGTCAGCACCGACAGCGGATTCACATTGGCAATGAAGTCGCGGACATAGTCGTTGGCGGGCCTGAGCACGATGTCTTCCGGCGCGCCGGTCTGGACGATGCGACCGCCCTCCATGATCGTGATGTGGCTGCCGATCTTCAGCGCTTCCTCGAGGTCGTGGCTGACGAAGATGATGGTCTTCTTGAGTTCCGCCTGCAACTGCAGCAATTCGTCCTGCAGCTTGGTGCGGATCAGCGGGTCCAGCGCCGAGAACGGCTCGTCCATCAAAAGGATCGGCGCCTCGGTGGCAAAGGCCCGGGCGAGACCGACGCGCTGCTGCATGCCGCCGGAAAGCTCATGCGCATATTTCTTCGACCACTGGTCGAGGTGGACAAGCTGCAGCTGCTTCTGCACCCGCGCCTTGCGCTCGGCTTCCGGCACGCCGGCAAGCTCAAGGCCGAAGCCGACATTTTCCTCGACCGTGCGCCACGGCAACAGGCCGAACTGCTGGAACACCATGGCCACCTGCTTCTGCCGCAGCCGCCGCAAGGTCGGCTCATCGCAGGTGACGACATCGACGATGCGGTCGCCGTCCTTGACCAGCACCTGGCCGCGCGACACGACGTTGAGCCGGTTGACGGCCCGCAGCAGCGTCGACTTGCCGGAACCGGACAGGCCCATCAACACCGAGATCTCGCCTTCGTGCACGGTGAGGCTGGCGTCGGCGCATCCGAGCACATTGCCGGTCTTTTCGAGGATCTCGGCACGGGTGGCGCCCTGATCGATCAGCGCCAGCGAACCGGCCTGATCGGCGCCGAAGACGATGTCTACATTCTTGAAATCAACCGCGACGGTCATTTCTTACCTCCAACGCCGATGCGGGTCATGCGGTCGAGCACGATGGCGAGCACGACGATCGCGAGGCCCGCCTCAAGCCCGAGATCGATGCGGCGCGAGCCGAGCGCCCGGTTGATTTCCGTGCCGAGGCCGCCTGCGCCGATCAGGGCGGCGAACACCACCATCGAGAGCGACAGCATGATCGACTGCGTCAGACCCGCCATGATGGTCGGCAACGCCGAAGGCAGCTCCACCTTCCACAGAAGCTGGCGCTTGGTGGCGCCGAACGCCTCGCCCGCCTCGATGATTGCCTTGGGCACCGAAACGACGCCGAGATGGGTGAGCCGAACGGCCGTCGGGATGACGAAGATGATGGTGACGATGAGGCCGGGCGCATTGCCGAGCCCGAACAGGGTGAGCACCGGTATCAGGTAGACGAAGGTCGGCAGCGTCTGCATCAGGTCGAGCACCGGCAGCATGACGCGGTAGACCTTCGGCTTGTGCGCGGCCCAGATACCGAGCGGCACGCCGATCGCCATCGCCATGGCGGCGGCGGCAACCACCAGCACCAGCGTCTGCACCGTCTGCTTCCACAGATTCTGGTTGATGATGAAGATCAGGCCGAGGAAAACGCCGATGGCGAGCGGCCGCGAACGCTGCAAGAGCCAGGCGATGATCGCGATGACCAGGGCCAAAAAAACCGGCGGCACCATGAGCAGGAGGCTCACTGCTCCATCCAGGATGAAATTCAGACCGTTTGAAAATGCGCGGAAGATGGTGTCGAAATTGTCGGTCAGGAAACCGAAGAAAGCCTTGCCCCATGGCCCGATCGGAATTTTGTAGTCGGTCAGGAATTTAGAAATCGGATCCATCTTTCCCCTCTCGGCTTCGCCGCGCTTGCCGCGCGGTCATCCTCTCACGTCTCCAGGCATATGAAAAAGGGCAGCCTCTTCAAGGGCTGCCCTTTTCCGGAAATCATGCCGGTCCCAAGCGGATCAGCCCCCGAGCGCGGTCTTGACGGCCGCGGCCGCGTCGCCGCCATCGAAGGTGGTGACGCCGGCGATCCACGGCGTCACCGCATCCGGATGCTTCTTCAGCCAGTCGGTGGCGACCGTCTGCGGGTCGCCGCCCTTGAGGATGGCGTCCATCATCTCGCCTTCCATGTCGAGATTGAACTTCAAATTGGCGATGAACTTGCCGGCATTCGGGCACTCGGTCATGTAGCCCTTGCGGACATTGGTCGAGACGGTGGCGGCGCCGAAGCCGCTGTCGCCCATGCCGCCGAGATAGGTGATCTTCATGGCGCCCATCACCGGATGCGGCGTCCAGCCGAGGAAGGCGATCCATTCATTGTTCTTCATCGACTGCTCGGCCTGCGTCAGCATGCCGGCTTCCGAGGATTCGACCAGTTCGAAGCCGGCAAGGTTGTCGGCCGGGTTCTTGATCATGTCGAGGATGATGCGGTTGCCGTCATTGCCGGCCTCGATGCCATAGATCTTGCCGTTGAACTTGTCCTTGAACTTGCCGAGATCGGTCAGCGTCTTGACGCCGGCATCCGCGACATAGGTCGGCACGACGATGCCGTAGCCGGCGCCGGCGAGGTTCTGGCTGACGGTCTCGACCGAGCCGTCGGCGGTATAGTCCTTGATGTCGTTGGTCATCGAGGGCATCCAGTTACCGAGGAAGACGTCGAGGTCCTTGTTCTTCAACGACGCATAGGTCACCGGCACCGAAAGCTGTATCACCTGGGGCTCATAGCCGAGCGCGGTGAGCAGCACCGAAGCCAGGCCCGTGGTGGCCTGGATGTCGGTCCAGCCGACGTCGGAGAGCCGGACCGCCTTGCAGCTCGCCGGATCGCCGGCATAAGCGGCAGTCGTGGACAGAAGCGCCGCCAGGCCGAGGCCTGCGACGAATGATTTCATACGCGACATAAACTTTTCTCCCATTGGAACTCTGAGGCAAAGCGAAGTCACGGTTCTTGCGCCCGCCTTGTTTCGTCAGCCAAACACCATTTTGAAGCTGTTTCAAGCGCTTCAACATCACGACGAACGGCGCGCGCTGGTCATTAAGCGACATGACAGGCTTTTGAACGACATCGAGTTTTAGACGGCAGGGAGTTTTTGGTGGACGGAGCCCCGGGCCCCCTCCCCGTGCGCCGACATGTGAGCTTAGAAGGACGGCATGGCAAAGCTTTACTTCCACTACGCGACGATGAACGCCGGCAAGACCACCATGCTTTTGCAGGCGTCCTACAATTATCGCGAACGCGGCATGGCGACGATGCTGTTCGTCGCCGGCCACTATCGCAAGGGCGACAGGGGGTTGATCTCTTCGCGCATCGGTCTCGAATCCGAGGCCGAGATGTTCCGTGACGGCGACGATCTTTATGCCAGGGTCGCCGAGCATCACCGGCATGCCCCGGTGCATTGCGTCTTCGTCGACGAGGCGCAGTTCCTCGAGGAGGAGCAGGTCTGGCAGCTCGCCCGCATTGCCGACCGTCTGGGCATTCCGGTCATGTGCTACGGCCTGCGCACCGACTTCCAGGGCAATCTGTTCCCCGGCTCGCGGGCGCTGCTTGCCATCGCCGACGACCTGCGCGAGGTGCGCACCATCTGCCGTTGCGGCCGCAAGGCGACGATGGTGGTGCGCCTGGGACCCGACGGCAAGGTGGCGAGGCAGGGCGAGCAGGTGGCGATCGGCAAGGACGTCTATGTCTCGCTCTGCCGTCGCCATTGGGAAGAGGAGATGGGCCGGGCAGCGCCCGACGACTTCATCGGTTTTGTCAGCCGCTGAGCCGGAAGGCTGCCGGTCGACGGGTAGCGCAAGAGATTTGCCGGCGCTGTTTCGTCGCCTTGGCCGTCCGTGAAAACAATAACTTAGGCATATAAGGCGAAGCTGTTCGACGGTGGCGGGCATTACTGGCCGCCATGCGCATGCTTGCCTTGTCTTTCAAGGACCTAACCAGTTCTTTTGTTTTGACGTCCCTCCTTGTCTTCCTTCTTTCAATCCCTTGAAGCCCCACATATATTCGCCGCCACGACACGGAAACGGATGCCCAAGCGGGAGGCCCCAATGGCGACATTGCAGAATTTCGATGCCGAAATTGCCAAGACCAAGCAGGTCGTGCAGGACATGCGCACCAAGATCGAGCAGTCCGGCACGGTGCTCGACACGCTCGCCCAGGCCGACAAGAAGATCGGCGACGCCAATTTCGACATCGAGAACGCCCGCATCGAGGACGTGCTCAAGCAGCAGAAGGTCATGGAAGGCAACATCGCCGACCTGATCATCGGACTCGAGGACGCCACCAACGTCTTCGGCGCCGAATTCGAAAGCATGAAGAACTACACCGGCTGGGAAAACTTCGTCGGCGTCTTTTCGGCGCAGCGCAAGCAGCGCATGCGCACCGACCGCGTCCGCAACATGTCGCTGGCCGGCAATCTGCAGGAGCTTTTGGCGAAGTCGGATACTATCGTCGGCATCTTGAAGGCGCAGAAGCAGATCCTCGACCAGCGCTACAAGACCTCCGAAGCCAGCCTGTCGCAGGTGATCGAGCGCCGCAAGACGACCATGTCCAACCTCGAAGCGGTGCAGAAGCGCATCGAGGAATTGAACCCTCTGCTGCTCGACATCGAAAACAAGATCGCGTCTTCCACGACCCAGAAGGAGCGCACCGAGCTTGAGGGCGAGCGCTCGAAGATGGCGACCGAATACAACGAAAAGCAGGCCAAGGAGCAGGAGCTGCTGGCCGAAAGCCAGACGCTGGAGCGCTACACTTCGATGTTCCAGACTTTCGTCGATTCGCTCAACAACCAGATCGCCGCGCAGTCGACGCTGATCAACAAGCTGACCATCGACACCGAGCAGCGCATCGTCCTTTACAAGGCGCTGGAAGATTCGCTGAAGACCGCTGCCCAGCAAGACGTCGCCCACAAGATCAACACGCTGGGCAGCCAGGTCGACAACACGGCCGAGGAGACGATGGCCGGCATCGGCGCCGCCTCGCAAAAGCACATCGGTGACCTGCTGGAGATGCATGAGAAGAACATGGTGGCTTCAGCCGACATCCAGCGCCGCAAGAAGCTTGCCGACGATGCTTTCGCCCGTCGCTTCGACGATGTGATGAAGAAGCACAATTCGGCAAACTACGTGCAGTCGTAGGGCGCTGACTTCATTTCCACGGCAGTCCCATGACACCTGAGAACGACGCGGCGGCACGCTATTTCTCCGCCATCACGGCGGCGCTGAGCGGGCTGGAAGTGTTCATGCGTGACGATCACTCGCCGCTTTACCGGCACGGCATCGTCGCCAGGATCGTCGCCGAATATATCGCGCGGCTGGACAAGTCCTTTGCCTGCTGGCGCAACCGGCTCGGCTTCATGGACACCTTCCGCATCTCGCGCGCCGAGAGCGGCTATCCGATGTTCCAGAACCTGCTCGAATTGGAAAACGACCGTCAGCAGGCGGATGCCCGCCTGGCCAACATCCCGCAGGCCGGCGAGCTGCGCGAGGAGATGGCCGATTTCATCCTGCGCCACAAGGAGTTTCCCGAAGCGCTGCAGAAGTCGATGGCCGAGCGGCTGTATCTGGAGGATGTCAAGAGCGAGGCGACTTTCGGTCCCTTCACCCTGGCGCAGACGGCCAAGGTCTCGGTCAACCCCAAGACCATGCGGCCCTATTATCTCGTCCACTGGGCAACGTTCGACGGCAGCGCCAACCTGCCGCTGGTCTATATGGTGACGGTGGAGGATTCCTCCGAAAGCATGGTGCGCCAGCTGGTCGACGTGAACGGCAAGCTGAACGAGAAGGTCGATATCCCGCTTCCTGTCGACGGCCTGCTCAACCCGGAGCTTGCGCACCGCTTCGACGATTTCACCGAGAAGAACTCGGCCTATACGCTCTCGCCGGCGACGATCGCCGTCAATCTCGACAAGGATTTCGAGCCGCTGCACCCCAAGCAGCTGCGGCGCGTCGTGCTCGGCCCCTTTTATTCGGCCGGCATCACCGACAACAATTCGACCGTGGCCGAGGTGCTGGCCAAGGTGCGCAAGCCGGACAACGCCTGGCTGCTCACCTGGACCATCCAGGAAGTCTTTTCCAAGAGCGAGAAGCCCGGACGCAAGGGCCTGTTCTCCAGCGAGAAGACCACGCAGGAATTCTTCATCAACACCGACGATCTCGAAGCGGCGCGCCAGGGCGTGTCGAGCTACGAGAACCATGCACTGATCCCGCACGAGGCCTACCAGGCGCTCTATGCCGCCGGCGAAGCGCAGAAGATCTTTTCCGGCTACCAGGTCCACATCCTGTCCAACGGGCAGGTCATCAGCGACGTCTGACCGTCAAACCGCGGAGCATCCTTCATGGACACCGGCCTGACAACGATCTCGGAAACGGCAATCGACAAGCACCGCGCGACCGCGCAGAGCTTCATCACCCGCATCATCGTGCTGGAGGACCCTTCGCGCGAATCCGGCACGGCGCTTGCCGGCACCAACCGCCGCTTCGTCTCGACCGTGTCGGTCGGCTCGGTGCGGCGCACGCGCGAGGTCGAGCTCACCAAGAGCGTTGCCGCGATCCATCCCGACGACCAGTTGATGACGATCCCGCAGCACACGCTGCTCTACCGCGCCCGGCGCGGCCTGGCGATCGCGCTCGCCATATCCGACGTCTTCGCCGAGGGCTCCGATCTCGAAAGCCTGCAGGCGAAAAACGTGCGTGCGCCGCTGGAAGGCGACGAGGCAGCCACCTTCAAGAAGCTTCTGTCGGCTTCGGCTTACGTCTCCGCCTTCAGTTTCGCCTCTTATTTGTTCCAGCTGATCGACAGCGACGGTGAGGCGCCGAACGACATCCCCGAGCCCGACTTCCTGTTCGACACGCCGCAGGACGCGGTGAAGTCGATCGTCGCCGGTCTCGACAAGGCGATCGTCGGCTCGAAGGATGACGCCGACCTGACGACGCGGGCGCGGGCCTTTGCCCGCCTCGCCATCGACGGGCTTCTGGCGCGAAAAGGCCGCTTCGACGGTATTGGCCCGTTCGAGAACGCCCATATCCGCATCGATGTCGACGATTTCACCCTCGACGGCTTCGACGTTGCGCCCGGCAAACGCGCCAAGCCGCCGGTGATGACCTTCAAGAAGCCGGAGGAAGTCGTCGGCAACCACATCGCCAAATATCAGTCGATCAAATTGGCCAAGATGCTGATGGCCTACGACTTCGAGCGCGAGCTGAACCCCTTCGTCGAGCTCGGCGGCTTCCTGTTCACCTTCATCGGCGACGGAGCGCCGGGCACCGGCAAGACGACGCTGATCCAGATGATTGCCGGCCTCGTCAATGGCTACTGCCAGGTCGCCAGCTATCCGTTCGCCTATGAGAATTTCGGCGTCGACCAGATCTCGTCCTATCAGGGCAAGTCGGGCCAGAACTGCCGCCAGTTCATCAACAATGTGCTCAATCCGCGCGTCATCGGCTTCGGCACCATCGACGACATCGATCAGGTGGCGGCGCGCCGCTCCGACGACCGTGCTTCGGCCGGCCAGCAGGAAATCACCGGCGTCCTGATGGACGCTTTCGCCGGCGCCTCGACGGTGGTCCGCGGCAACTGCTCCTTCGGCATGTTCTCCAACTATCCGGAAAATGTCGACGACGCGCTGCGCCAGCGCGCCGGCGCACGCTGGCTGGTCGACGGCCCGCAGACGCGCGACGACTATATCGACATCTTCGTGCTGCTCGCCGGCAAGAACCACAAGATTCCGCTCGGGGACCACGAGCTCTATGCCGCGCAGGAGATCCAGCGCGCCGTGGCCGAGGCCTATGAAGAGCACGAGAAGCCGCAGGAAGACGGGCTGATGAAGGTCTATGAGCGCTACATGAAGCAGAATGGCGCGCCGAAGACTATGGCCGATGTCGGCACCTATCTGCACATGATCAAGGACGCCGAGCCGCGCTTCACCGGCCGCGCCATCAAGAACGTCACCGACGCGATAAAAATGCGAGCCATGGACATCGAGCTTCCGGACGACTGGTTCGAGAAGCCGGAAGCCTTCATGCACAAGAGCTACGACGACAAGAAAGCGATGATCGAGGAACTGCGTGGGCCGTTCTCGATGGACATGGTCATGCAGGAGATCAACCGCTACGCCGATTCCGAATTCCGCTATTCCGACAAGTCGGATGATGCAGCAGTAGAAAAGCTCCTGCGCGACGCCAGGTTGCGCGAGCGCGCGGCGCGCGAAATGGAGGAGTTGAAGAAGAAGGGGGCGTGGAATGCGTGAGTTGCGCCTTCCCCTTCTCCCCTTGTGGGAGAAGGTGGATCGGCGCGATAGCGCCGAGACGGATGAGGGGTGTTCCAGCGGAGTGAGACGCTGGCATTCCCTGGAGCACCCCTCATCCGGCCGCTTCGCGGCCACCTTCTCCCACAGGGGGAGAAGGGAAGGCTGCGCCGCCCCTCATCCGCCCTCCCGGCACCTTCTCCCCGTAAACGGGGAGAAGGACAGGTGAAGAAAAACCCCGACCTCCTGCGCGACAACGACCTGATCTACGGCCGCTTGCTGACCGTGGACGAGCCGCATCTCATCCAGCGCTACAACAAGGCGCTTGCCGCTTTCGGTCTCGAGCCGACCAGGCTCAAGAGCTTCCAGATCGACCGCACCGGCTTCTCACCCGAAATCGCCGAGGAGTGCGGCGACTATGACTATCTCGATCCCAACGAGGTCAACCGCCGCTTCATCATCCTGACGCCGTCGCAGATCGACCTGCCGGTGGTGCACACCGCCTTCTCCAACACCTCGCAGCTGATGTTCGAGTTCATGTCGAAGAACCGGCGCGCCATCGACGCGCTGACCATCAAGGACGTCATCTACGGCGAGATCGAGGACTCGGTCCCCAAGGTCAACGACATCGAGGACCTGCTGTCGATCAACCAGGTCGAGTTCAAGGTGCTGTCGGCCGAAGACGTGCTGGGCAAGGCGGCCGAACTCGGCAAACTGGTCGACCGGCTGAAGCAGGAGCCCGGCGCCTGGCGCGACAATGCCATGCTCCAGCGCATGGTCGATCTTGCGAAGGTCTGCGGCGACATCCGCGAGAACGCGCTGGTGCCGGACCAGGTGATCTTCCGCCACAACGCCTACTGGACCAGCCATTTCGGCGGCCTCTATGTCTTCGTCGACCCCGATATGACGACGGTGATCAGCGACCCGGCCGCTCCCGGCTTCCGCCGCTCGCGGCCCTGGCAGGTGAGCTATCTATCGATTAACGATGCCGATAAGGTGTTCGGCTTCCTGGCCGCCACCGGCCGCCTCGACCTGCCGCGCGCCTCCTGGATCGAGACTTCCGGCTATCTCGAGCACCGGGCCGAAATGGTCGTGCGGGCGCTGATCCGCGACGCCGAGCCCAATCGCAATCTGACCGATGTCGACAAGGTCTGGCTGCAGACCTGGATCCTCGGCCATGCCGACCTGATCGCCAGCGACGGCAATTTCCCGTTCCTCAACGCCGCCAAGCGCGAGATCGCCCAACTCGGCCATCTCAAGATCGAGGACGTGCCGCCGCGCCAGCGCTTCCTGGTCGTGCGCGCCAAGCCCGATCACCCCGATGCCTGGCTAACCAACCAGCTGATCTCGGACTTCGTGCCGCAGGACTTCGTTTCGCGCTACGTCTTCAACAAGCCCGGCTTCTACAAGGATTATGACGGCTTCAGCGACGCCTGGCGAAGCCATGTTGTGGACGTTCTGAAAACCACATATTTGAAGGACAAGGTGGCGTTCCGCGCGCGCCTTTACGGTTTGCCTGACTAGAGCATGATTCCGAAAAGTGGGAACCGGTTTTCGGGGGAAATCATGCTCCAACAAAGAGTTAGATCAGGATGACGTTTCAACGAAACGTTATTCTGATCTAAAGCAATTCCAGGAAAAGTGTGGGCGGTTTTCCGCTCGGAATTGCGCCAAAACAAAGGGTTAGGGCAGATCGCCATTTCCCTTGAAACGATGAAATGCTCTAAGGGGGTGACGAGAGCCATGCTTGACCCGATCGTGAACTTCTTCACCCGGATCTTCCAATGGGTTGGTCGCGGTATCGGCTTCGCCATCGGCGTCATCCTGTGGCCGTTCATGTGGGTCGGCCGCTGGTACGGACGGCGTGGCTGGATACTGAAAGCCGTGGTCGGCCTTGCCCTCCTAGTGCTGATCGGCCTCTACGCCAATTTCTTCTACGCCACCCAGTGGTGGAACAATTTCAACCCGAACTATCCCGACACCTACACGTTCGAGAAGCGCAGCGTTTCCGCCGGCGAGCAGGTTTCGGCCGGCAGCGGCACCGACACGGCCAAGACCTGCGGCAACTCGGCGATCGCCCAGGTCGCCGCCGATCTGACGGATTTCAACGTCAATCAGAATGCCTGGGTCTCGTCGATGATCCTGTACAAGCTCGGCCTGTTCGGCATCAACTGGGACAACACGCCGTGGATGGACAACAAGGCCTCCTTCCAGCGCGGCATCAATCAGGCGGTGCGGCGCACCGCGACCGAGCTTGCCGACAATCTCGGCCGCGTGCGCACGACCTCGCAGATCGACGCCGACCTGCAGGACGCGCGCGGCAATCTGCAATTCGACGAATACACCTGGTATTTCGGCCTGAATCCGTTCGGGCCCAAGACGCCGACGCCGAGCTATTATCGCGACGCGGTGCGCAAGCTGCGCTCCTTCAACGCCCGTCTCGCCACTTGCCAGGCGACCTTCGACGCCCGCGCCGACAATCTCAAACAGTATATCGACCGCATCGCCAGCGACATCGGCTCGACCTCCGCCATCCTCAAGGAGCGCGCCGAAAACCACAACAATGGCTGGTTCGATACTCGCGCCGACGACCGCTTCTGGTTCGCCTATGGCCAGCTCTACGCCTATTACGGCCTGATGAAGGGCTCCCAGGCCGACTTCGAGGACGTGATCAAGGAAAAGCACCTGCAGAATCTGTGGGACACGATGGACCAGCAATTCGTCTCGGCGCTGCGCATCCAGCCCTTCATCATCGCCAACGGCCGCGAAGATGGCTGGCTGTTGCCGACGCACCTGACGACGATGGGCTTCTACATCCTGCGCGTGCGCTCCAACATGGTCGAGATCAGCAACGTGCTGACGCAATAGCGGCGTCTTAAGCCAAGACGGCGATGGTGGATTTGCGCCGTCGCCTCTGTCGCTTTTCGCGTATTCAGCGGCTGTTTTGAGACGGCGGAACGGCCTTCGCTCTGGCTTCTATACGCCGCAAGCGACCGGGGCCGAAGACCCGAACGGGTCGGACCGGGAACAGCAGTACTTTCTTTGCAGGAAACTTAGTTGCATGGAAGTTGACGCCGCGGCTGCGACAGGGTTAGAACTTGCCCTTGCGTCCGCGCGGCGTTTCGAACATGCACAGATGATCAAACCCTCCACCGTCCAATCCAGAGGAAAGCCGTCATGGCCGAAGTGAAGTCCGACATCGAGATCGCGCGCGGCGCCAGGAAGAAACCGATCCAGGAGATCGGCGCCAAGATCGGCATCCCGAACGAGCATCTCTTACCCTATGGCCACGACAAGGCGAAGGTCTCGGCCGAGTTCATCAAGTCGGTGAAGGGCAACAAGAACGGCAAGCTGATCCTTGTCACCGCCATCAACCCGACCCCGGCCGGCGAAGGCAAGACGACCACCACGGTTGGTCTCGGCGACGGCCTGAACCGCATCGGCAAGAAGGCGATCATCTGCATCCGCGAAGCCTCGCTCGGCCCGAATTTCGGCATGAAGGGCGGCGCCGCAGGCGGCGGCCTGGCCCAGGTCGTGCCGATGGACGACATGAACCTTCACTTCACCGGTGACTTCCACGCCATCACCACGGCGCACAACCTCCTTTCGGCGCTGATCGACAACCACATCTACTGGGGCAACGAGCTCGGCATCGATACCCGCCGCGTCGCCTGGCGCCGCGTCATGGACATGAACGACCGGGCGCTGCGTGAAATCATCTGCTCGTTGGGCGGCGTCGCCAACGGCTATCCGCGCGAGGCCGGCTTCGACATCACCGTGGCTTCCGAAGTGATGGCGATCCTGTGTCTCGCCACCGACCTCAAAGATCTCGAGAAGCGCCTCGGCGACATCATCGTCGCCTACCGCCGCGACAAGTCGCCGGTCTATGCCCGCGACCTCAAGGCCGACGGCGCCATGGCCGTGCTTTTGAAGGACGCCATCCAGCCCAACCTGGTGCAGACGCTGGAGAACAATCCTGCCTTCGTGCATGGCGGCCCGTTCGCCAACATCGCGCATGGCTGCAATTCGGTCGTCGCCACCACGACGGCGTTGAAGCTTGCCGACTATGTCGTCACCGAGGCCGGCTTCGGCGCGGATCTGGGTGCTGAAAAATTCTTCGACATCAAGTGCCGCAAGGCCGGGCTCCAGCCGGCTGCCGCCGTCATCGTCGCCACGGTGCGCGCCATGAAGATGAATGGCGGGGTCAAGAAGGAAGACCTCGGCAAGGAAAACATCGATGCGGTCAAGAAGGGCTGCCTCAACCTCGGCCGCCACATCGAAAATGTGAAGCAGTTCGGCGTGCCGGCCGTGGTGGCGATCAACCACTTCACCACCGATACCGAGGCCGAGATCCGGGCGATGAAGGATTTCGTCAAGGCGCAGGGCGCCGAGGCGATCCTATGCAAGCACTGGGCGCAAGGCTCGGCTGGCATTGAGGACCTCGCCAGGAAGGTCGTCGAAATCGCCGAATCCGGCGCCTCTCAGTTCTCGCCGCTCTATCCCGACGACATGCCGCTGTTCGACAAGGTCAACACCATCGTCAAGCGCATCTACCGCGGCGACGAGGCGATCGCCGACAAGTCGATCCGCGACCAGTTGCATGCCTGGGAACAGGCCGGCTACGGCAACCTGCCGGTCTGCATGGCCAAGACCCAGTACTCCTTCTCGACCGACCCTAACCTGCGCGGCGCGCCGACCGGCCATACGGTGCCGATCCGCGAGGTCCGGCTCTCGGCCGGCGCCGGCTTCGTCGTCATCATCTGCGGCGAGATCATGACGATGCCGGGGCTTCCCAAGTCCCCGTCTTCGGAAAAGATCTTCCTCAACGAGCAGGGCCAGATCGAAGGACTGTTCTAAACACCCTTCAGGCCGGAAACGATCAAGGGCGCCGTCTCATCGCGGCGCCCTTTCTATTCCGGAGTTCAACGGAGCTAGGCAGCGTTTCGCTGCAAGGCCCGCTGGTTCGATGCATAGATCGTGTCGCGCTCGGGCAGCCTCCCGGTCTTCAGGCAATCGACCCACTC
Source organism: Mesorhizobium sp. CA4 (assembly GCF_020165075.1). NCBI lineage: Bacteria > Pseudomonadati > Pseudomonadota > Alphaproteobacteria > Hyphomicrobiales > Phyllobacteriaceae > Mesorhizobium > Mesorhizobium sp. CA4. The sequence continues at coordinate 81,733 of NZ_JAIUHK010000003.1, forward strand.
GGCGGTCTTCAACACCGCGGCGAAGCGCGACTGCAGAACCACGCTCACCACCCGGTGTATGTCCTCGGCCGATGCAAAGCCGGCGCTGTTGGCGTAAGGCACCGAGCCGCTGGCATCCGAAAGGAACTCGACCGCAAAGCCCATATGCACCGCATGGATGATGGTCGACAGATCGCAATTGTGCGTCATGTAGCCGACAACCGCGATCGTATCGATGGCGTTGGCGCGCAACCAGTCTTCAAGATCCGTGCCGGTGAAGGCCGAAGGCAGCGTCTTTTCGATGTAGTGGTCGCGGCCGCGCCTGGCGATCTCGGGATGCAACTCGCCGCCATGGCTGTCCTTGGCGAAGATCGGCGAAGTCTCGGGCGCCATCTGCTTGACGACGACGATCTTGATGCCGGCCGCCGCGGCGGCATCCATGGCGCGCGCAACATTGGCGACGGTCTCGTTGAAGGGCGGATGCTGGATGGCGAGACTACCGCCATTGTAGTCGTTCTGGACATCGACGACGACTAACGCGCGGCGCGGCTGGGTGGCTGGTGCTGACATGGCGGTTTTCCTTTCGACCAGGTTGAGGGCGCAAAGCTAGGCGGATGTTTCAGGCCGAGAAAGTGTCCCGATTGACAACGATCGAAAGAATTGGGACATTCGGCTTCCAACGGAACGATGTCTGCCATGAAGAACCCGATCATCGCCGCTGTCGCTTTCGACGGTATCAGTCCATTCCATCTCTCCGTGCCTTGCCTGGTGTTCGGCGCCGATCGAACCAAGCTTGGGCTGCCGCGCTTCGACTTCCGCGTCTGCGCGATGGAGAAGGGACCCGTTCATACCGATGCCGGGCTGAGCATCGTCGTGCCACATGGGCTTTCGGCGCTCGAGGAGGCCGACATCGTCATCATCCCGAGCTGGAAGGATCTCGAGGATCCCCTGGCCGCGCCGTTCAAGGATGCTCTGCAACGCGCGCATCGGCGTGGCGCTTTGATCGTGGGCTTGTGCCTCGGCACCTTCGCCATTGCCGGCGCCGGATTGCTTGCCGGGCGCAAGGCGACGACCCACTGGGCCTATACGGATCGGTTGCGGAAGCTTCATCCTGACATCGCGATCGACGCCGACGTGCTCTATGTGGACGAGGGCGACATCGTCACCTCGGCCGGCGTCGCCGCCGGGCTCGACTGCTGTCTGCACATCGTGCGCGCTCACTATGGCACGGAGGCCGCCCTTCGGCTTGCCCGCCATGTCGTGCTCTCGCCGCACCGGCAGGGCGGGCAGGCGCAGTTCATCGAGCGCCCGCTAGCGCCGACGCCGAACGCCGACCGCTTCGCCAAGACCCTCGATGAAGTGCGGGCATCGCTCGGCGAAGTCCACAGCCTGGACAGTGTCGCTGAAGCAGCGGGCCTTACCCGCCGCACCTTCACGCGCCGTTTCCAGAAAACCACCGGCACCAGCTTCGGCGACTGGCTCGCCGACCAACGCGTAGCACTTGCGCAAAGGCTGCTGGAACAGACGGACAAATCGATGGACATCGTCGCCTTCGAAGCTGGCTTCGGCAGCGCCACCTCGCTGCGCCAGCACTTTGCCGCGCGGCTCAGAACCTCCCCGAGGCAGTACCGGCGCGAGTTTTCCCGAAGCACCAAGGCGCCAGACGGACTCAGCCTCTAGTAACGGCCCGTGCCGGGTTGCCGACGACGGTCGCATTGGCCGGCACGTCGCGGGTCACCACAGCGCCCGCGCCGACGATGGCGCCCTCGCCTATGCTGACGCCAGCGAGGATTACCGCGCTGCCACCGATCCAGGCATTGTCGCCAATCGTTACGGCTTTTGCGATCTCCAGCCCGGCCAGCCGGCCCGCAGCTTCGCGATGATGCTCGGCGCAGTAGATCTGCACATTGGGCCCGAGCATCGTCCCCTTGCCGATGCGCACCGGCGCCGTGTCGAGGATGGTGCAGCCAGCATTGAGGAAGACGCCATCGCCAAGGAACAGGTTGAAGCCATAGGCGCAGTGGAACGGCGCCTCGATGCGCGCCCCCTCGCCCGCGCCACCGAGCAGCGCCTGCAGGGCCGGAGCGATATCGCCGCGCTGCCGGGGCGGCAGGCTGTTGTGCTCGAACACCGCATCGCGCGCGGCGATGCGCAACGCCTCCAGCTCATCGTCGATGCAGGTGTACCATTCGCCCGCCGCCATCTTTATGCGTTCGCTTGTCGTCATGGTGGCATCTCCAGATTTTTCGTCTGCTGCCAAAGCATAATCGATCGTCTGGCAAAAGCCCCGTAGCCAAACGCCCGGCTTGTGCTAGCCTGCCGTTGCGAGACCATGCGACGGTCTCGTTTGAGGGGGGCGATCATGCTTTACATTCTTGCATTGCTGATAGGCGTCATTGCCGGCCTGCGCGCCATGACGGCGCCCGCCGCCGTCGCCTGGGGTTCTTATCTCGGCTGGCTGCCGGTCACAGATACTTGGGCGAGCTTCATGGGCCACTGGATTGCTGTCGGCAGCTTCACCATCCTGGCCATCGTCGAGCTGATCGCCGACCAACTGCCGTCAACGCCGAGCCGCAAGGTACCGCCACAGTTCGGCACGCGCATCGTCGTCGGCGCCTTCTGCGGCGCGGTGATCGGCGCGACCGCCGGCGCCACCATCGGCGGCCTGGTCGCCGGCGCGATCGGCGCGGTGATCGGCACGCTGGGCGGCGCCGAAGCACGCGGCCGGCTCGCGGCCGCCTTCGGCAAGGATCAGCCCGCCGCCTTCATCGAGGATGCTGTCGCCGTCGTCGGCGGGCTGCTCATCGTGGCGGCCGTCGCATGAGCGCAAAGAGCTTCGACGCCATCGTCATCGGCGCCGGCCAGGCCGGCCCGCCGCTGGTCGGCCGCCTCGAGGCCGCCGGCATGAAGGTTGCGCTGATCGAGCGCAAGTTCATCGGCGGCACCTGCGTCAACACCGGTTGCATGCCGACCAAGGCGATGGTGGCGAGCGCCTATGCCGCGCATCTCGCCCGCCGCGCTGCCGATTATGGCGTCGCGCTCTCCGGCCCCGTCGGCGTGGACTACAAGGGCATCAAGGCGCGCAAGGACAAGGTCACCAACGACGCCCGCGGCAATCTCGAAAAATGGATCGCCGGCATGAAGGGCTGCACGCTTTATCTCGACCATGCGCGTTTCGAATCCGCCGACACGGTGCGCGTCGGCGACGAGCTGCTCACCGCGCCAAAGATTTTCCTCAACACCGGCGGCCGCGCCTCGGTGCCCGATCTGCCCGGCGTCAACGACATACCCTATCTCACCAATTCCTCGATCATGGATCTCGATGTGTTGCCCAGCCATCTGATCGTCGTCGGCGGCAGCTACATCTCGCTGGAATTCGCGCAGATGTTTCGCCGCTTCGGCTCCGAGGTCACGGTGATCGAGAAGGCGCCGCGGCTGACCGGCCGCGAGGATGAGGACACCTCCGCCGCCATCCAATCGATACTCGAAAACGAAGACATCACCGTCCATGTCGGCGCGGACGACATCGCCTTTGTCAGGCAAGGCAATGGGATCGCCGTCACCTTCGCCGCCGGCAAGCCGCCGGCGGTCGGCTCGCATGTGCTGCTGGCGCTGGGGCGCACGCCCAACACCGACGATCTCGGCCTGGACAAGGCCGGCGTCGCGGTCGACCAGCGCGGCTACATCATTGTCGACGACCAGTTGCGCACGAATGTGCCGGGCATCTGGGCGATGGGCGACTGCAACGGCAAGGGCGCCTTCACCCACACCTCCTACAACGACTTCGAGATCGTCGCCGCCAATCTGCTCGATAATGATCCGCGCAAGGTCAGCGACCGCATCGAGGCCTATGCGCTCTACATCGACCCGCCGCTTGGACGCTGCGGCATGACGGAAGCCGCCGTGAAGAAATCCGGCCGCCGCGCGCTGATCGGACAGCGGCCGATGACGCGTGTCGGCCGCGCGGTCGAGAAGGGCGAGACGCAAGGCTTCATGAAAATCCTGGCCGATGCCGATACCGGCGAAATCCTCGGCTGCTCGGTGCTTGGGCCAGGCGGCGACGAGGCGATCCACTGCGTGCTCGACCTCATGTACGCGAAGGCGCCGATCTCGAGGCTGGCGCGCGCCATGCACATCCACCCGACCGTCTCGGAGTTGCTGCCGACCATCGTCCAGGATCTGAAGCCGCTGGAGTAGAGCAATTCCAGGAAAGGGCGCAGCGGTTAGGCTCGGCGACTTCGCCGTAGCAAGGCTCGGCGCCGTAGCAAGGCTTGGCCTCTTCGCCGTACCCGCTCTCGCCGACAGCCCGGCGCCGCTGGACCACTCGACAGCCGATCCGCAAACATGCATTTGGTGGCCTCTTCATTCGGAGGCCCCCCATGCAGAAGACGATCGAACGCATCGCCGGCGACAGCGAGGGTGTCGTTTACGAATTTCCGATCTTGCGTTTCGAGGGCAGGGACAAGGCGGCTCCTTCCGCCTATCTGCAGGCGGCGCTGCATGCCGGCGAGCTGCCGGGCGTCGTTGCCATCGACGCGCTGATGCCTATGTTGGCCAAGGCGGAGGCCGAGGGACGCATCAAGGGTCCGATCACCATCGTGCCCTGGGCCAACCCGATCGGCCGCGCGCAATATCATTTCGGCGAGCACCAGGGCCGCTTCAATCTCGGCACCCGCACCAACTTCAACCGCTCCTTTCCGTTGCTTGCGGCGCCCGACGCCAGGCTTCTGCCGGATGTCAGCCTCGGCGGCGCCGATCGCCGGTTGAAGAACCGGCTCGTCCAGCTCTCGCTCGGTAACGACATCGTCCTTGACCTCCACTGTGACGACGAAGGTCTCGCCTATCTCTACATCCACACCAGCCTTTGGCCGCATATGGCCGATTGCGCGGCCGCCATGGGCGCCGAAGCCGTCCTGCTGTGGAGCGAGGACAATACCGGCACGTTCGAAGGCGCCTCGATCATGCCCTACCAGAACGCGCCCGCGGGCATCGCGCGCTTCGATCGCCGCGCCGTCACCACGGTCGAATATCGCGGCATACTCGACGTCGACGCCGCCCTCGCCGCGTCGGATGCCGCGGGACTCTACCGCCTGCTGGTGACGCGCGGCGTCGTTCAGGATTCATCCGTGCCGAAATTCGAGAAATTTTCCGGACCGGTCGTACCGCTGGAAAACATCGACATGATGCCCTCGCCCAAGGCCGGCGCGATCCTTTACGACGTCAAGCCCGGCGACCGCGTCAAGAAGGGCGACAGGTTGGCGACGATCGTCCATGCGCCCGGCGAGGCCGGCGGCCGCACGGAAGTGTTTGCCCCGCAATCGGGCTTCATCCTCACCCGCCGCTCGCGCCGCATCATCCGCGCCGGCGAGGATCTTCTGAAGCTCGCCGGCGACGCCAGGAGCGGCGACGCACGCTCCGGCACGCTGGAAGACTGAGGCTGTGCGTTCGGCATCGGCGTGAAATCCAGTTGCATGGACCACCATTCGCCGCTATGGGAGTCGCCATGAACATGCGTTCGAACAAGACCGTTTGGTGGTGGGCTCGCTGACAGCGGCCTGTTCGTGCGTGTGCGCGTGAAAAAGAGGGTGGCCGCAGCGGAATGTCCGGGCGGCCATTTGTTTTTTAACGCCATTCCCGGGTCCGTTGCCCAAGACGCTGATGGAGACGGCAATGACGATTAAAGTTCTGGACAACGGGGCCGAGCGCTTCGTCACCGCGGGCGGCGTGACGATCACCCGCGAGCGGCACGACCGGCCCTATGAAGGCGCGATCGATGCCTATGTCGACGGTCTGAATTCGCGCCGTGGCGCCGTGTTCTCCTCCAACTACGAATATCCGGGCCGCTACACGCGCTGGGATACGGCCATCATCGATCCGCCGCTGGTGATTTCCGCGCGGGGACGCACGATGCGCATCGAAGCGCTGAACAAGCGCGGCGAAGTGTTGCTGCCGGTGATCGGCAAGGCGCTTGGCGAACTCAGCGAAGTGACGATCGTCGAAACCTCGAAGACGCTCATCCGCCTCGATGTCGCCAAACCCGGTCGCGTCTTCACCGAGGAGGAACGCAGCCGCGTTCCGTCCGTGTTCACGGTGCTGCGCGCTATCACCGCGCTGTTCAAGGCCGCCGAGGACGCCAATCTCGGCCTTTACGGCGCCTTCGGCTACGACCTCGCCTTCCAGTTCGATCCTGTCGAGTACAAGCTCGAGCGCAGAGAAAGCCAGCGCGACCTCGTGCTGTTCCTGCCCGACGAGATCCTCGTCGTCGACCACTATTCGACCAAGGCCTGGACCGACCGCTACGATTATTCCGGCGAAGGCTTTTCCACCGAAGGCATGGCCCGCGATGCCCAAGTCGAGCCGTTCAAGACCGCCGACCGTATCCCGCCGCGCGGCGACCACGAGCCGGGCGAATATGCGAACCTGGTGCGGCGCGCCATGGAGAGCTTTAAGCGCGGTGACCTGTTCGAGGTCGTGCCTGGCCAGATGTTTTACGAGCGCTGCGAGAGCCAGCCTTCCGACATCTCGCGCAAGCTGAAGTCGATCAACCCCTCGCCCTATTCCTTCTTCATCAATCTCGGCGAAAACGAATATCTGATCGGCGCCTCGCCGGAAATGTTCGTGCGCGTCAATGGCCGCAGAGTCGAGACCTGCCCGATCTCGGGCACCATCAAGCGCGGCGACGACGCCATTTCCGACAGCGAGCAGATCCTGAAGCTGCTCAACTCGAAGAAGGATGAGTCCGAGCTCACAATGTGCTCGGATGTCGACCGCAACGACAAGTCGCGCGTCTGCGAACCCGGCTCGGTGCGCGTCATCGGCCGCCGCCAGATCGAGATGTATTCGCGCCTGATCCACACCGTCGATCACATCGAGGGACGGCTGCGCGAAGGCATGGACGCCTTCGACGCGTTTCTCTCACATGCCTGGGCGGTCACCGTCACCGGCGCGCCGAAGCTGTGGGCCATGCGCTTCATCGAGCAGAACGAGAAGAGCCCGCGCGCCTGGTATGGCGGGGCGATCGGCATGGTCAACTTCAACGGCGACATGAACACCGGGCTCACCTTGCGCACCATCCGCATCAAGGACGGTATCGCCGAGGTGCGCGCCGGCGCCACGCTGCTCTTCGACAGCGTGCCCGAGGAAGAAGAAGCCGAAACCGAACTGAAGGCATCCGCCATGCTCTCCGCCATCCGCGACGCCAAGACCGGCAACGCCACGGGAACCGAGCGCACCACCGCGCGCGTCGGCGACGGCGTCAACATCCTGCTCGTCGACCACGAGGACTCCTTCGTCCACACCCTGGCCAACTATTTCCGCCAGACCGGCGCCAACGTTTCCACCGTGCGCACGCCGGTGCCGGAGGAGGTCTTCGAGCGGCTGCGGCCCGACCTGGTCGTGCTGTCGCCCGGCCCTGGCACCCCGAAGGATTTCGACTGCGCCGCCACCATCCGACGAGCCCGCAGCCGCGACCTGCCGATCTTCGGCGTCTGCCTCGGACTGCAGGCGCTGGCCGAAGCCTATGGCGGCGAGCTTAGGCAGTTGCATATCCCCATGCATGGCAAGCCGTCGCGCATCCGCGTTTCGAAGCCCGGCATCATCTTCTCAGGACTGCCCAAGGAAGTGACCGTCGGCCGCTATCACTCGATCTTCGCCGACCCGGTGCGCCTGCCCGACGGCTTCGTGGTCACCGCCGAGACCGAGGACGGCATCATCATGGCCTTCGAGCACCGCAAGGAGCCGATCGCAGCGGTGCAGTTCCATCCTGAATCGATCATGACGCTCGGCCACAATGCCGGCATGCGCATCATCGAGAACATCGTCGCGCATCTGCCGCGCAAGGCCAAGGAAAAGGCCGCCTGAGAGGCGGCGCGTTGGGATGAACGCGGCAATGACGCTGACGACGGCGCAAGCAAAAGCCGCGACCAGGCAGAAGGTCGCAAGGCTCGCCTTCTGGTCGATCGTCGTCGCCGGCGTCGTCCTCGCCCTTAAGCTTGCCGCATGGTACATCACCGGCTCCGTCGCGCTCTATTCCGATGCGCTGGAATCGATCGTCAACGTGATTGCGTCGGCCGCTGCCTTCTGGGCGGTCCAGGTCAGCTACAAGCCGGCCGACCAGGACCATCCCTTCGGCCATCACAAGGCCGAATATTTCTCGGCCGTGCTCGAAGGCGTGCTGATCGTCGTCGCAGCCCTGCTCATCCTCAACGAGGTCTGGCGGTCCTGGCAGCATCCGGCCCCGCTGGAACAGCCTTGGGAAGGCCTTGCCGTCAACGGCGCCGCGACCGTGGTCAATGCGATTTGGGCCTTCACGCTGATCCGCGCCGGGCGAAACGCGAGATCCCCTGCTCTGGTAGCCGACGGTCAGCACATCATGACCGACGTCGTGACGTCGGTGGGCGTGTTCGGTGGTCTTGTCGGCGCAGTGCTGACCGGCTGGCAGATCCTCGATCCGGCGCTGGCAGTGATCGTCGCGCTCAACATCCTGTGGCAAGGCTGGCATGTGATCGGCTCGTCGATGAACGGCCTGATGGACCGCGCCGTCGACACCCAGGAACACATGCAGATCCGCGACATCATCTCGGCCAATTCGAAAGGCGCGCTCGAAGTGCATGACCTGAAGACGCGCATTGCCGGCCGCGCCACCTTCATCGAGTTCCATCTCGTCGTCGACGCCGACATGACCGTCGGCGCCAGCCATGTCATCTGCGACCGCATCGAGGATGCGCTGAAGGCCGAGATCCCCTCGGTGCGTGTCACCATCCATGTCGAGCCGGACGACGAGGCCAAGCTGCCGAAAGGCACCACGGCGGTGCCTTTCGCCTGACGATGCCAGCATGGCAGACGTTGGAGATTGGTCGGAGCGTCTCAACTTCGTCATTCTAGGGTCTTCGCGACGGAGCTTCGCTCCTGCTCCGCCCTAGAATGACGAAGCGCTGGTCACGGCGCACAGGCCGACTGCGGCATGGGGTTCAGGCGGTAGACCTTGTCGTCGGATTTCGTCTTGCCCTCCGCCGCCTTCGAGCAGAGATCGACAATTGCCACCGCATTGTTGGGGTTCGCGACCATCATTGTGCCGTTGGCGCCCCGCTTGAGGAAAATCTCCTTCTGCGAGATGTCGCAGGAAAAGTCGCTCATCTTCGAACTGGCCGAACAACGCCACTGGTCGGCCTCGCCCTGGCAGGAATAGGTCTGCATGACCTTTTTCCCCTTCTGCCTCGTCGTCACCGAAACGGCGATATCCGCCCCATCCGGCCAGTTCGCGGCATCGCCGCCGGCGGCGAACGAGGCAAGCTCTATCGGTCCGCGGAAAACGCGGATCGATTGTGTCAGCTGGTTGGGACGCGACGTCAGATGCGCATCGTCGTAATCGCGTCCGAAGCAGAAGGGCTGATTGGGCTTCAGCCGCACGCGCAGCGGGTCGCCAAGCGCCGGGTCGATGGGATCGATGCGCGCGAACTCCGCCTTGCATGTCTCGGCCGGCATCGGGTCCAGCTTGAAATTGTCGTCCTCACTGCCCAGCGCCTGCTTGTTGTACTCGGCCTTGCCGAGATCCTCCTCAGCGCCGGCGTCGAGATACACATCAGGCTGTACGTTGGAGAGGAGTAGCCGGCCTTTGTCGTCGACATTCAGCGAGGCGAGCGTGCGGTCGCATTCCATGCCGCAGCGGATGCCGCTTGCGATGTCGCCCGGGTCCTCCTTATTGCACCAGCCAGCCGCCCAGTCCGGCTTCTTGGCGCCGCGCACCGTGGTGGTGAGAAAGCCGTTATAAGCGGCGTCCGACATCGTGCTCGGCTCCTCGTTCGGCCGGCTGACCGGGTCGTGGCCATAGTAGAAGAAGATGCGCGCCACCTTCTGGTGCGGACGCGCCTTCAGATGGGCGGCATCGTAAACGCGGCCGAAGCAGGCGTCGGCGCCGGTCGGGCTGAGCTCGGGAAGCTTGGGCGGTTGTTCGGCGCGCGCCGCGCCGGCAAAAGCGGCAAGGGCAGCGCAAAGCACCGCGCCCGCCATGGCCCTCCCCACAACGGTCCTCGATGCCATATGATCCCTCCTCCCGCCGACAGGACTGGCTTGATGCTAGAGCAATTCCGGGAAAAATGTGAGCAGTTTCCGTTCGGAATTGCGTTAAAACAAGGAGATAGGGCGTTTCGCCGTTTCCGTGAGACGCAGTAATCTAGGAGCATCGCCCGGACCATGCAAAATTCTGCGAACGGGTAAGGCAAGGGAGGACAGGATGCTGCGCCGTGACATTTTTCGTGCCGGTCTCGCAGGCGCCGCGGGCCTGCTCGGTCTGAGCCGTGCAAATGCGGCAACGCCTGAGGGAAGGCTGAAAGTCGCCTATCACCTCAGCGACGCCGACAAGGTCAGTTTCGTCCTCGGCAACATCAAGAACCACTATGAAGGCACCGGCGGCAACGTCGAGATCGTGCTTGTGGTGCACGGTCCGGCTCTGGCCGCCTTTAAGTCGAAGGGCGCTTCCGGCGCTGTTTCCAGCCGCTTCGCCGGCCTTGTCCAGCGGGGACTCGTCCCGCAAGCCTGCAGCAATACCCTGCACGGCATGGATATCACACTGACCGACCTGCTGGCGGGCTTCCAGCTTGCCGAGAAAGGCGGCGTCGTGAAGCTCGCCGAACTGCAACACCAGGGCTATCTCTATCTCAGGCCCTGAGCGCGACCGGGCTTGAACGGCAGGCCGGCAATGGCCTACGAAGGATGGCAACCCGGAGGCCAGCCGACATGACAACACTTGCCATCCCCGATCTTGCCGGAAAGGCGGTGCTGGTCACCGGTGCTTCGACCGGCATAGGCGCAGCACTTGTTCGTGCCTACGCGGCGCAGAAGTGCCGTGTCGCGCTGCACTACAATGCGAGCCGCGAGGCCGCCGAGAACCTGGCCGGGTCCATCCGCGACGATGGCGGCGAGGTGTTTCTGGTCCAGGGTGACTTTTCGAAACCTGCCGATGTCGAACGCGTCGTCGAGGAGAGCGCAAACCATTTCGGCCGGCTCGACGGGCTGGTCAACAATGCCGGCGGCATGCTTGGCCGCGTCGCCTATGCCGAGCAGGACGAAGCGCACTACGACGCGGTGATGGACCTCAATGCGCGCTCTGTCCTGACCGCCTCGCGCAAGGCGATACCATGGCTGAAGCGCCAGGGCGGCTTCATCATCAACACCACCTCGATCGCCGCCCGCAACGGCGCCGGCGGCGGCGCCGGCCTTTACGGGTCGTCGAAGGCCTTCGTCTCCAACGTGACGCGCGGCATGGCCAAGGAACTGATCGGCTTCGGCATCCGCGTCAACGCGGTGGCGCCGGGCACCATCCTGACGCCCTTCCACGAACGCTATTCGAGCGCCGAGCAGATCAAGGCCATGGTCGCCACCATTCCGCAAGGGCGCGCCGGAACGCCCGAGGATTGCGTCGGCGCCTATCTGTTCCTGTCATCCGATCTGCTGAGCGGCTACATCATCGGCCAGGTGATCGAGGTGAATGGCGGCCAGTTGATGCCGTGAGCTGGCGATTGCCTACTTCATGCAGCGTGCAACCTGGAGGGAGAGCAAGGGCATGTACGGACTGATCGGCAAGATGCGGGCGGCGCGCGGCCAGCGCGATGCGGTCATGGAGGTGCTGCGCGAAAGCACCGCCGCGCTTCCCGGCTGCCTGAGCTACATCATCGCCACCGATCCGGCCGACGCCGACGCGATCTGGGTTACCGAAGTGTGGACCGACCAGGCGAGCCACAAGGCCTCGCTGCAATTGCCCGAAGTCCAGGCGGCGATCGCCAAGGCGCGTCCCTTCATCGCCGGCTTCGAATTCCAGATCGAGACCCAGCCCGTGGGTGGCTTCGGCCTTCCTGCCCCAGAAAAGGCTGGCTGACGAGGACAGCTTTGTCGTTTGCTTGGAGCACCTGATGCGGACCGTGCATCCATCATGCGAAGACCAATTTATCACGTCTTGTAGGCCAAACCGCTGGAGGTGAGCCGTTTATCAACACCAAGGCAGGCAAGCCGCTGGTTGGCCGCTCTTCCTCGGTGTGGTGATAGCGACCGTCGCCGTCTCCGCACAACGTCGACCTCTGCTTCGTCATGGCCCTGCAGTCGGCGCGCTTCCGGGTCGTGCTGCTCATTGGGCCAAGCGGAGCCAGACTGGTGGCGCGAAACGTCGGGGCCTGATCCGGGCTATCCAATGCCAAAGGAATTCCAGGAAAAATACTCAGCGGCTTTCCGTCCAGAATTGCGTAAAACAGAAATCAGAGGAGGTCAGCAATCCTATCAGGATGCTGAATTGCTCTAAAGGGAACGGAGGAGTGCCCATGGAACGCCGTCAGAATGCCGTCGACCTGTCTGGCCGCATCGCCGTGGTGACGGGCGGCGCGCAAGGTATCGGCTTTGCGGTCGCCCGGCGCCTCCTGTCGTCAGGCGCCGGCGTCGCCATCTGGGACGTCGACCAGGCCGCGATGCGCAAAGCTGCTGCCGAACTCGCCGCGCTCGGCCGCGTTGAAGCGATCCTGTGCGACCAGTCGCAAATCGAGGCCGTCGATCGCGCCGCCGCCGAGACCGAGCGGACGCTCGGTCCCGTCGATCTCCTCGTCAACAATGCCGGCATTGCCGGGCCGGCGGCGACGGTGGCGGACTACGACCCCGCCGCCTGGCGCCAGATCGTCGACATCGACCTCAACGGCGTCTTCTATTGCTGCCGGCGCCTGGTGCCCGGCATGGTCGCGCGCAATTACGGCCGCATCGTCAACATCTCGTCGGTGGCCGGCAAGGAAGGCAATCCGAATGCCGCCGCTTATTCCGCTGCAAAAGCCGGCGTGCTGGCGCTGACCAAATCGCTCGGCAAGGAACTTGCCGGACACGACATCGCCGTCAACGCGTTGACGCCCTCGCCCGCCCGCACCCGCATCCTCGAGCAGCTCACCGAGGCGCAGGTCGCCTACATGCTCGGCAAAGTGCCGCGCGGCCGCTTCGTCGAGGTCGAGGAGGCGGCCGCCATGGTCGTCTTCATGCTGTCGGACGAGAACTCCTTCACCACCGGCGCGACTTTCGATCTCTCCGGCGGCCGCGCGACCTACTGACCATCCCCGCGGACCTTCATTTGGATTGCCGGGCCTATCGCCCCGCCGCAAGCCTTTCGGACAGGAAATCGACGAAGACCCGAACCTTCGGCGAAAGATGGCGATTGGACGGCCACAGCATGCGAAACTGACCGCGTCCGTCGACATGCTCGTCGAGTACGGTGCGCAGCCTGCCGTCATGCAGCGCCTCCCGCACCAGGAAATCGGGCATGCAGGCGATGCCGAGACCGGCAATCGTGGCGCCCTTCAACGCCTCCATGTTGTTGCAGGTCAGCATCGAACGGATCTGCGGCGCGGCGCTCCCGGTCATGAACGGCCAGTTGAGCAGCCTGCCGCTGTTGAGAAAACGGAAATGTATGCCGAAATGGGCCGCGAGATCCGCCGGCGTGCCGGGAGTGCCATGCCGATCGAGATACGACGAGGCTGCGCACAAGATCATGCGAAAAGGCGCAACGGGCCTCGATACCAATCGTGAATCGGGCAGCTCGCCGCTTCGGATCGCGACGTCGATACCCTCTTCGACGACGTCGACGATGCGATCGTTGAAATCGATATCGAGCTCGATTTCCGGATATCGCGCCATGAATTCCGACAGCACCGGCAAAAGCAGATGATAGGTGACGATGGGGGTTGAGATGCGCAGCCGGCCATGCGGCGTTTCGCGTGTCCGCGACAGCATCGCCTCCGCATCGTCGATATCGTCTAGGATGCGGCGCACCCGCTCATTGAACAGCTTGCCCTCCTCTGTCAGGCCGATACGCCGCGTGCTCCGCTGCAGGAGACGCACGCCGAGTTCCTGCTCGAGCCGGGCGACGCTCTTGCCGACCGCGGAGGCGGAAATACCGAGCGCTTGTCCGGCGGCGACGAAACTGCCCAGCTCGGCGGTGCGGGCGAAGGCCAGAAGGCCGTTGAGGCGATCCATGGTGAACCTATTCGAGCGTTTTGCTCCGAGATGAACGGAGATTTAATACTATTTTGCCGGAAATGTCGCCGCCCTATCTTGCCGTTGCGATCGGCTGTGCCGGTCAGGACCTGCCGGTAAATCCCGCCTCGGATAGGAAAATCCATGACTTTGATGACCAGAACCGGCCCGGCCGGCAGATGGCTTGTGCTGCTGTCGGTTTGTCTTGCCGCCATGACGATGCCGTTGAGCTTTACCGGCCCAGCCGTGGGGCTTTCGCGCATTGCCGCCGATCTCGGCGGCAATCCGATCGAACTCAATTGGATGACCAATAGCTTCATGCTGACCTTCGGCGCCGGCTTGATGGCCGCCGGAGCATTGGCCGACAACCTTGGCCGCAAGCGGATCTTCCTCGCCGGCCTTGCCACCTATGTGCTTGCCGCGCTGGGCTGCATGCTGGCGCCAGACATCGTCTGGTTCGACCTGTTCAGGGCCCTCCAAGGCATAGGCGGCGCGGCCGCTTTCGCCGGCGGTGCCTCCGCGCTCGCGCAGGAATTCGACGGGCAATCGCGTTTGCGGGCCTTCAGTTTCCTTGGCACCAGCTTCGGCATCGGCCTTGCCTTCGGCCCTGTTGCCTCTGGCCTGCTCATCGACGCATTCGGCTGGCGCGCGATCTTTCTTCTCGTGGCGGCACTTGGCTTTGCCGCCGCCGCGCTTGGCCAGCGCACCGTCGCCGAATCCCGCGACCCGAATGCATCCGGGCTCGACTGGGCGGGAGCCGGCACCTTCACCGTCGCGCTCGCCGCGCTGACCTACGGCGTGCTTCAGGCGCCGCAGAGCGGTTGGGCCAACCCCTTGGTTATCGCCCTTCTCGGCGTGGCAGTCATCGGCTTTGCGGCCTTCGTCATTGTCGAGCGGCGGGTGCGCCGGCCGATGCTGGATCTGACGCTGTTTCGCTTTCCGCGTTTCGTCGGCGTGCAGTTCCTGGCAGCCGCCCCTGCCTATGCCTTCGTCGTCCTGCTCGTGCTCCTGCCGATCCGCTTCATCGGCATCGAGGGGATGAGCGAGATCAAGGCGGGAGAATTGATGATCTGCCTGTCCGGGCCGCTGCTGATCTTGCCGCTGCTGGCCGGCCAGGTGGCACGCTGGATCGCCCCGGCCACAATCTGCGGTGTGGGCCTCCTCGTCGCCGCGGCCGGCCTGGTCTGGCTCAGTCGTGTGCCCGTGGCGGACAACGCGCTGGTGGCCCCGCTGGTCTTGATCGGCATCGGCATCGCCTTGCCCTGGGGGCTGATGGACGGACTCGCCGTCAGCGTCGTGCCGAAGGAACGCGCCGGCATGGCGGTCGGCATCTTCAACACCACCCGCGTCGCCAGCGAGGGCGTGGCCCTGGCGATCGTCATGGCGACCTTGTCCGGTTTCACCGGCACGCAGCTTGGCTGTCAGGCGCTGGTCTGGCCCGCCGAAGCGGCCGCGGCGGCCCAGCTGCTGGCAACCGGCAACATCGCCGGAGCGGCGCAACATCTGCCGACGGCTGGCGCCACGGTCCTCATCCAGGCCTATGAAACTGCTTTCGACCGACTGCTCGTCTTGCTGGCGACCATCACCGTGCTTACGGCCATCGTCGTCTTCCTCGGCCTGCGTCGCGGATCGGCGCCGGAACAAGACGTCGCTCCCGTCCCCGCCTGCCAGGAAGGTTAACCGAGGCCAAACCTGCGCCGGTGGACGCCCCCTCCCCGGAACTTCGCTCGGTAGCCAAGCCTTCAGGCCAAGTCTGGCGCATTTGCGATCCGTGGGGAAGACGCCGGTGCCGGCGACGGGACCAGGCTCGGCGCAGTCGCCCCTGTGTCCCGCTTGCCTCCGACGAGCCGCTCCTGTAAGAGAGCCGCCATGACCACGCGCGTCCGCTCCGTCGCCTTCTCTCGCACCGGCTTTGCCGGCGAGACCGCGCGCGCGCTCGCCTCGACCCTGCTTCTTCTCGGCCTTATCGGCGATCGCCGGGTTCGCTGAAGGAGCGCCCGGCGGTCGAAACCGCCGCTTAAGGCGCATGCTCCTTGGCCAGACTTTGGCAAAGTCACATCAAGCGAACGATTTTTTGGTAGAGGCGACGCTCGCCACCCATCCGCCTGAAGCGGGCATGCGGGCCGCCGGGAGAAACGACGATGAACGCACGAGAAGAAATCCGCGCCGGCGAGGCTGAAAGCCGGAAGCGCGCGGCCGGCCACATGCCGGATGCAGCACGTAAATACCAATCCTACCCGACGGTCGGCCTGACCGACCGCACCTGGCCGAACAAGATCATTGACAAGGCGCCGATCTGGTGCTCGGTCGACCTGCGCGACGGCAATCAGGCGCTGATCGATCCGATGGGTCATGAACGCAAGGCGCGCATGTTTGCGCTGCTCCTCGACATGGGCTTCAAGGAAATCGAGATCGGCTTCCCCTCGGCTTCGCAGACGGATTTCGATTTTGCCCGCTGGTGCATCGAGGAAGGCGGCGTGCCCGCCGACGTGTCGCTCCAGGTGCTGGTGCAGTGCCGGCCCGAGCTGATCACGCGGACCTTCGAGGCGCTCAAGGGCGCGCACCGCCCGATCGTGCATTTCTACAATTCGACCAGCGAGCTGCAGCGCCGCGTCGTTTTCGAAAAGGACGTCGCAGGCATCAAGCGCATCGCCACCGACGCCGCCAAGATGATCACCGACATGGCCGCCAACGCCGGCGGTGGCTACCGCTTCGAATATTCGCCCGAAAGCTTCACCGGCACCGAGCTCGAAGTCGCGCTGGAGATCTGCAACGCGGTCACCGAGATCGTGAAGCCGACGGCCGACAACAAGCTGATCATCAACCTGCCGTCGACGGTCGAGATGTCGACGCCCAACGTCTATGCCGATCGCATCGAGTGGATGTGCCGCAACCTCGACGCCAGAGAGAACCTGATCGTCTCGCTGCATCCGCACAACGACCGCGGCACCGGCATCGCCACCACCGAGCTCGGCCTGATGGCCGGCGCCGACCGCGTCGAGGGCACGCTGTTCGGCAATGGCGAGCGCACCGGCAATGTCGATATCGTCACGCTGGCGCTCAACATGTTCACCCAGGGCGTCGATCCGCAACTGGACTGCTCCGACATCAACCGGATGAAGGACGTCTACGAATATTCGAACCAGCTGAAGATCCCGGAACGTCACCCTTATGTCGGCGAGCTGGTCTACACGGCTTTCTCCGGCTCGCACCAGGATGCCATCAACAAGGGCATGAAAGCTCTGAAGAAGGCCAATACCCCCATCTGGGAAGTGCCCTATCTGCCGATCGATCCGGCTGATGTCGGCCGCACCTATGAGGCGATCATTCGCATCAATTCGCAGTCGGGCAAGGGCGGCATCGCCTATGTGCTGCAGGCGGATTACGGCCTCAATTTGCCGCGCAATCTGCAAATCGAGTTCAGCCAGGCGATCCAGGCGATCACCGATGCGGAAGGCAAGGAAGTGCCTGCCAGGCGCATCCACGAACGTTTCCTCGAAACCTATGTCGACCAGCCCGGCGCGCGATTGAAATTCCTCGACCATCGCACCTTCCCCGATACCGAGGTGAAGGGCCGGCGTATCGTGGAGGCGGAGATCCTCGACAACGGCAAGGAAATGACCATCACCGGCTCGGGCACCGGCCCCATCGACGGCTTCGTCGATGCGCTCTCGCGCCATGTCGGTGTCGACATGTCGGTGCTCGACTATTCCGAGCATTCCCTGCAGCGCGGATCCAACGCCTCGGCGATCTCCTATGTCGAAATGGAGTATCCGGGCGGCAAGCTGTTCGGCGCCGGCATCAACACCAACATCGTCGCCGCCTCGCTGGAAGCCGTTGTTTCGGCCGCCAACCGCATCGTCGGCCGCCGGAGCAGCTGATGTGAAGCGATCCGGCTCGGCGACAGGCTGACCGGGTGGATCTGTCTGCAGCGTGGCGCATTCCAGCTTGCGCCACGCTGCAGAAGCGGACGCGAACCTGCCATTCGTTAACCGCCGGAGGAATTTCCGGTGGCTTACGCGATCGCATAATAGAAGCATCCTTGTGCGCCGGCGCGAGCGCTATATTATCGCGCCCTAACCTGTGCCGACTTCGAAAGGTTCGACACTTGGAGCATGCCCCGCCTGCCGCCCCCGCAGTGCGCGAGACATTGGAGCGACTGCTTGCCAGCGAAACGTTCGGGCGATCCGAGCGTGCCCGCAGGCTTTTACGCTATCTGGTCGAACGCGAGCAGGCCGGCGAGGCCGATAGGCTGAAAGGCGTTTCAATCGCCATGGACGTCTTCGGCAAGGACGGCGATTTCGATGCCTCCACCGATGCCGTGGTCAGGGTCCAGGCCGGACGTCTGCGCGAACTTCTGGAGCAGTATTTCGCCAATGAAGGCGTCGCCGAGCCAGTGCGCATCGCGATTCCGCGCGGCGGCTATGTCCCTTCCTACGAGCTGAACGCGATCCGGCTGCCTGGCGACGCCAAGTCCGCCTCCGGCAACATCGCGCAGCGGCCCGACGCTTTGGCCGAAGCCGCTCCGGCCGCGACCGGGCGCCTGGACACCTCTGCGCCGAGCGAACCTGCAGCGCTGATGGCGCCGGCGGCACCTGCGCAATCGCTCACCCGCCAGTTGCGCTTCTTCTGGGCTGCCATGGTCCTCGTCATTGTCATGCTCGGCGTGCTTATCGTGCGTCAAAGCAATGCCTTCCTTGACGGCGGCGACACGGTCGAAACGGCGGGCACGGCGAGCATCGCTGCCCAGCCGACATTCGACTCCCTGCCGCTGATCTACATTGCGGTGAAAGCCGATGGAGCGGAAGCGGCTCGCGTCGCGTCGTCGCTGCGCGCCGGGCTTGCTGGTTTCGACACCATCGATTTTATCGGGCGCGATGCGGATTCGACGCGCGATCGGTCCGCCGATCCGATCAGCTTCGTTTTCGAAATTGTTCCCGGGCCCGCTGCCGGCGACGTCACGGTGGAATTGCAGAGCGTCGCGACCGGGCGGGTTCTCCTGTCGCGCAACCTGACATCGGCCGAAAGCGCCCCGGGCGCGGTTGAAAGCAACATCGCCAGCCTTCTCACCTCGACCGTTCCCGCTTCGGGCGCGATCTACGGCTACATTGACCAGAGCGACATCCGGACCAGCCAGATCGGGTGTCTGGTGCTCGACGACCGCTATTATCTCGACATGAGCGCCCAGACGCACGAAATTGCGTATCGCTGCCTGGAGAAGCTGGTCAGCGAAGGCACCAAATCGTCGCTTGTCTACGCGGAGTTGGCCGCGCTTCATGTGGAAGCCGTCACCGCGCATTACGCCTATCCACCGCAAGCGACGCTCGAAAAGGCCATGTCGCTTGCCCATCGCGCCGTCCAGATGGGGCCGATGAGCCCGCACGCGCATCGCGCCTTTGGCTACCTCAACTCGCGCCTCGGAAACACGGACGAAGCGATCCGTTTGATGCGCAAGGCTTACGAACTCAACCCGTATGATCTCGGCATGGCCGCCGCCTATGGCTACGGGCTGATCTTCGCCGGCAAATATGATGAGGGAACGCCGATCCTGGGCCACGCGGTCGAGGCCTTCAGCGGCCATCCGACATGGTGGGATTATGGCCTGTTCATCGGAGCCTTCATGCAGGGTGACATGAAGAAGGCCGCGATCGCCAGCGAGTCACTGCGCACGACGTCATCCAAGTCGCATTATCTGGCCGCGCGCCTGATCGGCGCGAGGATTTCCGGGCGCGAGAAGCTGGCGCGCGAGCTTGCCAACGAACTCACCGCCGAATTCCCGAACTTTGTCGTCAACCCGCGCGCGACATTCGTCGACCGCAAATACCCCGCCGATCTCACCGACCGGCTGGTCCAGTCTTTGCGCGCCGCCGGGATTGGCAACCCGAGCTAATCCAGCTCTTCGTGGGTATTTGGACCGGAATTATGATGCTGTGATCCGCCAAATATTAATTCATGCTTGCGCGTCGGGCGCTGACGGGACGCTGCGGTCGCGAAAATTTTACTGGCCATAGGTCTGGTTCGGGAGCAATTCAGCCACAATTTGAAGTAGCTCCTGTCTTGTTTACCGCTCCATTTTCATGCTTCCATTCCCTTATGCCGTCGAACGTGGCGCTGGTCCGAGGACGATCGTCCTTCTACACGGCTTCGGAGCCTGTGGTGAGATCTGGCTTGACGTCGTGGCCTCGCTGGCGGCGGAAGCGAGAGTGTTGGCCTATGATCTGCCGGGCCATGGAGAATCCCTGGAAAGCGAAGGCTTGGGCGGCGCCAAGGCGGCCGCGCGAGCCATCCTCGCCGATCTGGCCGCCCGGCGGTTGGGCAAGGTCCATCTTGTCGGTCACTCCATGGGCGGCGCGATCGCGACATTGATGGCGCTTGCCGACCCCGACAGGGTTGCCTCGCTCACTCTGTTGGCGCCCGGCGGCTTCGGTCCGGAAATCAATGCAGACTTGCTGCGCCGCTATGCCGCCGCGGCCGGCAGGAGAGAACTCCGCGCCAGCCTTGCCGCCATGTCGGGCCCGCGCAGCGTGCCGCCCGACCATGTGGTGGATGCACTGTGCCGGATGCGCAAACGGCCGGGCCAGTTGCAGACCCTGATCGGTATAGCCGCGGCGATGACCAGGGATGGCCGGCAAGGAGTGATCCCCCGCGCGCAATTGGATACGCTCGACATGCCGGTGATGATCGTCTGGGGAGCGGAGGATCCGCTGCTGCCCGTCGAGCAGGCCGAGGCGCTGCCGTCGCATTTCCATCTGCACCATGTCCTTGACGCAGGTCATATGCTGATCGAGGAAGCTCCGGACCTCGTTGCCGAAATCGTGCGTCGCAACACGCGACGGCGCCGCAGACGGTTGCGTCCACCGCTGGGCGCCGCGGCGAGTTGATTGCTGAGTACCTTGCCGGGATCGGCTCTCCCGGCCGACCTCGACGCATCCTTGACGCGCTTTATGCGGACCGGGGCGGCCGCGCCGCTCATCGTCGGCAGTGCATTTTTCCGGCGACTGTGTTAATTCGCTGTTAACCAACAGCGAGACAGCCGCCATGAAGGATGCAGGCGACAAAATCACCCCGATGGAGCCGTCGCGAAAGCTCTCGGATGCCATACGCGACGTCAAAAACGCCTTCGCCGACCGCGATGACGTGGTCGTCGACATGCGCGAGGCGCATCGCATGCGGCTCGATCTGCTGGCAACCGAGCTTGCCCCGGTCTTTGCCGATGTCCCGGCCGACATGGACAGCTTCGACTTCGCCGTCTCGTCCGGCCTGCAGCCCCGGCTATGGATCGATGCGGTGAGCCACGTCGCCATGGGGCGCGACCGCCGCACCTACCGCTTCCTCAAGGATACGCGCGTCGGCCGTGTGGTGCTGGCCGAGACGACCGAGATGAAAGCCGTCGCCGATGCGGTGACGCGCTACGTGGCCGAACGGGTCGTCGAGCGGCAGCACATGATGGAGGGCGGCGTGGAGAGTGCCGTTCCCGGGCTGCATCGTCCCGTGGTCCGGGAGGCGGAGCCGCCCATTCAATCCGAAAGCCGCCTCAATGGCTGGACGACCTTCTTCGCCGGCCTCGGCCTGATAGCCGCCGGTGCGCTTGTCGGCCTGGCGGTTTCGCTGGCGATGTTCTGGGAACGCATCGTGCACATGAAGATCAGCTTCTGACGAGTTCGCGGTCCTTCACGCCCGGCACATCGAGATCCGTCGTTTGCAGATCCGAAGGCGGCAGTGCCGGCCCGGTCAGGCCGCGCCGCGTCAAGCGCACGCGCCAAGCGCCCTTTTCGCCATCGATCTCGAAAAGATTGTACTGAGCGGCCGGATGCTTGCCGCCCGGCGCCTGGCCCGCGGCGGCAACCCCGACCACTGGCACTTTGGCGCCACGTGCGCCGATGGCGAACAAGGACGGCAGATGCGAATGCCCGTGCAGGACGAGCTCCGCGCCATGCCGACGAATGACCTTGTGAAAACGAGCGATGCCAAACAGCCGCTTATGTTGCTGGACGGCGCCGCGCACCGGCGGATGGTGGATCATGATGGCGCGGAACAGCCCTTGTTTCGCCGCATCGTCGAGAATCCTGCCGAGCCGCTCGGCCTGCCCTTCCATGAAGAAGCCATTGGCCATGAAGGGCGCGGTGGCGCGCGCCGTGGTGACGCCGATCAGCGCGACATTGCCGCGCACGCGCAGATACGGAAAGGAATTGCGGTCGACCGGACTGTTGACGCCGTCACCCGTCATCCACGGAGCCCACGACCGGCAGACCTTGTCGAAAGCGCCCGGCACATAGGCGTCGTGATTGCCGGGGACCACGGAAACATCATGCGGCGATCCAAGCGTCTCCAGCCAGTGCTTGGCCATCTCGATCTCGCCGTCGAGCGCCAGGTTGACGAGGTCGCCGGTGACGGCGAGATGGTCCGGCGCGCCAGCCTTGATGTCGGCGACGATAGTGTCGATCACCGCGTCGTGCATATGGCGGCGGCGGTTGCGCTGCCAGTTGACGTAGCCCAACACGCGCTTGGACGCGAGATCGCGATAGGTTACATCGGGCAGCGGTCCCAGATGAGCATCGGAAATATGCGCGAGCCTGAACATGGCCCATTCTTAAGCGACGCCGGCGAGGCTTTCCACTCACCCTTTGCTGTTTGCCCAAGCAGGTTCCGCAAAAGCGCCTCACGGTTTTGCGGCCAGAACCTGCGAAAAACAAGGGAAGCCAAGCTGATGTCCGTGGGGCAATCCATGGACATCTGCTTGGGGATTGTCGGATGAATCGCCGAGCCGATCCGGAAGAGGCATTCCGCCAGACCGGCTGGCCGGGGTTGCGAGCAAAGCTGTTCCATTTTTACTTCCTGCTGCGCCGCCCGATGACGCTTGGCGTGCGCGGGCTGGTTTATGACCGCGCCTCCAACTCCGTCTTCCTGATCCGCCACACCTATGTTCCCGGCTGGCAGCTCCCCGGCGGCGGCGTCGAGGTGGGCGAGACCCTTGAGGAAGCGCTGGCGCGCGAATTGGCCGAGGAAGGCAACATCACTTTGACCGCTCCGCCAGTGTTGAAGTCGATGCATTTCAACCGCCGACCCAGCAAGCGCGACCATGTCGCTCTCTATCTGATCGAAGCCTTCAGCCAGACGGCGCCGAAACTGCCGGACCACGAGATCGCCGAAGCGGGTTTCTTCCCGCTCGACCGGTTGCCGGAGGGCACAACGCCAGCGACGCTGCAGCGGATAGCGGAGATTTTTGGCAACGAGCGTATCTCGGCTTACTGGTAATCACGCCGCCTTCCTGAACCTGTTGCGGTCATGCGGCGCGGCATAATCGAGTTCCGGCCCTGCCGGAACGATCCCCGTCGGGTTGATCGATCTGTGGCTGCCGTAATAATGCGCCTTGATGTGATGCAGGTTGACTGTGCCAGAGACGCCGGGCACCTGATAGAGATCGCGCAGGTAGTTCGACAGGTTCGGATAGTCAGCGATGCGGCGCAGATTGCACTTGAAGTGGCCGACATAGACCGGATCAAAGCGCACCAGCGTCGTGAACAGCCGCCAGTCCGCCTCGGTGATGTGCTCGCCAGCCAGATAGCGCTGCTTCGAAAGCCGCTCCTCGATCGTATCGAGCGCCGCGAACAATTCGCCGAACGCTTCCTCATAGGCTTTCTGCGTCGTGGCGAAGCCGGCGCGATAGACGCCGTTGTTGATCGCCGGATAGACCAGCGCATTGATCTTATCGATCTCCGCGCGCCGCCCCGCCGGGTAGAAGTCGAGACGGGCATCGCCCCATTCGTCGAAGGCGGAATTGAGCATGCGGATGATCTCGGAGGACTCGTTGTTGACGATCGTCTTTTCTTGCTTGTCCCACAGAACCGGCACCGTCACGCGGCCTGAATAGGCCGGATCGGCCTTGGCATAGATCTGGTGCAGGAAATCGAGGCCGTAAAGCGTGTCCCCGGTGGCGCCGTCCTCGGCTTTGAAGGTCCAGCCGTTTTCGCCCATGAAATGGTGCACAACGGAAATGGAGATGATGCCCTCCAGCTTCTTCAGAGCGCGGAAGATCAGCGTGCGATGCGCCCAGGGACAGGCGAGCGACCGTAGAGATGATAGCGGCCGGGTTCCGCCTTGAAGCCGCCCCTTCGCCCCTCTGCCGGCCTGCCGTCGCGCGTGATCCAGTCGCGCCATTGCGACTCCGTCCGCACGAACCGCCCACCGCTGTCGGTGTTGGGCGCGCTATCCCGCCATTTGCCTTCGATCAGCAATCCCATCGAAAATCTCCCTGTGCTCACACATATCTAGACCGATAACCGGACTGGCGAAGCCTTCGGGCACTGAACAGTTCGTCAAACGACGAACCAGTTCGTCAAGCGACGAACCGGCTCGTCTGGAGCAAAGAAAGGCAAAAGGCACCGATTGCAGCGACACAAAATTGGTGCTAGCGGAGGCGCCCATGTTCGACTTTGCCTCGATCCGGTTCGACCGACGACGAAAGGGCGCCCGCGCTTAAGAAGCGCTGACTGGCGAACGCTGCCGCTTGCAGCAAACCTTCCTCGCATACCGGAACGCAAAGACCATGAGCCTTGCCGACGTGAAATACCTGCCGGAAACCCCGGCGCATGATGCCGAAATCGAAGCCATCAATGACGAGGCCTTCGGCCCCGGCCGTTTCGTTCTTGCCGCCTACAAGATCCGCGAGGCCGGTGGGCACGACCGCTCGATGTCCTTTGTCGCCGTCAAGGACGATAAGGTTATCGCTTCGGTGCGCATGACGCGCGTGGCCGCAGGCGCAGGTCGCGCCATGATGCTCGGCCCGCTTGCGGTGCGCCCGGCCTTCAAGAATCTCGGCATCGGCCGCAAGCTGGTCGCGATCGCGCTGGAGGCGGCCAGGAAGGCCGGTGCGCCTGCCGTCATTCTGGTTGGTGACGAACCATTTTATGGACCGCTTGGCTTCAAGCGCTTCCCGCGCGGACAGATCACCATGCCGCGCCCGGTCGATCTCGACCGGCTGCTGTATCACGAGATCAAGCCAGGCGCCGTCGCCCGCTTTGCCGGCGATGTCTGTCACGCCAACACGGCAAAGGTTGCGGAATTCGCCCCGGCCATGTCGCGTTCGACTGCGAGTGTGCAGCCGTCGATCGACCCGCCTATTGCGGTTGCGCCTCCTTTGCGCGCTTCGTAGCATAATCGCGAATCCTGGGAGGCCTGCATGAACCCGAACGGCCAGATCGCGATCGTCACCGGCGGCGGGTCGGGCCTTGGCGAGGCAACGGCGCGCGCCTTGGCGGCCAAGGGCGCCCGCGTCGCCATCCTCGACGTGGGCATCGAGCGCGCGGCGAAAGTTGCAGCCGAGATCGGCGGCGTTGCCGTCCAATGCGATGTCGGCAGCGGCGACAGCGCTACGGCCGCGATCGCCGAAGTGGCTGAAAAGCTTGGGCAGCCGCGCATCCTGGTCAATTGCGCCGGCATCGCCATCGGGATGAAGACGATCGGCAAGGACGGACCGCATTCGCTCGACCAGTATCGCAAGGTGATCGAGATCAACCTGATCGGCACCTTCAACATGATCCGCCTCGTTGCCGACCGGGCAGCGAAACTCGAACCGCTTGCCGGCGGCGAGCGCGGCGTCATCGTCAACACCGCATCCGTCGCCGCCTATGACGGCCAGATCGGCCAGGCGGCCTACGCGGCGTCCAAGGGCGGCGTCGTCGGCATGACGCTGCCCGTGGCGCGCGACCTGGCGCGGTCCGGCATCCGCGTCTGCACCATCGCGCCCGGCATCTTCAAGACGCCGATGATGGCCGGCATGTCGCAGGAAGTGCAGGATTCGCTCGGCGCCTCCGTCCCCTTCCCGCCCCGGCTCGGCGAGCCGTCGGAATATGCGGCACTTGCCCTCCACATCGTCGAGAACCAAATGCTGAACGGCGAGACCATCCGCCTCGACGGCGCCATCCGCATGGCGCCGAAATAAGCGGGATGGCTGGCTCGCCGACAGGCGCCGGTGCCTCTGCCGAAAAGACCGGGCCGCTCGCCGGCCTGAAAGTGATCGAGATGGCCGGGCTTGGTCCGGTGCCGTTTGCCGCCCTGATGCTTTCCGAGATGGGCGCCGGGGTGCTGCGCATCGAACGCGCCGATGCCAGCCAGCCGCTTCTGAGCCTGCCGGAAGAATACGATCTCGACCGCTACGGCCGTTCCATACTCAAGCTCGACCTGAAGCGTCCGGCGGGCGCGGAACTGCTGCTACGCCTTGCGGCAAAGGCCGACATCCTCGTCGAAGGCTTCCGCCCCGGCGTGATGGAACGGCTCGGCCTCGGGCCGGATGTCGTTCTCCAGCGCAATCCAGCGCTGATCTATGGCCGCCTGACCGGTTTCGGCCAGGACGGGCCGCTGTCCGGGCGAGCCGGGCACGACATCAACTATCTCGCCTATGCGGGCCTCTTGCATGCGGTCGGCAGGCAGGACGCGCCGCCGGTGCCGCCGCTCAACCTCGTCGCCGATCAAGGCGGCGGCGCCATGATGCTGGTCGCAGGCCTGCTCGCCGCCCTTTTCCAGCGTTCCCTGACCGGCAAGGGCCAGGTGATCGATGCCTCGATGATCGAGGGAGCCTCGATGCTCGCCGCGCCGATCCACGCCTACATGGCGGCGGGTCTCTGGAGCGACAGGCGCGGCGAGAACCTGCTCGATTCCGGTGCACCGTTCTACGATACTTATGAGACGGCTGACGCAAGGCACATTGCCGTCGGCTGCCTCGAACCGCGCTTCTTCGCCGAATTCGCCAGGCTGCTGCCGCTCGACAATCATTTTGTCCGCAGCCAGTACGACAGGTCGTCGTGGCCCGCGATGCGCGCCGCCATTGCTGGCCGGGTCATGGAAAGGACGCGCGACGAGTGGGCCGGGCTTTTCGCCGCGACCGATGCCTGCGTGGCGCCCGTGCTGTCACTGGTCGAAGCCAGGAACCACCCGCACAATCGCGCCAGGCAAAGCTTCGTGACGTTGGGTGGTCTCCAGCGTCCGGCGCCCGCGCCGCGTTTCTCGCAAAACCCGCAGACTCTTGCCGCGGCGCCGGCCGCCGCCGATCGCCAGCCCGCGGGCATATTGACCCGTTTCGGCTTGAGCGAAGAGGAAGTCGGAGCCCTTGCAAAGGCGGATGTAATAGGCCGATAACCGGAGAACAGAAATCAACTTATCTCGGGTGAGCTTGTGACCGAACCGAAGAAGGATGTCGTCCGCGAGACCGACGCCGAGGCGATCAGGCTGGCGAAAACCCTGATCCGCTCGGCGCGTTTCGGCGCGCTCGCGGCGATCGAGCCCGGCACCGGCGCGCCGCTGGCGAGCCGGGTTGGCGTCGCTACCGACATTGATGGCGCGCCGCTGATCCTGATCTCGATGCTGTCCGCGCACACCGGGGCGTTGCTCGCCGATCCGCGCTGTTCGCTGCTGCTTGGCGAGCCCGGCAAGGGCGATCCGCTGGCGCATCCGCGCATCAGCCTAGCGTGCCGCGCCCTGCGGCTGGAACGGGGATCGGCCGATCAGATCCGAGCCGAACGGCGCTACCTCAACCGCAATCCGAAAGCGAAGCTCTACGCCGGGCTAAGCGACTTCTCATTCTTCCGGCTCGAGCCCGAGCGCGCCAGCCTGAACGGCGGCTTCGGCAAGGCCTTTCTTCTTGACCGCGACGATTTCATGACCGGTCCCGCCCTTGTCGAAGAGTTCGCCGGCAGCGAGCAGGCGGCGCTCGATCACATGAATGCCGATCATCGCGACGCGCTTGCCCTTTATGCCCGCCATTTCGGTCGTGCCGAAGGTGATGGCTGGATCGCCACCGGCTTCGACCCCGACGGCATGGATCTCGCCACCGCGGATGCGGCCTGTCGGATCTTCTTTCCCCAGCCTTTGCAAACCGCGCGCGAATTGCGTTCCGTGCTGGTCGAGATGGCCAAGGCGGGACGCGCAGCAGAGCAAGAGCGATAGTTGATCGCGCGCCGGCGAAAGCAACGCTTGAGATTTAAACGAAATGATCTACCTTTGTTACGGCGCTGATTCAGAAGCGCCCATCGACATCTGAACATTGTGGATTCAGGCGCCATTGCCCCCTGGCGCCAGGATGAGCCAGGACCCTTGGGGGATCTATGATCTCAAATAAGCTTATCGCCAATGCGGAATCGGCAGCCGCGTTTCTCACTCTCATGGGCAACGAAAAGCGCCTCCTGATCGTGGCCTATCTGATGGATGGCGAAATGTCGGTCGGCGCCATCGCCGAAAAGGTGCAGCTCAGCCAGTCGGCTCTGTCGCAGCATCTCGCCAAGCTGAGGGGACTCGATCTCGTCGAGACCCGGCGCGACCGCCAGATGATCTATTATTCCTGCAAATCCGAAGCGGTGCGCGAATTGCTGCGCATGCTGGAAGGCATTTTCGGCGAAGGCGATCTTTCCCAGATGGCCTACCGGTTGCGCCGCGCCGGGGCTTGACCCGCGGTTCCAGTCGCTCATACCTCGCCGACAACTCTCGGCGAGGCATGCATGAACCTCATCCCTATCGACGATCCCCAGGACCCGCGCGTCGCCGCTTATCTCGACATTCGCGAGCGCGACCTCGTCGGCCGGCACGGCCGCTTCGTCGCCGAGGGCAAGGTGGTGGTCGACCTCCTGTTGTCGACGGGGCGCTTCGCCGCCGCGTCTGCCCTCATCCTCGAAAACAGACTGGCTGGCGTGCAGGGGATCTTGCGTAAGGCGCCGCCGGATTTTCCGGTCTATGTCGCCGCCGGTGAGGTCATGGACCGGATCGCCGGCTTCCACATGCACCGCGGCATCCTGGCGGTCGGCATACGGGGCGCGCCGGCACCCGCCGAAATTCTGGTGGAAACCTTGCCTCGGCGGGCGTTGGCCGTCGTCCTGGTCGGCATATCCAATCACGACAATATGGGGGCGATCTTCCGCAACGCCGCGGCCTTCGGCGCGGACGCGGTGCTGCTCGACCGGACCTGCTGCGATCCGCTCTACCGCAAGGCAATCCGTGTTTCGGTCGGCGCGGCGCTGAAGGTTCCCTTCGCCTTCTTCGGCGATACCGCAGCCCTCACCGCGACGCTCGATCGGCTTGGCTTCAGCCAG
The DNA here is from genome assembly GCF_020165075.1 of Mesorhizobium sp. CA4. Lineage (NCBI taxonomy): Bacteria > Pseudomonadati > Pseudomonadota > Alphaproteobacteria > Hyphomicrobiales > Phyllobacteriaceae > Mesorhizobium > Mesorhizobium sp. CA4. The sequence goes on from NZ_JAIUHK010000003.1 coordinate 110,784, forward strand.
TTCGCGCTATCGCCGGGCGGCACCACAGACATCCGGACTGCGCAAAATTCGGCCAGGCTGGCGCTCTATCTCGGCGCCGAAGGCGAAGGCCTGTCCCAAGACCTGCTTGCCCGGTTGCGCACGGTACGGATCAACATGGCGGAAGGCTTCGATAGCCTGAACGTCGCGGCCGCGTTGGCGATCGCCCTGCATCATTTTTCAAACCGCTAGCGGTCCCGCCTGGACCGCACAGCTGCAACGCTTTGAGGTGTTGAGATTCAGGTCAGGCCGAGTCGAAAATGGCGGTTTCCGAGAACAGGCCTACGCCGGCCGTAGCCCTTCATAGGGGCAAAGACACTTGTGAGGGCTTCCGCCGGCGAAGGCCGGAAGCGCAGGAAGCCGGCGTTTGCAGGCCGGCCTCACCTGAATATCAACACACCTCAGCTGGACGAGCCGGCTTTCTGCAAAGCCCTCACGCGGTCGGCAAGGCTGACGCCGCGCCCAGTTTGCTGCCCCTCGCCCGCCAGTGCCTTGGCGATGGGCGAGTCCGGCCCATCGAGCTTCATCGTCAGATTGACGACCTCGGCCGCCAGTTCGTTCATCTGTTCGCGAAGACCGGCGCCGGAGCGTGCGTCGCCCGCCGATTCGGGCATTGCCGCCCCCGAAGCGGCAAGATCGATTTTCAGCCGCTTGTTCTCACGCGCCAGCGCCGTCAGCCTTGCCTCCAGCCGATCCCGGTCGCCCTCGAGCTTGGCGATTGCCTTGTCGACATCGTCACTTTTCACATCCGAGTCGGCAGCCAGCCGCGCGACGCCGTTTGGCACAGCGGCCTCCTTCGAACGTTCGCGCATTCGAGCGAGGTCCTTCTCGCGCCGGTCGAGCTTTTCCTCGCGGTCGGCAAGCGTGGCGAGCAGCCGCTCCACCTTCTTCTCGAGCTCGGCCGTTTTCTTCTTCTCGACTTTCAACGCTTCGCGCGCGGCCTTGCTTTCCGATGCGATTTCCTGGTTGCGCCGGTCCGCCTCCTTTCGCTGGCCTTTGAGCAACGCGATGTCGCTGGCGAGCTTTTCCAGCTCGGATTCGCGCGCGACCAGCTCGATCTGGCGGTTGGAGGACGAGAAGCTGGCGTCGTCATACATCTGCTCGAGCTTTTGCAGGTCCAGCGTGCGCTTCTCCAAAGCCCGCTCCGCCTGTGCGAGCTTTTCCGACAGGCGGTGCAGATCCTCCTCGCGCTGCCTGAGCTCCGCATTTTTCGCCTGCAGATCGGAGAGCGCCTGGTTCTTGTCCTTCTGTTCGACCGCGAGTCCCTTCAAGGCCTCGCGCCCGCGACCGATCTCGACCAGTTGCTCGGCTACCTTCTCCTGCAGATTCCTGACGGTTATCTCCAGCCGGCGCGTCGTCACGGCATATTCCGCACGGACCCGGTCCTTGTCCGCCTGGATCTCGGCTTGTGTCAGCGGCAACGAAGCCTCGATGCGCCTGCGCGTCAGGACAACGGCGCGCCGCCAGACCGCCGGCGCGACCAGCGACACGAGAAAAACGGCACAAAGGAAACCGAGTAGGAAGAATAGGACCGACTGGACCAAGGCGTGCTATCCACTTTAAGGAGCGCCAATCGCAGGATTGTGCCGCCTTGGCATGGCGGAAATTCAACGCCGCGGCAAGAGCTTGCCGCGGCGCGATCAGCACAGCCCGAGCGGTTGTCGCGAGCGCAATCCGATCAGAACGGGTTCCAGGTCGGCCTTTCGGTGAGCTTCAGATAGCCGAGATTGACCCCGAGACGGGCACCGACGCCGGTGCGGATCGGCACGAGCAGCACCCGGTTGCTCTGCAGCACGTTGAAGCCGACGCCGGCGATGACATAGGCGGAGCCGGCAACGCCGCCGAAGCGGTTATAGAGGCTGCTGATGTCGTCGAGGTTGTAGACCAGCATCATCACCCGGGAGCCCTCGCCGCCGAAATCCCAGCCGAGCGAAGGACCTTGCCAGAACACCTTATGGTCGCCGGCGTTCTTGGTGTAGAGCGTCCCCTCGCCATAGGTCAGGCCGCCGATCAGGGCGCCGGATCCTTCCTCGCCGAGCAGGTAGCCATTGGGCAGGCCATAGGAGGCAAAGACCTTCTCGACGACGGTGGCCAGGCCGCCGGACGTCTCGCCGAAGAATTTATGACCGGAATCGACGATTTCCTGAGCGGTGTACTGCTGAGCCCGCGACGCTGAGGTCGAAAGGACCAGAGCCGTCAGGAGTGTGATGGTCATGGTGAGGACGCGGACGAACGTCCGGTCGTAGTATCGGGAAAACATGCTTCCAATCTCCGTCAGGGAGCACTTTCGCCGACGCCTCGCACCCCTGCGGCTCTTGCCGGCCGTTCAGGGTGGCTATCCCGTGCAAATTATGCCGTAATCCTTTTTCAACCATTAAGCTCCCACGCGAAGATGGCGGTTCGAAGGCTGCACTTGCGCCTCGGCGGCGGGTTTCCCCCGCGAACACACCATTTTCGCCGTCGACAATTTTGGATTTGTTGATGCGCGCGCGGGCCCTGTGTATTCAGAAAGCGTTGGAAAGAGCGTGATTCGTGTTGGCAGGCGCGAAACTGTCGCTCGGCCATGAACAAGTGACTTAAGCAGGGATTTCGCCGATGGCCGAGCTTTTCACCCTTTCCGCGCCTGATCTCGCGGCGCTGCTTTGCAGCCGCGTCTGCCACGACATCATTTCGCCGGTGGGCGCAATCAACAACGGCCTCGAACTGCTCGACGAGGGCGGCGCCGACGAAGACGCCATGAAGCTCATTCGCCAGAGCGCCAAGAACGCCTCGGCCCGGCTGCAGTTTGCCCGCATCGCCTTCGGCGCCGCGGGCTCCGCCGGCATGATGATCGACACCGGCGATGCCGAGGCCGTGGCCATTGCCTTCTTGAAGAACGAAAAGCCGGAACTGGTTTGGAACGGCCCCCGGGCACTCCTGCCCAAGAACAAGGTCAAGCTGCTGCTCAACCTCATTCTCGTCGCCAACGCGGCCATACCGCGCGGCGGCAAGCTAGTGATCACGCTGGAGAGTCTCGAAACCGAGCCGCGTTTTTCGCTGTCGGCCCGCGGCCCGATGCTGCGCGTGCCGCCGAAGTTCCTCGAACTGCATTCCGGCCACAAGCCGGAGGAGCCGATCGACGCCCATTCGGTCCAGCCTTACTACACGCTGCTTCTGGCGCGTGAGGCCAATATGACGATCTCGATCCACGCGACAGCCGACGAGATCGTGCTGACGGCTGCATAAGAAAAGCCGAAATATCCTTTACCGCTGATGTTTTGTGCTGGCAGTGCAGGTCGAGCAATGCCAGCCGCAATCCTGTAACGGCGCCACGAGCCGCGCGATGTGCCTGTTTGGAAAAACTTTACCTAACGGCTTTTCGGCTTCTTTACCGGATTGGGCTATGGTGCTTTCCGGTTACCCGGAGGTTGCCGGTTCTGCAGATGGCGAAGAGGACCCGGACATGAAGCGCTGCCTGTTCGTCGATGATTCGAGCGTCATCAGGAAGGTCGCAAAACGCATTCTTGGCGGCTCGGATCTGATTGTCATCGAGGCGTCGACCGGGGTCGAGGCTGCCGAAATCTGCGCCGGCGACATGCCGGACGTGATTGTCATCGACGGTGGGCTTGCCGATATCCAGGCGGTCGATCTCATTCGCCGCATCCGCGCCATCGAAGCTCCCGTCAAGCCGCAGATCCTGGTCTCGCTTGTCGAGGTCGACGTCGCGGCGATCATGCGCGCCAAGCGCGCCGGCGCTCAAGGCTATCTGCTGAAGCCCTTCAACCGCGCGCAACTGCTCGAAAGCTTCCGTTTCCTCAAAATCGCCGCCTGATTCGCGGCAACCGACTCGAACAAAAAACCCGGCCGGAGCCGGGTTTTTCGTTCGAATCACTTGGATCGCCTACGCGCTGACGCGGATATCTTCGGGCTCGCGCAGCACATAGCCCCGGCCCCACACCGTCTCAATGTAGTTCTGGCCGCCGGACGCCGCGTCGAGCTTCTTGCGCAGCTTGCAGATGAAGACGTCGATGATCTTCAGCTCCGGCTCGTCCATTCCGCCGTAGAGATGGTTGAGGAACATTTCCTTGGTGAGCGTGGTGCCCTTGCGCAGCGAGAGCAGCTCCAGCATCTGATATTCCTTGCCGGTCAGGTGCACGCGCTGGCCGCCGACCTCGACCGTCTTGGCGTCGAGATTGACCACCAGGTCGCCGGTGGTGATGACCGACTGGGCATGGCCCTTGGAACGGCGCACGATCGCATGGATGCGCGCCACCAGTTCGTCCTTGTGGAAGGGCTTGGTCATATAGTCGTCGGCGCCGAAGCCGAGGCCGCGCACCTTGTCCTCGATGCCGGCCATGCCGGAAAGGATCAGGATCGGCGTCTTGACCTTGGAGAGGCGCAGCGTGCGCAGGACTTCATAGCCCGACATGTCGGGGAGATTGAGGTCCAGAAGGATGATGTCGTAGTCGTAGAGTTTGCCGAGATCGACCCCCTCTTCGCCGAGATCGGTCGTATAGACGTTGAAGCTCTCCGATTTCAGCATCAATTCGATGCTCTGTGCGGTTGCACTGTCATCTTCAATCAGCAGAACACGCATTTCATTCCCCTTTTCTGCTGCCGGACCATCTCACGACCGTCCGGGACCCGGAGCAGTGATTGCCTGAACAGAAGGTGACACCGAATGGTTAACAAATCCTAATTTCGTGTCGTTCACGATATCAGATTTTTTAACCCCTTTCTACACCCACTTGAATCTAATAACGAATCACAGACCAAAACCGCTAATGCACTACATTAATAAGCCAGCCTAAGTGACTCCAGAGACTCGCTGGCCAGGGCTTCCCGCCGCAGCCGGAATTTTTACCCGGCCTTAAGTCCTCGCCCGTATGATTAACAATGCCCGTAAACGAATGGTTACCGCCGGCAAAAATCTTTAGGGCTTTGTTTCCCATAGCCCAGGGAAAGCCGGGGGAAACGGCGGCGCTTGGATCGTTCCGGGCGGACTGGGCGGTATGCAGGTGTGCGTTTGCGGAGTATCGAGTCATGAAGTCACGTGAAAACCTCGTTCGACTGAAGCAGTTTCAGGTGAATGAGAAGCGGCGGCAGCTCTTGCAGCTGGACATGATGATCGCCGAGTTCGAGCGCATGGCCGTCGAGCTGGAAGCGCAGATCATCGCCGAAGAGAAAAAAGCCGGCATCACCGACATCAACCATTTCGCCTATCCGACCTTCGCCAAGGCGGCTCGCCTGCGCCGCGACAACCTCAGGAACTCACAAAGCGACCTCGCCCAGCAGCGAAGCACCGCCGAATCATTACTCGGCGAAGCTGAAGCGGAGCTGTCCAAGGCGGAGATGCTGGAATCGCGGGACACCAAGATCCGCGAGGCCGAAACAGGCGGCCGCAGCGCCATGATCGGCTGATCGCCGGGAATATTCGCAGTCCTGCCGGAGCCCCCCCGGCATCTTCAGAACCGGCAATCGGCAGAAACCGGCCTCGCCGTCTTCACGGCATAGCAGCCTTCTCGCCGTGATCGGCCGATGCCCGGGTTCGGGCATCCTTGATTTCGGATGCATGCTCTTCCGCCCAGGAGCGGATCTGGCTGAGCAGGCCCGCGAGGTTCTGGCCAAGCTCCGTCAGCTCATATTCCACGCGCGGCGGAATGACCGCAAACACCTCGCGCCGCACAAGGCCGTCACGCTCCAGCACGCGCAGCGTCTGCGTCAGCATTTTGGGCGTGATGCCCTCCAGCTTGCGCGCCAGCTCGCCATTGCGCAGCCGGCCGCGCCGCAGCGCGCAGACGGTGAGATAAACCCATTTGCTCGCAAGCATCTCGAGCACGGTATGCGATGGGCAGGTGCGCCGGAACGCGTCGTAGCCGCAGGGGGATGTGTCCTCGCTATCCATGAGGTACCTATATATACAAAAAGTACATACTCGACAATCGAATATTACTATCCAAATGATAGCGGCACATCTACTCGAACAGGAGGCGTTCATGCGTGCCGTTATCCAGACTTCCGTCGGCGGACCCGAGGTCCTTTTCGCCGCCGAGCAGCCCGACCCCGCGCCAAAGCCCGGTGAAGTGCTCGTCCGCGTCAAGGCGGCGGGCATCAACCCGGTCGATGGCGCCGTGCGCGGCGGTTTCGTTCCGCTGCTCGGCGAACCGCCTTTCATCCTTGGCTGGGATATTTCGGGGACCGTCGCGGCGCTCGGTTCCGGCGTGACCGCCTTCAGGCGCGGCGACGAGGTGTTCGGCATGCCGCGCTTTCCCAAACAGGCGGGCGCCTATGCCGAGCTTGCCGCGGCGCCGGTGGACGAGATCGCCGCGAAGCCAGCCGCCATCGACCATACGCATGCCGCGGCCTTGCCGCTGGCCGGCCTGACGGCCTGGCAAGGCCTCGTCCGTCATGGCGGCCTGCGAGCGGGGCGACGCGTTCTGGTTCATGCCGGCGCCGGCGGCGTCGGCCATCTGGCGGTGCAGATCGCCAAGGCGCTCGGCGCCTGGGTGGCATCGACCGCCAGTCCGGACAAAACCGACTATGTCCGCTCGATTGGTGCGGACGAGGTGATCGACTACACCCGCGACGATTTCACCGGGAAGGTCGGCAATGTCGATCTGGTGCTGGATCCGATCGGCGGCGATCATGCCGATAAGTCGCTGGAAGCGTTGCGTGATGGCGGCGTTCTGGTGTCGCTGCTCGACGTTCACGACGCTACGAAGGCGAAGGCCAGCGCACGCGGTGTTCGCGTGGAGCGCATGTCTGTAGTGCCTGATCGCGAGGGCCTTGTCGAACTCGCCAGGCTGGTCGATGCCAAAAAGCTGATGCCGCATGTGGCCAAAGCTTTCCCGCTCGACCAGGCAGCAGCCGCCCATGCCTTCCTTGCGACTCGCCCCATCGGCAAGGTCGTGCTGACTGTCTGATGGAAGGCCGCTTCAAAGCGAAGGGCGCGGAGTTCCGCGCCCTTCGCTCGTTTTCGGCCGGCAGCTTAATGCCGGTATTGCTGGATCCGCGTGGTGCGGAGCCCGGCAAGGCCGTACTCGTCGATCGATGCCTGCCAGGAGAGAAATTCTTCGGTGGTGAGCTTGTAGCGCTGGCAGGCTTCTTCAAGGCTGAGCAGGCCGCCGCGTACCGCGGCGACCACTTCTGCCTTGCGCCGAATAACCCAGCGCCGCGTGTTCGTCGGCGGCAGATCGGCGATCGTAAGAGGGCTGCCGTCGGGCCCGATAACATACTTGACTCTAGGTCTAACCAGATCGGTCATCGTACTCTCTACTAAAAACTCAAAGACCCAATCCCCGCCACAGTACCGCCACAGCTTTAAAAATTGCCTAAGCGAACCCTAATCACTAGGTAAGGATCGTGAACGCCCGGTTAGGATATCGTTTAGAATTTGAAACACCGGCCTCCAGGCGCTGAAATTGCCGGTAATCTCGTCCTGGGCCGCAAGCTGGCGCAGACGTGGCGCTTGACCTATATTCCGGCCATTGGCATTGAGCGCCGCACAGTGAAAGCATCATGAACAGCCTCGATCTCCCTCGCCGCCCAGAAGAAACCCGTGTCGTCGTCGCGATGTCGGGCGGTGTCGATTCGTCTGTGGTCGCAGGCATCCTGAAGCGCGAAGGCTATGACGTCGTCGGCGTAACGCTGCAGCTTTACGATCACGGCGCGGCCACTCATCGCGCCGGTTCATGCTGCGCCGGGCAGGACATTGACGACGCTCGCCGCGTTTCCGAGACGATCGGCATCCCGCACTACGTGCTCGACTATGAGGAGCGCTTCCGCAAGGCGGTCATCGATCCTTTTGCCGAGAGCTATGTCGCCGGCGAGACGCCGATCCCGTGCGTGTCCTGCAATCAGACGGTGAAGTTCGCCGATCTTCTGGCGACCGCTCAGGATCTCGGCGCCGACGCTTTGGCCACTGGGCACTATATTCGTTCGAGCGCCAATGGCGCGCATCGCGCGCTCTACCGGCCGGTCGACGCCGACCGCGACCAGAGCTATTTCCTGTTCGCTACCACGCAGGCGCAGATCGACTATCTGCGCTTCCCGCTCGGCGGCCTGTCGAAGCCGCAGGTCCGCGCCATCGCCGAGGAAATGGGGCTCACCGTCGCCGCCAAGCAGGATAGCCAGGACATCTGCTTCGTGCCGCAGGGCAAGTATTCCGACATCATCGCCAAGCTGAAGCCAGCTGCGGCCAATCCCGGCGACATCGTCCATATCGACGGCCGCGTGCTCGGCCGCCATGAAGGCATCCTGCGCTACACGATCGGCCAGCGCCGCGGTATCGGTATCGCTTCCGGCGAGCCGCTCTACGTCGTTCACCTCGACGCCGACCGCGCGCGCGTCGTCGTCGGCCCGCGCGAGGCGCTGGAGACGCACAAGATTTATCTGCGCAACATGAACTGGCTGGGCGACGGGCCTCTGTCGGATGTTCCGGCCGGCGGTATAGAGCTCTTCGCGAAAGTCCGCTCGACCAGGCCGCCCCGTCCGGCCGTGCTGCACTACCGCAACGGCGTGACCTCCGTCGAGCTGGCCGACGGCGAATCGGGCATCGCGCCGGGGCAGGCCTGCGTGCTCTATTCCGACGACGGCAACGAGGCGCGTGTCTTCGGCGGCGGCTTCATCGAGCGTTCCGAGCGCGGCGCGGAAGCCGAGGCAATGCTGTCCAGGCTGGCGGCCAGGCCGGCGCAGATTCCCGCTGAGTAAATTCTCGATCTGATTGCTTTATGCAGACGAGCCGGTGTGGATCACCGTGCCGGCGGTCAGGATGCGCAGCACCCGGATTGCTTCCTCGCCATCGGTGCGGGGCTCGGCGCGCGTCTCGATGCATTGCATGAAATGGGCAAGCTCGCGCGTCAGCGGCATCCCCTCACCGACGGCCACATAGGCAGGCTCATTGGCGGTGAAGGCCCACTGGCCGCTGTCCTGCCAGACTGCGTGGCGGTAGACGGCAAGCTTGCGCTCCCAGGGCTCGACGTCGTCGAACACCGCCATTGCCTTGGTGCCGACCACCGTCAGCCGCCGCTCGCGATAAGGGTTGAGGCGCGAGGCGAAGAGATGGCTGCGCAGGCCGTTCGGGAAACGCATATGCAGATGCGCGAAGTCACTGAGATTGTCGAGGAGTGCTGCCCCCTCGCCCCTGACCTCGATCGGCCCGGTGCCGGTGATGGCCAGGATCATCGACAAATCGTGCGGGGCAAGGTCCCAAAGCGCGTCGTTCTCGGTGTGGAACTTGCCGAGGCCGAGCCGGTGCGAGTGGATGTAGCGCACCTCGCCGAGCTCGCCATTGTCGATCAGCGCCTTCAGCGTCTCGAAAGCGGGATGGAAGCGCAGCACATGGCCGACCATGAAGATCCGGCCATTGTCCTTTGCCGCCCTCACCGCGCGCTCGGCGTCGTCGACCGTCAGCGCGATCGGCTTTTCCACCAGCACGTCCTTGCCGCTTTCGACGGCGCGCACCGCGGTGTCGGCATGGAATTGCGGCGGCAGCGCCATGACGATGGCGTCGATGTCCGTCCGCTCGAACAGTCTGTCCGGCTCGATCGCCAGGCAGTCCTGCTCGCTGGCGAAACCTTCGGCGCGGGCGCGGTTGGCGTCGGAAACGGCATGCAGCGCGCCAAGCGCCTTGAGGGTGCGGATATGGTTGCTGCCCCAGTATCCGCAACCGAGGACGGCGATGCGCGGCTTCATTCGTTCAAACTCTAGAATTTCTTGGCCGAGACATAGCGACGTGCCCCGCCGAACTCAACCCCGCGACATAAGCTGAGTGCCTGCCCGGCAAAGCTTTTCCGGGATGAGATTATGCCGGCCGGATTACGCCCGCATGTCGGCCTCTTCCAAGCTTGACAGGCTCACCCTCGCAACCTTATATCCGCGCGACCTCGGCGAAACGCCTCGAGATGCCTGTCCATCAAGGACGGTTTTCCGGGCCATTTGCCACCCTGGCGGGGTAGCTCAGTTGGTTAGAGCACGGGAATCATAATCCTGGGGTCGGGGGTTCAAGTCCCTCCCCCGCTACCAGCCCCTTGAGGGCATCCAAAATTCAATGAAGTCATGGACGCCCCTAGGCGTTGTGCCCTGACACGTCACAATGCATCCCTTCCGGGACCAAAATCGAGCTTAATTGAATTCGCTTTGGCGGCGGCTTATACGTCGGCCATGGAAACCATAGCAAGCGCCCAGAAAAATGTAGTTCCTCTGTCCGGCGGCAAGCCTCATGCGGGATCGGCGGCGCCGTTCCTGCCGATGAGCCGCGCCGAGATGACGGCGCTCGGCTGGGATGAATGCGACATCGTGCTTGTCACAGGCGACGCCTATGTGGATCATCCGAGCTTCGGCATGGCGATCATCGGCCGTCTGCTCGAATCCCAGGGCTTCCGGGTCGGCATCATCTCGCAGCCCGACTGGCAGTCGGCAGAGCCGTTCAAGGCGCTGGGCAGGCCGAGGCTGTTCTTCGGCGTCACCGGGGGCAACCTCGATTCCATGGTCAACCGCTATACCTCGGACCGCAAGCTCCGCCATGACGACGCCTATACGGCGGGTGGTGAGGGCGGTAAGCGGCCGGACCGCTGCACGATCGTCTATACGCAGCGCTGCCGTGAGGCCTATAAGGACGTGCCGGTGGTGCTGGGCGGCATCGAAGCCTCGCTGCGTCGCATCTCCCATTACGACTACTGGTCCGACAAGGTGCGCCGCTCGATCCTGGCCGATGCCAAGGCCGATCTTTTGATCTACGGCAATGCCGAGCGCGCCGTCGTCGAGGTGGCGAACCGGCTTGCCGCCGGCGAAACGCCGCGCCAGCTCGACTCCATCAGGGGCGTCGCCCTGTTCCGCCGCGTGCCCGAGCACTTCACGGAACTCAATGCCGACGATCTCGATTCCGCCGACGAGGGCGCGAGCCGCAAACCCGGCGACATCGTGATCCGGCTGCCATCCTTCGAACAAGTCGAGGACGATCGCGATGCCTATGCCCGCGCCTCGCGCGTGCTGCATCGCGAGGCCAACCCCGGCAATGCCCGCCCGCTCGTCCAGCGCCATGGCGACCGCGACCTGTGGCTCAATCCGCCGCCCATCCCGCTGACCTCCGAAGAGATGGACGCCGTCTACGACCTGCCCTACGCGCGCGCCCCGCACCCGTCCTATGGCAATGCCAAGATCCCCGCCTGGGACATGATCAAGTTCTCGGTGACGGTCATGCGCGGCTGCTTCGGCGGCTGCACTTTCTGCTCGATCACCGAGCACGAAGGCCGCATCATCCAGAACCGCTCCGAGGGCTCGATCCTGCGCGAGATCGAGAAGATCCGCGACCAGACCCCGGGCTTTACCGGCGTGATCTCCGATATTGGCGGGCCGACCGCCAATATGTACCGGATGGCATGCAAGGACCCCAAGATCGAGGCGGCCTGCCGTCTGCCGTCCTGTGTATTTCCCGACATCTGCCCCAACCTCAACACCTCGCATGACGACCTGATCCGGCTCTACCGCAAGGTCCGCGAGGTCAAGGGCGTCAAGAAGGTGATGGTCGCCTCCGGCGTGCGTTACGACCTGGCCGTCAAGAGTCCCGAATATGTCAAGGAATTGGTGACCCACCACGTCGGCGGCTACCTCAAGATCGCGCCCGAGCACACCGAGCGCGGGCCGCTCGACAAGATGATGAAGCCCGGCATCGGAACCTACGACCGCTTCAAGGAGATGTTCGACGCCGCGGCCAAGGAGGCCGGCAAGAAATACTATCTCATTCCGTATTTCATCGCCGCCCATCCCGGCACGACCGACGAGGACATGATGAATCTGGCGCTCTGGCTAAAGAAGAACCGCTACCGAGCCGACCAGGTGCAGACCTTCCTGCCTTCGCCTATGGCCACGGCGACGGCCATGTACCATACCGGCGTCAACACGCTGAAGGGCGTCCGGCGCGGCGCGACCGACAAGGTCGAGACCGTTCGCGGCGGGCGGCAGCGCCGATTGCACAAGGCATTCCTTCGCTACCATGACCCTGACAATTGGCCCTTGCTGCGCGATGCCTTGAAGGAGATGGGGCGCGCCGACCTTATCGGTCCCCGCCCCGACCAGCTCGTGCCCGCCCACCAGCCGCCCGGAACGGGCAAGGCTGCCGGCACGAAGCGCCCTTTGCGTCCCCTCGGCAGAGGACAGAAATTCACCACCAAGGGCGTGCCCTTGCCAAAGAAGTGAGCCGCCTGCGAGGACGGGCGGTCTCCTCTATTGTGCTTTGTCGCACGCGTTTGGAGGAGGCGAAGCCTCACGCTGCATGACGGCGGTGAAGAAGCCGTCGGTATCATTGCGGGCGGGCGTCAGCGACAGGTAGTCCGAATGGGCTGAATTCGTCAGCTGCGGCGCGGCCTCGCGCAGCGGCACGGCACGAAAGGCGGGATGCCTCGCCAGGAAAGCGGCCACCTGCTCCTCATTCTCCGCGGGCATTAGGGAGCATGTCGCGTAGACCAGCCGTCCGCCGGGCTTCACCAGACGCGCCGCACTCGCCAGAATCCGGGCTTGCAACGACACGAGATTGTCCAGACCCTGTTCCTCCGGCGCGCGCCAGCGCGCGTCGGGATTGCGCCGCCATGTGCCGGTGCCGCTGCATGGCGCGTCCACCAGCACGCGATCGAAACCGCCCTTGTGGCGCTTGATCCACCGATCCGTCTCGCTGGCTAGAAGCCTGGTCTCGATGTTGTGCAGTCCTGCCCGCCGGAAGCGCTCGGCACTGCGCTTCAAGCGGCCGTCCATGACGTCGCAGGCGACAACGTGGCCCTTGTTGTTCATCTGCGCGGCGATGGCCAGGGTCTTGCCGCCAGCTCCGGCGCAGAAATCGACCACGCGCTCACCCGGCCGGGCATCGACCAGCAGAGCGACAAGCTGCGAGCCCTCGTCCTGAATCTCGACCTCGCCTGTTTTCAGCATCGGCAGGCTCGTCAGCGAGGGGCGTTCATTCACACGAATGCCATACGGAGCCATGGCCGACGCCTCCGCCCGCAAGCCAAGATCCTTCAAGGCGCCAAGCATGGCCTCGCGCGTCGACTTGATCGGATTGACGCGCAGGTCAAGCGGCGCCGACGTCAGAAGTGCGGCCATCTCGTTTCCAAACGCTTCCTTGAAACGGCGCCGCAGGGGATCGGCCGCCCAGGACGGGCATTCAAGCTTGACCTCTTCCGGCATGCCGGGATGGTCGATTGTGCATCCCTGCAATTTGACCAGCAGCGCGTGCTCGTGGTCCATCAGGCTGGCAGGCGCGAATTTCGCGCCATTGAACAAGCGTTTGATCTGATCGAGGGCCTTGCCTTCCTTCAGCGTCAGCCATGCAAGCAGCCGGTTGCGGGGCATGTCCTCGCGCCCATGCTTGGCCAGCCACCAGCCAAGCCGTGCATGGTGCCTCAGAAGCGCATAGAGCAACTCCAAAATCTGACCACGGTCCTTGTCGTGGATATAGCGCCGGGCTCGAAACCAAGCCGAGACGACAGCATCCGCGGGACGCGCAATGCTGTCCACTTCGTACATAAGTTCGATTGTGGCTTGCAGGCAGGCGGCAGGAGTCACGGAACAATGATCAGGCTGAAAAAACGCCTGTATAGTCGACAGAGCTGCTCCTGACTATTGGTCGCGCATCCCCGCTCTCATCCTTTGCGTTCCTGCAGGATATTGCCGCCGTCCACGACCAGAACGGCGCCGTTGACATAGCTCGCCGCGTCGGATGCCAGGAACAGCACGGCGGCCGCGACTTCCGCGGGGCTGCCGGCGCGGCCGAGCGGCGTGTTTCGGGCAGCGACGAGCTCCTCCGGCGTCGAAGCGCCCGTTGCGATCCACCCGGGCGCCACGGCGTTGACCGTGACGCCGCTGCGGCCGACCTCCAGGGCGAGCGCGTGCGTCAGCCCGATCATGCCTGCCTTGGCTGCCGAATAGGCGGCCTCGCCTTCATTGGACACGTAAGGTCCCGTCACCGAAGCCATGTTGACGACGCGCCCATGGCCGCGCTGCACCATGCCGGCCAGAAATCCGCGCGTGCTCAAAAAGGCGGTTTTCAGGCTGACGTCGATGCCGCGGTCCCAGTCGCTTTCGCTGAGGTCGAGAAACCGCCGCTGCAATGCCGGCTGGGCAATTGTGCCCATCCCGGCATTGTTGACGAGGATGTCGATTTCGCCGGCCTCGGAGCGTAAACGCTCGACATCACCGGAGAGCGTCAGGTCGGCCATCAAAGCGCTTATATCGAGCCCTTCCGCCCGCAGTTCCTCCGCGCGCTGCTCGACGCGTGCGGACGAAGCGGTGATGACGACAGAAAGACCGGCCTCGCCCAGCGCCCGCGCGGTCGCGATTCCGATGCCGTCGGCGGCGCCCGCGCCGGTCACCAGCGCCTTGCGGGATTTGCCAAACACGATCATTTCCTCTCCACGGTTAGAATGCCGGCATGCCGGCGCGGTCCGTCATACCCGCAATGAAACCGACTAGGGCCCGGTTCAATAACCGGCGCTGACGCCGAAATCGATCGAAAGCGCGGCTCCGGTGATCGGCGCCGCGCCCGGCTGGCAAAGATAGTGGATGAAGGAAGCGATCTCCTCCACCCGGATGAACCTTGCTTTGTCGCCCTGAGGATAATGCCCGAGAAGCCGGCGCTTGTAGCCGTCGGGGTCGTCTCCGCCATAAGTCTTGGCCTGATATTCGATCATCGGCGTTGCCGTGTCGCCGGGACAGACGGCGTTGACCCTGATGCCCTGCGATGCGAGTTCCAGGGCAAGAGCCTTGGTCAAGAGCACCAGCCCGCCCTTCGAGGCGCAATAAACGGCCGCCCCGTTGTTGCCGACGATGCCGGCGTCGGAGGCAATGTTGACGATCACGCCTTGCGCCGCCGACAGATGCGAGATGGCCGCCGAGATCAGAAAGAAGGCTCCCTTGAGATTGACGTCGAGCACCAGGTCCCACTGCTCTTCTGCGACCTCGCTCGCCGGTCCTTCGAGCCAGACGCCGGCGGCGTTGACGAGGATGTCGATCGCGCCGCCCCACTCCCTGGCCTTGCCCACCACGTCGCGGCAGGCGGCGACGGAGCGGATATCGAGCGGCAAACCGATCGCGTCCGCCCCGGTCGCGGCAATCGTCGCAACGGCGGCGTCGAGCTTGGGGCCGGCAAGATCGGCGAGCGCGATCCGCTCGCCGTCAGCGGCGAAACGCAATCCGGTCGCGAGACCCATTCCCCCGGCGCCGCCGGCGATCAGGACAGTCCTGCCAGCCATTCGATAAGCTCCACGCAACGCAGTTCGGCAAAGGCAATCACGTCATTAGGCCATGTCGCATGGACCAGCCAGGCAAAACAATGATCTCACCGTGCCTGGGCCCGCGATCATCCCAACTCGAGCGTCGTAATGCCGAAACCGTCGACGGGGCATTGCCAGGCTTGCCGACCTTGTACCTGCGTGTCGTCGTGAAGCCCAAAACCATGCCGGCTGCCTGAAGCAGAACCTGTCTGGCGGGCACATCGATATGGGACGGGTTTCCCGAACCTATGCAAAGAGTTAGCAATTCACCGCCTAATCGTTCGTTGTTCCAATGGGCAACTGGACACGAGCGGTCAAGATTGGGAATCTTCATTCGTCGTTGCTTGGAATCGCATGGAGTACCGCAGGAAATGCCGCTGAGTGCCGCAGAAATCGTCCGTCATCCGGCAACGCTTCGCGGTGTCCAGGACCAGGCCAAGGCGCTCATCCATATCTACGAAACGAGCCCGCGGCTGGCGGCCGTGTTTGCCACCCAGCAGCGCTGGCTGCTCGGCCATGTCGGCCTTGCCCTGCATTTCCGGCGCGACCCCAATGACCGCCGCACCGAAATGACGATGGCGCGTTTCATCGAGGTCGTGCGCCGCAATTCGGTGGCCAGCCGCAACACCGCCGAGGCTTTCGTCAAGGAGATGCTGCATTACAACATCGCCGAATATATCTCGGCCAGCGGCGACGGCCGCACACACCCAATGCGGGCCACGGCGGGCACTATCGAGACCTTCACCGGCTGGATCTACGCGCATCTGAGAACACTCGACCACATAGATGGCGGAACCCGGCTGGCAGCCTTCCTCGACCGGCCCGAAATGCTGCCCACCCTGCAGCCGCTGATCGCCGACGGGTTGCTCACCAGCGACGGCGTGCGGGAGCCCGGACCGACCTTCTCGTTATTTATCTGGCTGAACAACGGCGGCATCGTCATGGATTGGCTGATGTCCGGCGTCGATCCGGAAGACGTCCATCTCGACAGGATACCGACCAGCGTCATTTCGGTCAGTGAATTCGCGCACTGGCTGAAACTCTCACGTACGCATCTGGCGCGCAAACTCCATGATGCCGAGGCGCTCGGCAGCATCGGTTGGGTCGGCCAGCGCGGCCATTCCGTGATGTGGGTTTCGCGGCAATTCTTCGACGAATACATGGCCGTCCAGGCGTCCAAGCTCGCCGTCGTCGACGCGGCTTTCGCCACCACCGCGAAACAAGCGACGGACTGACCGCCTTCGGCTTTCTATCCGGCCTTCAGGATAGCGGAAAAGCGCGGATCGAAGGCCCGGCTGATCGGCTCCGCCGCGGCACCTACCGCGATCGCCCATGGATCGGTGGTGCCGAGCTGCAGCCGCGGCAGCCGCCGGACAGGCCGGTCCGCGATCGACGGCAGCAGCGGGTGCATGGCCTGAAGCAGCAACCGGGCCAGCGCCTCGGGCGCGCTGCTGGTGAGGATGACGGTTTGCGGGTCGAAGATCGTTTCGATCAGATGCACGCTCCAGCGCAGGTCGGACGCGGCTATTTCGACCCAGCCCATGACCCGCGGGTCTTGCGCGAGCCCCAGCGCGCCGAGCGTCTCGTAAAGCCCCTTTTCGGTGGGGTCGAGGCCGAGATGCTGGTAGAGCGAGGCGAGTGAGGCGCGGTGTTCCAATGGCGCCGAGCCAGGGCCGCTTGGCGAAAGCAGGGCCATGCCGACCTCGCCCGCATTGCCGTTGCCGCCGCTGTAGAGTTCACCGTTGAGGATCAGCCCGGCGGCTATGCCGTAACCGACATAAAGGCAGACGGCGTGATCGACGCCATGCGCTGCGCCGACGATCCGCTCCGCCGTCGCGCAGGCCGCCGCATCGTTCTGCAGGCCGACATCGAGCCCCGTACCGGCCGCAAGCGCCTCCAGCAGCGGAAATTGCTGCCAGGCCGGCATCATCCATTTGTTGTCGGAGTTCTTGAGCCCGAACGGCCCTGGCATGGCGACGCCAAGCCCGACCAGCCTTCGTTCGGATTGGGAGAACATCCTGGCCAGCTCGCCTCTGACACGGTCGACCAAGCCGAGGATTATTTCCACGCCCTCTGACGGCTCGTCGAACGGCAGCCCCGCCTCGGCGCGAGCGATCACCTTGCCGACGAGATCGACCACCACCACGCGTGTCAAATGCCGGTCGATCTGCAACCCAATGGCGAAAGCCCCTTCGGAAACCAGCCGGTAGGGCGTGAAGGGTTGTCCCCTGCCCTTGCGCACCGCATCCAGAGCCACGACCAGACCGTCCCGCTCGAGATCCTCGATGATGTTGGAAACCGCCTGCTTGGTAAGCTGCGTCGCCCGCGCAAGGTCCGCGCGCGAAAGCGCGCCGTTGAGCCGCAGCGCCTCGATCATAACGCGGCGGTTATGCGCGCTGGTACCCTCCTGGTTGGTGCCGCTCTTGGCGCGGATCGGGCTAATGTCGTGCACCGTCGTTTCCCCTCTTGACTCCATTAAAGGATTGATCGACTAATTAAGTCAAGCGAATTGACTTAATAGTGCGACCCGCACGGTTCCACAAAAAAAGCAGCAAGGCTTTCGAGCTCCGCTGCACGCCGTGGAGGACGGATCCGGTCATACGCAACGCGAATTCGAGGAAGCGGCATGGTCTTGGCCGCCCCACTCGCAGCTGTCGAAAATGGGAGAAGACAAATGCTGAAATCGATCGGTAAGACACTTCTGGGCGCGGTGTTCGTCGGCGGACTGTTCATCCCGCACGCCTTCGCCGAAACCACCCTGAACGCGCTCTTCATGGCGCAGGCCGCCTATAGCGAGGCCGACGTGCGCTCGATGACGGAGGCCTTCACCAAGGCCAATCCGGATATCAAGGTCAATCTCGAATTCGTCCCTTATGAAGGCCTGCACGACAAGACGGTGCTCGCCCAAGGATCCGGCGGTGGCTATGACGTGGTGCTGTTCGACGTCATCTGGCCTGCCGAATACGCGACAAACAAGGTGCTGGTCGACGTATCGTCGAAGATCACCGACGACATGAAAAAGGGTGTGCTGCCCGGCGCCTGGACCACCGTCCAGTATGACGGCAAGTATTACGGCATGCCGTGGATCCTCGACACCAAATACCTGTTCTACAATAAGGAGATCCTGGAAAAGGCCGGCATCAAGGCGCCGCCGAAGACCTGGGAAGAGCTCGGCCAGCAGGCCAAAATCATCCAGGACAAAGGCTTGCTGAAGACGCCTATCGCCTGGAGCTGGGCACAGGCCGAAGCCGCAATCTGCGACTACACCACACTGGTCAGCGCCTATGGCGGCGACTTCCTCAAGGACGGCAAGCCCGACTTCCAGAATGGCGGCGGCCTCTCGGCGCTGAAATACATGGTCGACAGCTACAAATCGGGCCTGACCAATCCGAATTCCAAGGAATTCCTCGAGGAAGACGTCCGCAAGGTCTTCGAGAACGGCGATGCCGCTTTCGCGCTGAACTGGACCTACATGTACAACATGGCCAACGATCCGAAGGACTCCAAGGTTGCCGGCAAAGTCGGCGTCGAGCCGGCGCCGGGCGTTGCCGGCACCAGCGAGGTCTCGGCCGTCAACGGCTCGATGGGCCTCGGCATCACGGCGGTGTCGAAGCATCAGGACGAAGCGTGGAAATACATCGAGTTCATGACCTCGCAGGCGACCCAGAACAAGTATGCCAAGCTCTCGCTGCCGATCTGGGCCTCGTCCTATGACGATCCGGCCGTCACCAAGGGCCAGGAAGAGCTGATTGCCGCCGCCAAGCTCGGTCTCGCCGCGATGTATCCGCGCCCGACCACGCCGAAATACCAGCAACTGTCGACGGCGCTGCAGCAGGCGATCCAGGAATCACTGCTCGGCCAGGCGACGCCGGAAGACGCGCTCAAGACCGCCGCCGAAAACAGCGGCCTCTGATCTGGCGTTCCTCGACGCGGGCGGCCCCCCATCAACGAGCGCCGCCCGTGCTATTTCTGACCGGATGACAGGAGAGAGGCGCCTCTGATGTCGGGCACCTGGATGACGACTCGCGCGTGGCTGTTGATGCTGCCGCTTCTGGTGATCATGGTGGCCGTCATCGGCTGGCCGTTGGTCGATACCGTCAGGCTTTCCTTCACCGACGCTCAACTGGTCGGCACGGCGGGCAACTTCGTCGGCTTCGACAATTACACCAAGATGCTGACGAGCTCGAATTTCACACGCACGCTCTCGACCACCACCTGGTTCGCCGTCATCTCGGTGGCCGCCGAGATGGTGCTCGGCGTGCTTGCGGCCCTCCTGCTCAATCAGGAATTCCGTGGCCGCGCCGTCTTGCGCGGGCTGATGATCCTGCCCTGGGCCCTGCCCACCGTCGTCAACGCAACGCTCTGGCGGCTGATCTACAATCCCGAATATGGCGCGCTGAACGCGGCGCTGACGCAACTCCATCTCATTGATGACTATCGCTCCTGGCTGGGTGAGCCGGGCACGGCGCTCGCGGCGCTGATCGTCGCCGACTGCTGGAAGAATTTTCCGCTCGTTGCGCTGATCGCGCTCGCCGCCCTGCAGGCCGTGCCGCGCGACATCACCGCCGCGGCGCTTGTCGACGGCGCCGGGCCGTTCAACCGCTTCCGCTTCGTCATCCTCCCCTATCTTGCAGGCCCACTGATGGTGGCGCTGGTGCTGCGCACCATCGAGGCGTTCAAGGTCTTCGACATCATCTGGGTGATGACACGCGGCGGCCCCGCCAACAGCACGCGCTCGCTGTCGATCCTTGTCTACCAGGAAGCCTTCTCCTTCCAGCGCGCCGGCTCCGGCGCCTCGCTGGCGCTGATCGTCACCCTGCTCGTCACCGTGTTGGCCGTCGCTTACGCGACGCTGGTCAAGAAGACCGCCGGGAGTGCGGCCTGATGGAACGCAAGAGCCCGGTCTTCACCGCCTTCGTCTATGTCTGCGCCATCCTGCTTGGCGCCGTGATCCTGGCGCCTCTCGCCTGGCTCTTCGTCATGAGCATATCGCCGGCAGCCGACCTCGCCGCCAAGCCGCTGCGCTGGTGGCCGCAGGCGGCCGACTTCTCCCGTTACGCGCAGCTTCTGTCGAGGGCTGAGAACAGTGCCGGCGCCGCCTTCACGTCATCGCTGCGCAACAGCCTGGAGGTCGCCGGCATGGCGACGCTCGCCGCTGTTGTCCTTGCCGTGCCCGCCGGCTGGGCCGTTTCGCGCACGCCTTCGGTCGGCTGGTCGCTGTCGATGG
This sequence comes from Mesorhizobium sp. CA4, assembly GCF_020165075.1. Taxonomy (NCBI): domain Bacteria; kingdom Pseudomonadati; phylum Pseudomonadota; class Alphaproteobacteria; order Hyphomicrobiales; family Phyllobacteriaceae; genus Mesorhizobium; species Mesorhizobium sp. CA4. Next base: position 131,268 of record NZ_JAIUHK010000003.1, read on the forward strand.
TGATCGCCACCTATATGCTGCCGCCGGTGGCGCTCTCCGTGCCGCTTTACATGGGCCTGTCCTATCTCGGCCTGCTCAACAATGTCTTCGGCCTGGCATTGATCTATCTGACCATCCTCGCGCCCTTCACCACATGGCTGATGAAATCGGGTTTCGATTCCATCCCGCGCGAGATCGAGGCAGCGGCCATGATCGACGGAGCGGGACTGCTCCAGACCTGGCGCATCATCACCTTGCCGCTGGCCGCGCCCGTGGTGGCGACGTCGGCGCTGTTTGCGGTGCTGCTTGCCTGGGATGAGTTCTTCTATGCCCTGCTCTTCACCTCGGACCAGCGGGCAAAGACGCTGACGGTCGCTATCGCCGATCTCGCCGGCGGCCGCGTCTCCGACTACGGACTGATTGCCACTGCCGGCGTGCTCGCGGCCTTGCCGCCCGTGCTGATCGGCCTCTTCATGCAACGCGCTCTGATCTCAGGTCTGACCAGCGGCGGAGTGAAAGGATAATCATGACTGCAAAGAAAGAACGGCCGACAGGCCTCCTCGCCATCGACCGCGAGATGGCGCGCCAGCATCAAGACGCACTAGCTTCCTTCGAGAATAACACGGATGCCGCCACCGAGGTCGCCGCCTCGATCAGGAAGACCGGCCGGGTCGTTCTGCTCGGCATGGGCGCCTCGCACGCCGTCGCCCGCGCGGTCGAGCCGCTCTATCGCGCGCACGGCATTGATGCCATCGCGCTGCCGCTTTCAGAGCAGCTCGGCCATCCCCTGCCGCTGGCCGGCAAGACGGTGATCGTCACCTCTCAATCCGGCGAAAGCGCCGAAGTGTTGCGCTGGTTTGCCGAGACCGGCGATCGCACGGAGACCTTCGGCCTGACGCTGGAGGCCGGCTCGTTCCTTGGCCGTACGGTGCCTTGCCTTGTCGGCGCCGGCGGTACCGAACTCGCCTTTGCCGCGACCCGCAGCCTGACCGTGACCTTCGCCTTGCATCTCGCCATCCTGACTGCGCTTGGCGACGATCCCGCCGGCGCCCTTGCCGTGCTCAAGGCGCCTCAGGCGGTCGAGATCGATACCGCGCTCGCGGCGCTGAGGACGGTCACGACCATCGTCACTTCCGGCCGCAAGCTTCAAGGCGTGGCTGAAGCCCTTGCGCTCGGCTTCACCGAACTGTCGCGCCTGCCTTGTTTCTCGCTCGAAGGCGGTCAGCTGCGCCACGGGCCAATGGAGATGCTGGGTCCAAGCATTGGCGTCGTTCTTTTCCGCGGCGACGATCCGACCGCCGACCTTGTCACCGCGATGGCCTTGTCCGTTGTCGAGACCGGTGCGCCGCTGATCGTGTTCGACGCTTCCGGCAAACCGCCAGTCGCAGGCGCCGTGACACTCGCCTTCAAACCCGCCACGGGCCTGGCGGCGGTCTTTGCCATGCTGCCGGTGGCGCAGCGCCTGATGATCGCCTTCGCCGATTCCCGCGTCGAGAATGCCGGAACGCCGGTGCGTACCACCAAGATCACCAGGAGCGAGTGATGCAGCCGCTTGCGGTGATCGGCAACGTCAATGTCGATCTGATCGTCGGGCCGGTCGCACCCTGGCCGAAGGCCGGCACGGAGACCGTCGTCGATCATGACGACCTGCGGGTCGGTGGCCAGGCCGGCAATACGGCGCTTGCGTGGCAAGCGCTGGGTATCGATTTCGACATTGCAGCCAATCTCGGCGACGACCAGTTCGGGCGCTGGCTGCGCGAAGCCTTCGGGCGCCGGGCGCAGAAATGGCCGGTTCGTCCCGAAGGCACGACATTGTCGGTCGGCATGACCCACCCGGACGGCGAGCGCACCTTCTTCACCACGCGCGGCCACCTGCCCCGGTTCAGCCTGGACGACGCGCTCTCCGCGCTGGACGGCAATCGGCTTTCCGGTGGCTATGCGCTGCTCTGCGGCTCTTTCCTCACCGACGACCTGACGCGCGATTACGGCGCTTTTTTCGACTGGGCCGAGGCGCACCGCATCGCCGTCGCGCTCGACACAGGCTGGCCGATCGACGGCTGGACGGAAGCGAACTGCACCGCTGCGCGCGGCTGGCTGTCGCGCTGCGAACTGGCGCTCTTCAACGAGGTCGAGACGACCACACTGGCCGGGCTGGCAAGCCCGGGGGAAGCGGCGCGAAAGATCCGTGACGGTATGAGGGACGGCGCGACGGTGGTCGTCAAGCGCGGACCGGACGGCGCGATCGCCATCGGCGCCGACCGCAAACTCATTGAAGCGGCCGCGCCCCGCGTCACCGTCATCGACACAATCGGCGCCGGCGATGTCTTCAACGCCGCGTTCCTGGCGGCGCTGGCGCAGGGGCGATCGCTGGAAAAGTGCCTGTCCGCCGCCATTCAAGTGGCCTCGCGCGCCATCTCAACCCTGCCCCGCGACTATGGCGGGCCGATTCAATTCGAGGATGCCGCCCATGAGCGCGCTTGAAATCCGCGATGTCCGCAAGAACTACGGCAGCGTCGAGACGCTGAAAGGCATCGACATCGCACTCGAAAACGGCGAGTTCCTGGTGCTGCTCGGCTCCTCGGGCTGCGGCAAGTCCACCTTGCTCAACATCATCGCCGGTCTCGCCGAAGCAACCAGCGGCGACGTGCTGATCGGCGGCCGGTCGGTGCTTGGCGTGCATCCGAAGAACCGCGACATCGCCATGGTCTTCCAGTCCTACGCGCTCTATCCGAACCTGACGGTGAGCCGCAACATCGGCTTCGGCCTGGAGATGCGCAAGGTTCCCGCCGCCGAGCGCGACAAGGCGGTGCGCGAGACGGCGAAGCTCCTGCAAATCGAGAACCTGCTCGACCGCAAGCCCGGCCAGTTGTCCGGCGGTCAGCGCCAGCGGGTCGCCATCGGCCGGGCGCTGGTGCGCAAGCCGCAGGTCTTCCTGTTCGACGAGCCGCTCTCCAATCTTGACGCCAAGCTGCGCCTGGAAATGCGCACTGAGCTGAAGCGCCTGCACGAGATGCTGCGCACTACGGTCGTCTACGTCACCCATGACCAGATCGAGGCGATGACGCTGGCGACTCGGATCGCCGTCATGCGCGACGGCCGCATCGAACAGCTGGGCACGCCGGAAGAAATCTACAACCATCCCGCGACGCTCTATGTCGCGGGCTTCGTCGGCGCGCCTTCGATGAACATGCTGGAGGCGGTTGTCGAGGACGGCAAGCTCGCGATCGTCGGCACGGATGCGCGGCTGGCGCTGCCCGCGCGCTACGCCGACACCGCCCGCGACGGCGCTTCAGTTGTCGCCGGCATCAGGCCCGAGGCGCTCCACCTCGGGCCGGGCGGCGGCGCCGAATTGTCGCTGCCGGTCGAGATCGACGTCGTTGAACTGACGGGACCGGAACAGGTCACCACCGCCCGCGTCGGCGCGCAGAAATTGACGGCAACCTTGCCGCCGCAGGCCCGCGTCGCCAAGGGCCAGCCATGCGCTTTTGTCTTTGATGCGGCCGCGCTTCGCCTCTTCGATCCGGCTACCGGCAAGGCTTTTTGAGCAAATCGCCCGCCGTCCACCCTCATGGCCTAATCAATAGTCGAGCGGGTCAGCTCGCGGACGAGGCTGACCCGTCGCTTCGTCCTCAATCGATGTCGAACGATACGCCCTGGGCCAACGGCAGCGCTTTCGAATAGTTCACCGTGTTGGTGGCGCGGCGCATATAGGCCTTCCAGGCGTCCGAGCCGCTCTCGCGGCCGCCGCCCGTCTCCTTCTCGCCGCCGAACGCCCCGCCGATCTCGGCGCCCGAAGTGCCGATATTAACGTTGGCGATACCGCAGTCCGAGCCGTCGACGCCGAGGAACCGCTCCGATTCCTGCAGGTCGCGTGTGAAGATCGACGACGACAGGCCGGCGCCCACCGCATTGTGCTGCTCAAGCGCCTCGTCAAAATCGGTGTATCTCATCACATAGAGGATCGGCGCGAAGGTCTCTTCCGTCACCGGCGAGACCTGCTCCGGCATTTCGACCAGCGCCGGATGCACATAATAGGCGTCCGGATGGCCGTTTTCGACGCGCGTGCCGCCGGTCACCTTGCCGCCATGCGCTTGGGCTTCCTTTAGCGCCTTCTGCATATTGTCGAAGGCCGCCTTGTCGATCAGCGGACCGACCAGCGCCTTGCCCTCCAGCGGATTGCCGACCGAAACCGTCTCATAAGCCTTCTTCAGCCGCGGCAAGAGCGCGTCATAGACGCTGTCATGCACGAACAGGCGCCTGAGCGTCGTGCAGCGCTGGCCGGCCGTGCCCATGGCGCCAAAGGCTATTGCTCTCAGCGCCATGTCGAGATCAGCGGTCGGACAGACGATGCCGGCATTGTTGCCGCCGAGCTCCAGCACCGCGCGCGCAAAGCGCTTGGCGAGCCTGGGACCGACCTCGCGGCCCATGCGGGTCGAGCCGGTGGCGGAGACCAGCGGCACCTTCGGATGGTCGACCAGCACTTCGCCGGCGGCGCGGTCGCCGATCAGCACCTGGAGCAGCCCTGCCGGCGCGTCCGCGCCGAAACGCTTTGCGGCGCGGTTGAAGATCGCCTCGCAGGCAAGGGCGGTCAGCGGCGTCTTTTCCGACGGCTTCCACACCACCGCATCGCCGCAGACGAAGGCAAGCGCCGCATTCCACGACCATACCGCGACCGGGAAATTGAAGGCCGAGATGACGCCGACGACGCCGAGCGGATGCCAGGTCTCCATCATGCGGTGTCCGGGACGTTCGGTGGCGATGGTGAGGCCGTACAATTGCCGCGACAGGCCGACGGCGAAATCGCAGATGTCGATCATCTCCTGGACCTCGCCCAGGCCCTCGGACGGGATCTTGCCGACCTCGATCGACACCAGCCGGCCGAGCTCGTCCTTATGCGCGCGCAGTTCTTCGCCGAGCAGGCGAACCAGTTCGCCGCGCTTCGGCCCCGGCACCAGCCGCCAGCTCTGGAAGGCCTTGTGCGCGGCATCGATGGCCTTGCCGGCGTCAGCCGCCGAGATCGACTTCAGCGCTGCGATCTGTTCGCCCGTCACCGGGCTGCGCACAATGAGGTCGCCTCCGACAAGTGCATCTGTAGCCACGCCCAGTTTCTCGAGAAGCGAGGCCGTTTCCTTGGCTAATGTCATTTTTTTTATCCCTTTTCAGATTCCCGCCTCTCACAGGACGGTGGAGCCATGCGCCATGCGCTGTCCGTGCCATCAAATACGTCCAGGCGCCTTTCATGGCGTGGCATTACTCGTTTCGGGGAAAAACCGCCACCCCGGCATGGTCCAAGGCCGGATCGCAAAATTGGGCCAGGCGGGCGAAGCCGGATCAGCGGGCCTTCTGGATCGAGGACTTCTCTGCGCTTTCCTTGATCAGCCGGTCGATATGCATCCGGATATGCGCCGCCTCGGCCGCGGTGTTGGCCAAAGCGATGGCGCGGTCGAAGGCGACACGTGCCTCCTCGTTGCGGCCAAGCTGCATCAGCAGCCCGCCTCTCAGTCCGAAGAAGTGAAAATAGCCCGACAGCCGCTCTTCCAGCGGCTCGATCATGGCAAGCGCGGCTTCCGGGCCGCGTACCTTGCTGACCGCGACGGCGCGATTGAGCGTCACCACGGGCGAAGGCTGCATCTGCTCAAGCAGACCGTAGAGCAGGTCGATCTCGGTCCAGTCGGTATCCTCGGCCGTCGCCGCCCGCGCATGCAGCGCTGCGATCGCCGCCTGCACCTGGTAGGGACCGGGCTTGCGGTGGCGCAGCGCCTTGTCGACCAGCGCCAAGCCCTCGTCGATCATCTTGCGGCTCCAGAGCGAGCGGTCCTGGTCCTCGAGCAGCACGACCTCGCCATTCTCGTCGAAGCGCGCCGGCGCGCGCGCATGCTGGAGAAGCAGCAGCGCCGTCAGCCCCATGATTTCCGGTTCCTGCTGGAACAGCCTGAGCAGCAGCCGGGCGAGCCGGATCGCCTCCTCGCACAGCGGCGCGCGAGCCGGCGCCTCGCCGCCATTGCTCGAATAGCCCTCGTTGAAGATCAGATAGACCATCGCGGCGACTGCGGCGAGCCGCTCCGAGCGCTCGACCGCGCCAGGCGTTTCGAACGGCACGCCGGCATCGGCAATGCGCGCCTTGGCGCGGGTGATGCGCTGTTCCATGGCGCTCTCGCCGACCAGGAAGGCGCGCGCGATCTGCTTGACGGTGAGACCGGAGACAATACGCAGCGCGACCGCGATCTGCTGCGTTGCCGGCAGATCCGGATGGCAGCAGATGAACAGAAGCCGCAGGATGTCGTCGCGGTAATGCGCGCCGTCCAGCCGCTCGGCCATGTCGCTCTCGGCGTCCTCCAGATCGGATACCTGGTCTTCCTCCGGCATCGGCGCCTGCTTGGCGCGCTTGCGCACCGCGTCGATGCCGCTGTTGCGGCCGACGAAGATCAGCCAGGCGGCCGGATCGCGCGGCGGCCCGTTCTTCGGCCAGTTCTTGAGCGCCCTCAGGCACGCGTCCTGGAAAGCCTCTTCCGCGGCGTCGAGGTCACGGAAGTAGCGCAGCAGCGCGCCCATCGCCTGCGGACGGGCGTTGCTGATTGCGGTGCTTATCCAGGCGAGCTCTGTCATACCGCGACCTTTGTCGGATTGAAGACCGAAACCGGCCGGATCTCGTAGGAGCCGCCGCTCGGATTGACCTCGGAGAGCTCGCGCGCGAATTCGACCGCTTCGTCGAGATCATTGCATTCGAGCGTGTAGAAGCCGAGGAATTGTTCCTTGGTCTCGGCGAACGGACCGTCGAGCACGATCGACTCCCCCTTGACCTTTCGCAGTGTCGTGGCCGCCGTCGTCGGCAAAAGGCGCGCCACCGGCCCCAGCCGGCCGGCCTTGGCGTATTTGTCCTGCACGTTGAGGAGCTTTGCCATGACCTCGTCGTCCTGTTCCTTGCTCCAGGAGCAGACGACGTCTTCGGAGGCATAGCAGAGGATGGCGTAGAGCATGGTGCGTCCTTTCCGTATCAAAGGACGCGACACTAGGACCCTTCCCGACACGAGGTCGATAAAAAAATTTATCGAGAGATCACGGATTTGGCGATCTTTGCGCCCGCCTATCAGGCGCCGTGCGCCCGCAGCCATCTGAGCACCAGCGTTTCTTCCTCGTCCAGGCCGGATATCAGGCGTTTGCGCTTGTTGGCCTCCGCCATTTCGTCAAGCAGGCGCCCTTTGCTCCACGCCTCGAACACCAGCGGATGGATGTAGCATTTGCGGCAGACCGCCCGGGTATTGCCCAACCGCTCGGCGACCTTGTCGACGACGCTGTTGATCACCCGGTTTTGCTGCGTTTTGCTTTCCGGCAGCTCGGTCCCGGCAAACAGCGACGCCGCATGGATCGTGCCGCCCCAGGTGCGGAAATGCTTTGAGCTGAATTCGGCGCCGGATGCCTCGCGAATATAGCGGTTGACGTCCTCCGAGCGCACCGGCCGCCGCTCGCCGTCCTCGTCGAGATATTGGAACAGCTTCTGTCCGGGCAGATCCTGGGCGCCGCGCACGACCTTGGCGATGCGGCGATCGACCAGCTTCAGCTTCCATTCCTTGCCCGACTTGCCCTTGAAGGCGAAGCGCAGGCTGGAGCCGGTAATCTCGACATGGCGGTCGCGCAGCGTGGTCAGTCCGAAGCTCTTGTTGTCGCGTGCATAGGCCGCGTTGCCGATGCGGATCATAGTGTTGTCGAGCAACCAGACCACCGAGGCGACGACGCGCTCCATCGGCAGCCCGTGCCGGCGCAGATCGGCATCGATCTGCCGCCTGAGAGCAGGCAGGCTTTCCGCGAAAGCAACCAGGCTGGAATATTTGACGCCGTCGCGTTCCTCGGTCCATTGCGGGTGATAACGGTACTGCTTGCGGCCGCGCTGATCCCGGCCTGTCGCCTGGATATGGCCGTCCGGATCGGGTGATATCCACACATCCGTCCAGGCCGGCGGTATGACGATCGCCTTGATGCGGGCAAGCGTCGTTTCGTCGACGGTTCCGCCATCGGCCGCCAGATAGGTAAATCCCGTGCCTTTCCGCAATCTGCGTATGCCGGGGTCGGCATCGCTTACATAGTTGAGCGACGTGCTCTCGGCCGAACTGCGAGCGCCGTTCCCTCGTGTTTCCTCGGCCCGCGTCGAACGGTCCGAAGGCGATCCTGAATGCTGCAACATGCCGGCTCCGCGAAATGGCCCGTAGATAAAGCCGCGCGCCGATGACTGGTTCCGAAAGAGGTTTCAGTCCCGCCGGTTGGCGGATGGATCGAAGACGGCGACGGTCTTGCGCCGCGACCAAAGCCATCGGCCGCGCCGCCGGCGCGGCGGCTTCATTTCGATGGTGATCATCGCCGGCTCGCCGTCGTGTCGCCATACCGGGCGCCCACCCATGTCCCCAGCGACTTAGCGAACAACGCCAGCCACACGATCGGCACCGACAGCCTTGCGAAGGTTCTGTCCTTGCCGGACAACCCCTCCTCGACCAGCTTGCCGACATTGCGCCGGTCGCGGAACACCTTCCGGAACGGACGCACGGGTTTTTCGGCCTGGATAGACCGGAGATAGGCGCCATAGCGGCGCCCGCGGCGATACTGGTCGGCAAGCAAGCCGAATAGGCTCGTCTCATTGCGGTGAACGGTCAGCACCCTCGGTTCCCAAACCGGCCGCAAAACCTCGGGCAGCCTGGCCATGAACTCGGTGTCTTCCCCAGACCTCATTCGCTCGTCGAACATCCCGTATCGCTCGAACAGCTTCCGGTCGAACGAAACGCCGTAGCGCTGTGCCTTCCCGGCCGAAAGACCGGGCAGGCGTCGCATATAGGTGACGAGATGCGCCGCGCATGCGACCAGATTGCGCGGGTGGCTGTTGAGGACGGCGCTCGCCACAGCCGCAGCACCCTCCCGGTGACGCTGCAGCCGGATTTCGGCCCATTGCGGGCAGGCCAGGCAATCATCGGCGAGAAAGGCGACGAACGGAGCTTGCGTTGCGGCAATGCCGCGATTTCGCGCAGCGCCGGCAAACAATCGCTCCTCGACCTCGATCGCTGTTACGTCGATGCCGCAATCGGCAAGCAGCGCCTTGGCGTTACCGCCGCCGGAATTCACCACCACGATCTCGAGCGGAATATTTTGGTCGAGAACGGACCTTACCGCGGCCGCCAGCGCGGTCGGTGCCCGCAAACCAATCACCACGACCGCGAGATCCAGCCTCTCGGCCATCAGGCGCGTTGCAGTTGGGCGGCCGGCGCCGAAAACCGGCGCCGCAGCGCGATCTTCAGCCGATAGCGCATGCAGCGCCAGACATCCGCGCCCGCCCTTGGCGCGGCTTCGGCCACGCCGAGGAATCTTGTCGCCATTTCGAAATCGCCGCGCGCATAATGAACGCGTGCGATCTTCAAAGCGACGAGGCCCTCCCTGGTCTTGAGCGACCGCGCCCCGATGCCGCAGGACCGGAGCCGGCGCAGCGCCAGACGCCATTCGAGAAAGCGCGCGGCAGGCCTGACCGTGAAACGATCGTCGGAACGCTCCGCCGACACGAAATAGACGAAGACGGGCTGTGTCACGATCGCGAGCGAGGCCTTGGTCATCAGACGCGCCCAAAACAGCGTGTCCTCGTCATAGGCAAGGCCGGTCGCGAATCTTGTTTCGCCGACAGCCCGCCGCGACACCAGCGCGCTGCCGACGGCGATCGACCGTATCCGCCCTTCGAGATAGGCGCAGGCATTGGCCGGTCCGCTTGCCGTGTAGCCGCCCGGCAGCTTGGTCGGCCGCTCCTCGCCATCGACTCTCCGGCGGTAAGCGCCGACCGCCATGTCCGCCCCTGGTTCCGCTACGGCCTTCGCCAGCAGTGCGCGCAGGCCACCTCCAAGATGGAGGTCGTCGGCATCGATCAGATAGATCCAGGGAAAGCGGGCCTGCTCCAGCGCCAGATTCCTGGAGCCGCCAGCGTCGCGGCAGCTCGATTTGATGACCCGCAGCGGCAAGGCAAACCGCAACGCCGCTTCCGAGGCGACGGCGGCGGTGGCGTCGGATGACGAATCGTCGACCAGCAGCACCTCGCCGATGATTTCTTTCTCCGATGCCAGCGAAGCGAGCGTCCGGGCAATCGTCCGAGCCGCATCATGTGCCGGAATGATGACGCTTACCGCTTCCAATCCGCCTCCGCGCGCCATAGCCACGCAGGCGCCCCCCCGTCAATCCCGTGCCTAGGATACCGACGGCAGGCGCATTTGAGAAGCGCCCACAATCAATCGCGTTGTCGTCACACCTTTTCGACGGCGACCGGGATGACGTCGACCGCTTGCTCGCCGACCTGGCCGCCGGTGGTCTTCAGCACGCCGACGATCGGCGCCACGTCGGAATAGTCGCGGCCGTAGCCCACGATGATGTGATCGTTGCTCGCCCGCATGCCGTTGGTCGGGTCGAATTCCTGCCAGCCGGCATCGCGCCCACACCAGGCCTTGACCCAGGCATGCATGGCATCCGCGCCTTCGAGCCGCGGCTTGCCCTTGGGCGGGATCGTGCGCAGGAAGCCGCTGACATAACCGGCCGGAATGCCAAGCCCACGCAAGCCCGCGATCATGATATGGGAGAAGTCCTGGCAGACCCCGCGCTTCAGGGCAAAGGCGTCGCTGGCCCGCGTCTGAACCGTCGTCGCCTTGCCGTCATAGGCGAAATCGCGATGGATGCGGTTGCAGAGATCGGTCGCCGTGGCGACCACCGAGGAGGCCGGGCTTTCCCGCGCATAGGCGGTGATCGCCGGATCAATTCCGACATGGTCGCTGGCGGCGAGGAAATGATGCGGCGCGGAGGGCGATAACGACCGCACCATGTCCAGTTCCGACCTGAGCCCGCCGATATCGGGCGAGACATCGAGGCCCGGTTCCGGCCGCGAGACCGAAACGCGAGCGCTCATGCGGATGTCGAGCGTTTCATGCGCCTCGCGAAAGGCGATCGATGTGACGTTGTTGCCGAAGAAATCGGAAAAATCGGCACGTTCGGCCGGCGGCGGCTGGAAGGACAGCGAGGCCGCGATGACGCGCTGCACCCCCGCAATCGTCTGCGGCATCACGCGCACCTGATGCCGTCCGCCGCCCGCAGCAGCGGCATAGTCGTAATGCAGATTGAGTTTGATGTCGTAGAGCATCTAAGCGAAATAGGCTCGGGCGAGACTGTTGTAGAGATCGCCGATCTGGCCGGCGAGGTCGTCGAGCACTTTGGCGCTCATGTCGGACGGCTCCATGACGGCGATTGCCGTGTTCAGCTGCAGGATTTCCTTGGCGGCGGGCGACATATGTCCCTCGCCGCTGATCGAAGGCAGCATGCCGATCTCGGCCTTCAGCCGTTCGAGCTGGAACAGGATGGAGCGCGGATTGAGCGGATCGAGCGCGAGCAGGTCGATCACCGTGCGCCGCCCCGCCTGCACCGGATATTGCCGGCGATGGGTCATGACGCTGTCGCCGATCTCCAGCATCATGTCGAGCGCGCCTTCCGGCGCCCCGTTCCTGGTCAGCCGGCTGAGCGTGCGGGCGATCTGGATGCCGCGTTCCAGCCTGCGGCCGATTTCCAGGAAACGCCAGCCGGTGAAGCGATACATGTTCTCATGCAGCAGGCCGGAAAAGCCGGCGAGCTTGCGCAGCATCACCGTCATTGCCCGTGTCGCGTCGTCGCCCGGCGCCACGGTCTGCGCGAACCTATGGATGGTCTTGGACAAATCCTTCAGCGCCAGCCAGCCATCGGGCGAGAAACGGTCGCGGATCTGGCCGGCGCTGTAGACCGCGCTGTCCAAAGTGCCGATCAGCCCCGGTGGTATCGCCATTTCGACCTCGATACCGAAGGGCTCCAGATAGTCCCTGACATCGGCAAGCAGCGGCATATCCTGATCGGATGTCTCGGCAAGCCGCACGTGATAGGCACGCAGCACGCGCACCGTGTCTTCCGAGCGCTCGATATAGCGCCCGAGCCAGGTCAGGTTCTCCGCGGCGCGGCTGGGCAAGCTGCCCGGCATGGTGCGGGTGAAGCCGTCATGCTCCTGCGGCAGCAGCGTCTCGCGCTCGACCGGCGTGTCGCTGACAACCCAGACATCCGCCGCCTGGCCGCCGCGCTGCATGGCGATCGCCGTCGGGTCGAGCGAAAAGCCGACGCGGGCGAAGCCGCCGGGCATCACGGTCCAGCCTTCCGGCGTCCGCGCCAGATAGACGCGCAGGCTGGCGGGCCGTGGCTCCAGCCGGCCATCGACAAAGACAGGGGTGGTCGACAGCGTCACCGCTTCCTGGCCGACGAAACCGGCGCCGTCCGCCTCGATGCGCGCGACAAGATCGGCCCGCTCGCCGGCCGAAAGGGATAATCCCAGCCGGGTCGCGCCATCGTCCTCGAACGCAAGCCGGGTCGACAGCGCTGGACCGACCACCATACGGTCGATATTGGCAAGTACATGCGCGCGCTCGGTCTCCTGGCCGCACCACCAGGTGGCGATGCTCGGCAGCTTGAGATCCTCGCCCTGCAGCTCTCGCGCGATCCTGGGCAGGAACGACAGCAGCGCCCGCGTCTCCATCAGGCCCGAGCCCAGCGCATTGACCGCCGAAACGGAGCCGCGCCTTATTGCCTCGACCAGGCCCGGCGTGCCGATTTGCGACTCCGGCCTGAGCTCCAGCGGATCGGCGAAGGCGGCATCGAGCCGCCGCCACAAGACACCGATCGGCATCAGGCCGGAAACGGTTCGCACCATCAGCCTGCCACCGGAAACGGTCAGGTCCTCGCCCTCGAGCAGCATGATGCCGAGATACCGGGCGATATAGGCGTGCTCGTAATAGGTCTCGTTGAGCGGCCCTGGCGTCAGGATGGCGACACGGCCGCCGGACTCCTTGGCCATGGCGTTCAGCGTGTCGCGGAAGCGGCGGAAAAAGCCGGCGAGCCGATGCACATGCATCTCGCCATAGATGTCCGACAGCGCACGCGTTGTGGCGACCCGGTTCTCCAACGCAAAGCCCGCGCCCGACGGCGCCTGGGTGCGATCGCCAAGCACCCACCAGCTACCGTCCGGGCCACGGCCGAGCTCGAAGGCGACCATGTGTAGAAAATGCCCGTTGGCCGGCCGAACGCCAGCTATCGGGCGCAGATATTCCGGACTGGCTGCAATCAGACCGGCTGGCAGAATGCCCTGCTCAACCAACCGGTTCGGCCCGTAAATGTCGGACAGGATCGCCTCGAACAGGTCGGCGCGCTGGACGAGGCCGGCGCTGATCTCGGCCCATTCCTTTTCGTCGATCAGCAGCGGAACATGCGCGAGCGGCCATTCGCGTTCATTGGCCCCGGCCTGTTCGTAGACGCGATAATAAACGCCGGCGTCGCGCAGATACTGGTCGGCGCGGGCAAAGCGCTGCCCGAGCCGCTCCGCCCCCAGATCGTCGAGCGCGTCGATGAAGAAGCGCCAGGCCGGGCGCGGGCTGCCGGACGCGTCGACCATCTCGTCGACGACGCCTTCGATTGGCCGGTAGCGTTCCAGCAGGCTCTGCGCCCGCGGCCTCCCGCCCGCCCGTCTCTGATTCCCCTTGGCCATCGTCGATCAGAATCTCGCCGGCCGCCTGAGGTCAAGGGTCATGGGAAACTCTTCAGAGGCTTCTTCGTCACGCAGCACGTAGCCACCCGGCGTGTGGCCGCGCGGTTCGAACCGGGCAAGCCGTCGCGCTTCGGCCTCGTTGCCGTTGACCGGGAAGGTGTCGTAGTTGCGGCCGCCCGGATGCGCGACATGGTAGACGCAGCCGCCGACCGAGCGACCCGACCAGCGGTCGTAGATGTCGAAGACCAGCGGCGTGTTGACCGGCAACGCCGGATGCAGGCCGGACGCCGGCTGCCAGGCCTTGAAGCGAACGCCGGCCACCGCGACCTCGCGATTGTCGGTGATTTTCATCGGCACAAGGCGCCCGTTGCAGACGATGGCGTGGCGTTCCGGATTGAGGCCTTCTGTCTTCACCTGCAGCCTCTCGACGGAGGAATCGACGAAGCGGACCGTGCCGCCGATGGCGCCCTGCTCGCCCATCACATGCCAGGGCTCCAGCGCCTGCCTCAATTCCAGCTTGACGCCGGCATGTTGCACCTCGCCGCAGAACGGGAAGCGGAATTCGAGCTGGGCTGCGAACCATTCGGGGCGGAAGTCGAAGCCGTTGAGCTTCAAATCCTCCAGAACGCCGAGGAAATCCGCCCAGACATAGTGAGGCAGCATGAAGCGATCGTGCAGCGAGGTCCCCCAGCGCGTGAAACGGCCGTCCAGCGGGTTCTTCCAGGCGCGCGCAATGATGGCGCGCACCAGCAATTGCTGAGCGAGCGACATGCGCGCATTGGGCGGCATCTCGAAACCGCGGAACTCGACCAGGCCGAGCCGGCCGGTCGGGCCATCCGGCGAGAACAGCTTGTCGATGCAGATTTCCGAACGATGCGTGTTGCCGGTGACGTCGGTCAAGAGATTGCGGAACAGCCGGTCGACCAGCCACGGCAAGGGCGCCTGTCCCTTGTCGGGATGCGGCACCTGCGCCAGCGCGATCTCAAGTTCATAGAGCGAATCGTGCCGCGCTTCGTCGATGCGCGGCGCCTGGCTGGTCGGGCCGATGAACAGGCCCGAAAACAGGTAGGACAGCGACGGATGCCGCTGCCATTGCAGCACCAGGCTCTTCAGAAGGTCCGGCCGGCGCAGGAACGGGCTGTCGTTGGGCGTCGCGCCGCCGACCACGACATGGTTGCCGCCACCAGTGCCGGTGTGGCGGCCATCGACCATGAACTTGTCGGTGCCGAGCCGCGACTGCCGCGCTTCCTCGTAGATCGCGCTGGTCGTCGTGACGCATTCCCGCCAGTTGGCGGCCGGATGGACGTTGACCTCGATGACGCCTGGATCCGGCGCCACGCGGATGACGTTGAGGCGCGGGTCGTGCGGCGGGGCATAGCCTTCGATATGCACCGGCAGGCGGACGGCCTTCGCTGCGTTTTCCGCCGCCGCCACCAGTTCGAGATAGTCCTCCAGCGCCTCGACCGGCGGCATGAACACGCAGAGCCGGCCCTCGCGCGGCTCGACGGTGAGCGCGGTCCGCACCGCGCCGCCGATCTCGGTCAGTCGCTGCTCGACGCGGTCCTGCTGGGCCGTGGCGGCGGTGAAGGAGGCCTCCGCCTGCTGACGCGCCATTTCGTCGGCGCCGCCGGCCGGAGCTTCCTGCAGGATTTCGGCGCGCGCCCGCAGCGGGCCACGTGGCACTGAGGGGTCGACCGGCACGATGTAAGGGAATTGCGCCGGCGGCACATAGGGCAACGTACCGAGCGGCAGACGGTAGCCGACCGGAGAATCGCCGGGCACCAGGAACAGGCGCCCGCGCCTGGTCTTCCATTTCTCCGAACGCCAGCGCTGTCCCGCGGCCTGGCTGTTCCAGCGCTGCACGGGCAGCACATAGCCTGACGGCTTGGTCAAGCCACGCTCGAAGACGCGCGCCATGCGGCTGCGCTCTTCCGGGTCCTCCAGCTTCGAATTGGACGGGTCGACATTATCCGGCAGCTTGCCTTCCTTGAGCAGCCACTCGCCGGGATCCTCATAGGCCTCGCCGACCATCGCCTTGTCGATGCCGAGCTCGCCGGCGATCGCCGTGAGCAGGCTTTCGGCCTGTTCGGGTCCGATGGCGGCGCTGCTCGTCTCGCGCGCGATCAGCGACGGATCGCGCCAGATCGGCTCGTCATCGGTGCGCCAGTAGAGCGAGAAGGTCCAGCGTGGCAGGCTCTCGCCCGGATACCACTTGCCCTGGCCGTAATGCAGGAAACCACCCGGCGCGAAGCGCTCGCGCAGCCGGCGGATCAACTCATCCGCCTTGTCGCGTTTGGTCGGGCCGACGGCTGCAGTATTCCATTCGGCGGACTCGAAATCGTCGATCGACACGAAGGTCGGCTCACCACCCATGGTGAGCCGCACGTCCCCATCCCTCAGCGCCGCGTCGACTTTTTCGCCCAGTCGATCGAGTGCCTCCCAGCTTTCGTCCGAGAACGGCTTGGTGATGCGCGGATGCTCGGCAATCCGGTCGACCTGCATGTCGAAGTTGAAATCGACATTGGCGAAGCTCGCCATGCCCGAGATCGGCGCGGCATTCCGGAAATGCGGCGTCGCGGCAAGCGGGACATGGCTTTCGCCGGTGAGCAGTCCGGAGGTCGGATCGAAGCCGATCCAGCCGGCGCCCGGAATATAGACTTCGCACCAGGCATGCAGGTCGGTGAAGTCGACAGCTGTTCCGGGCGGTCCGTCGAGCGAGACGAGATCCGGCTTGAGCTGGATCAGGTAGCCGGAGACGAAGCGCGCGGCGATGCCGAGATTGCGTAGGATCTGCACCAAGAGCCAGCTGGAATCCCGGCACGAGCCTTTGCCGGCGGCCAATGTCTCCTCGGGCGAATAAACACCCGTCTCCATGCGCACGATGTAGGCGATCTCGCGCTGCAGCCTCGCATTGAGGTCGACGAGGAAATTGACGGTGTTTCTCGGGCTGCGGTCGATGCTTGCCAGGAATTTCGACAACAGCGGTCGGGCGGGCTCCGGCGCGCGGTAGATGGCGAGGTCTTCCCTGATCTCTTCGGGATAGTCGAACGGGAAGGTCTCGGCGATCTCCTCGACGAAGAAGTCGAACGGGTTATAGACCGTCATGTCGGCAACGAGGTCGACCTCGATCTTCAGTTCCGTCACCGGCTCCGGAAAGACGAAGCGGGCGAGGAAGTTGCCGTAGGGATCCTGTTGCAGATTGACGAAGTGGTTTGCCGGCTCGACCTTCAGCGAGTGGCTGAGCACCTTGGTGCGCGAATGCGGCGCCGGCTGCAGCCGGATCACCTGGGGACCGAGCACCACCGGCCGGTCATATTTGTAATGGGTCAGGTGATGGACGGCTGCCAGAATTGCCATGGTGCCCCGGAGAATGGCTTTTTATCGCCAGACCCTGACACATCTGGCGGCCATTCTCCAAGCAGAGATGTTGCACTGCACCTAATTTAAGCAGCGTTGCCGGCTTAGAAAAACGCCTGCAGCCCCGTCTGCGCCCTTCCGAGGATCAGCGCATGCACGTCATGCGTGCCCTCATAGGTGTTCACCGTCTCGAGGTTCTGCGCGTGGCGCATCACGTGATAGCCGATCTGGATGCCGTTGCCGCCATGCATGTCGCGGGCCTGGCGGGCGATGTCGAGCGCCTTGCCGCAGTTGTTGCGCTTGACGATCGAGATCATCTCCGGCGCCATCTTGCCTTCGTCCATCAGCCGGCCGACGCGCAGCGAGCCCTGCAGTCCAAGCGCGATCTCGGTCTGCATGTCGGCGAGCTTCTTCTGGAACAGCTGCGTGCCGGCGAGCGGCTTGCCGAACTGTTTTCTGTCCAGGCCATACTGCCGCGCGCGATGCCAGCAATCCTCGGCCGCGCCCATCGCGCCCCAGGAAATGCCGTAGCGAGCCCGGTTGAGGCAGCCGAACGGACCGCCGAGGCCCTTGGCATTGGGCAGCAACGCGTCTTCGCCGACCTCGACGCCTTCCAGCACCACCTCGCCGGTAATCGACGCCCGCAACGACAACTTGCCGCCGATCTTCGGCGCCGACAGCCCTTTCATGCCTTTCTCCAGCACGAAACCGCGGATCTCGTCCTTGCCGTTATCACCCTTCAGCTTCGCCCAGACGACGAACACGTCGGCGATCGGCGCGTTGGAGATCCACATCTTGGAGCCGGAGAGCTTGTAACCGTTGGCGGTTTTCTCGGCGCGCGTCTTCATGCCGCCTGGGTCCGAGCCAGCATCAGGCTCGGTGAGCCCGAAACAGCCGATCCATTCGCCCGACGCCAGCTTCGGCAGGTATTTCTTGCGCTGCGCTTCCGAGCCATAGGCATGGATCGGATACATGACCAGCGAGGACTGCACGCTCATCATCGAGCGGTAGCCGGAGTCGATCCGTTCGACTTCGCGCGCCACCAAGCCGTAGGTCACGTATCCGGCGCCGAGCCCGCCATATTCTTCCGGAATGGTGATGCCGAGCAGACCCGCCTCGCCCATCTCGCGGAAGATCGACGGGTCGGTCTTCTCGTCGGCATAGGCTTCCTCGATGCGCGGCGCCAGCTTGTCGGCCGCGAAAGCTGCCGCGCCGTCGCGCACCATGCGCTCATCCTCGGAAAGCTGGTCCTCGATCAGGAAAGGATCGTTCCAGACGAACGCGTTCTTCTCGGCGGCCACGGCCAACACTCCCGGCAAATCTTGGATTGCCCGGCTTATCGGCCTCCGCAGAGGAAAAATCAAACGAAATTGCATCGCGGATCAATGAGCGTTAGTAATAGATCATGAACGTCCAGCGCCGTCTTTTGCCGAACACCGCCGCCCTTGCTGCCTTTGAAGCCGTAGCGCGCCTCGGCTCCTTCACCGCCGCCGCGCGTGAGCTCGACCTGACGCAAGGCGCCGTCAGCCGACAGGTCAACCTGTTGGAGGAGCAGTTCGGTCGCCGGCTGTTCGAACGCGACAGCCGCAATGTCCGGCTGTCGCCGGCCGGCGAGATCTATGCCGAAGCGGTGCGCTCGGCGCTTGGCCAATTGCGCGACGCCGCGCTCGGATTAATGAGCAATCGGCATAGCGGTGTTCTCAACCTTGCCATCCTGCCGACCTTCGGCACGCGCTGGCTGATGCCGCTGATCCCGGATTTCGTCGCCCGCCACCCCGACATCACCATCAACTTCGCCACCCGCATCGGACGGTTCGATTTTGCCCGCGAGCGGCTGGATGCCGCCATCCATCACGGCATGCCCGACTGGCCGGACGCCGATTGCACGCTCTTGATGCGCGAGACCGTGATGCCGGTGGCTTCGCCCCAATTCCTGGCCAGCCGCGCCATCGCCTTACCGGCCGATATCAGCCGCCTGCCGCTGCTGCACATGGCGACCCGCCCCGGCGCCTGGAGCGAATGGTTCGAGCATCAGGGGCTGGAGGCGCCGACCGGTCCCGGCATGCAGTTCGAGCAGTTCGGCACGGTCGCCCAGGCCTGTATGGCGGGCCTCGGCGTGGCCCTGCTGCCGGAAATCCTGATTGCCGGAGAATTGCAACGCGGCCAGCTGGTGCCGGCGCCCGGCCAACCGATGCAGAGCCGCAGCGCCTATTATCTGGTGGTGCCGCACGACAAGCGCGGCCACCCGCCGGTCGTCAGTTTTCGCGACTGGCTGCTGGATCAGATCGGCAAGGAGCCGGCTGTCCTGGCCTGGTAGCTATTTCCGCTTCATCGCCTCGGCGAGCGCCGCGCCGAACGCGCCCTGCGAAGGCGGCTCCGGCTGGCGCTGCGGCGCTGGCGAGCGCGGCGCTGGCTTGCCGCCGCCGTGGTCTCGCTGGCCACCGCGAGGCGCGCCCTCGCCGCCGTCCTTACGCATCGACAGCCCGATGCGCTTGCGCTTGATGTCGACATCGACGACCCGCACCTTCACGACATCGCCGGCCTTCACCACCTCATGCGCGTCCTTGATGAAACGGTCGGCCAGTTGCGAGACATGCACCAGCCCGTCCTGGTGGACGCCGATATCGACGAAGGCGCCGAAGGCCGCGACATTGGTGACGGTGCCTTCGAGCAGCATGCCCGGCTTCAAATCCTTGATGTCGTCGACGCCCTCGGCAAAGGTCGCCGTCTTGAAACCGGGGCGCGGGTCGCGTCCGGGTTTTTCCAGTTCGGCGATGATGTCGCGCACCGTCGGCAGGCCGAACCGCTCGTCGACGAAGACGCGCGGGTCAAGCGCCTTCAGCGCGGCGCTGTCGCCCATCAGCGCGCGCACGTCGCGGCCGCAAGCGGCGACGATTTTCTTCGCCACGCCATAGGCCTCCGGATGCACCGATGACGCATCGAGGGGCTCTGTCCCGTTCGGGATGCGCAGAAAGCCGGCGCTTTGCTCGAACGCGCGCGGCCCGAGCCGCGCCACCTTGAGCAGGTCCTTGCGGCTGGCAAACGGCCCAGCCGCGTCGCGATGCGCAACGATCGCCTCGGCGAGCGACGGCCCAAGGCCCGACACGCGCGCAAGCAGCGGCGCCGAGGCCGTGTTGAGGTCGACGCCGACGGCGTTCACCGCATCCTCGACCACAGCTTCCAGCGAACGGCCGAGCCGGTACTGGTCGACATCGTGCTGGTACTGGCCGACGCCGATCGACTTCGGCTCGATCTTGACCAGCTCGGCGAGCGGATCCTGCAGGCGCCTGGCGATCGACACCGCGCCGCGCAGCGAGACATCCAGGCCCGGGAATTCCGCCGCAGCAGTCGCCGAAGCCGAATAGACTGAGGCGCCAGCCTCGCTGACGATCACCTTGAGCGGTTTCGGCCCGGCACTTGCCGGCAGGTCCGAAAGCATGTCGGCCACCAGCTTCTCGGTCTCTCGGCTGCCGGTGCCGTTGCCGATCGAGATCAGCTCGACCTTGTGCTGGCGGATGAGGGCGGCGAGTTCGGCCTGCGTGCCGCGCACATCGTTCTTCGGCGGGAACGGATAGACGGTCGTGGTCGCGACCAGCTTGCCGGTGCCGTCGATCACCGCGACCTTGACGCCGGTTCGGATGCCCGGGTCGAGCCCCATGGTCGGCCGCGAGCCAGCCGGCGCCGCGAGCAAAAGATCCTTCAGGTTGCGGGCAAAGACGTGGATCGCCTCCTCCTCGGCGCGCTCGCGCAGGTCGCGCATAAGATCGAGCGTCAGATGCAGCGACAGTTTTATCCGCCAGGTCCAGCCGGCTACGTCCATCAGCCATTTGTCACCGGGCAGGCTGCCGCCGATCGCATAGGCATTGGCGATCATGCGCTCGACCGGTTTGACCGGCGAGGCGTCGTCGGCATCGACCTCGATGTCGAGCGACAGCACCTCTTCATTGCGGCCGCGCAGCATGGCCAAGGCACGGTGGCTGGGCACGCCCGACCAGCGCTCGACATGGTCGAAATAGTCGGAGAATTTCGCGCCGGCCTCCTGCTTGCCGTCAACGACCCGAGCGCGCAGGAAGGCGCGTTCCTTCATATAGGCGCGCAGCTTGCCCACCAGATCCGCATTTTCGGCGAACTGCTCCGACAGGATGTCGCGCGCGCCTTCGAGCGCGGCCTTGGCGTCGGCCACCTCTTCCGTGACATAGGCGAGCGCAAGCTCGGCCGGAATTTTTGAGCGATCGGCGAGGATCGCCTCGGCGAGCGGCCCAAGCCCACGCTCCCTGGCGATCTCGGCCTTGGTGCGCCGCTTCGGCTTGTAGGGGAGATAGATATCCTCGAGCTCGGCCTTGGTGCTTGCCGCCGCGATCTTGGCTTCCAACTCCTCGGTCAGCTTGCCCTGCTCGCGGATCGAGCTGACGATCGTATCGCGCCGCGCATCGAGCTCGCGCAGATAGGCGAGCCGCTCGGAAAGGTCGCGCAATTGCGTGTCGTCGAGCCCGCCGGTGACCTCCTTGCGGTAGCGTGCCACGAAGGGAACTGTCGCGCCTTCGTCGAGCAGCCCGATTGCCGCCGCGGCCTGTTCCGGCCGCGCGCCGATCTCGGCCGCGATGATTGCTGCGATGCGCTTGATGTCCGATGCCATGCTGGTCCCTGCCGAAAAGAGCGGCGACCATAGGACGGGAGAACCGCTGCGCCAACCGCGACGGTTTCATCACGCGCCGAAGGTCCACAGAAAACAGTCCTTAGAACCAGCCTCTGGTCGGCTCAGACCATGCTGCTCAACGCCTCGAAGAATGCCACGAGCTCCCCATCCAGCTTGTCGTCCACCGGCTCCGGCTGCGACGACATCTTGGCGATGACCACTTCCGTCTTCGGATTGACATAGAGCCACTGACCGTGAATGCCGATGCCGCAGAAGGCGCCGCTGTCGTGGCCGGTCTGGTACCATTTGTTGCGGTAGCGTCCCTTCGGAAACAGAAACACCATCGTGCCGCGCTGCCAGGCTTCATGGCTGCCGCCGGTGGCGACCGTGTCGCGCACCCAGGCGCCCGGCACGATGCGGAGGCCATTGGCCGTGCCGCCCTGCCGCATCATCTCGCCGATGCGGGCAAGATCGCGCGGCGTCATCGACATGCCGCCGGCGGTGCGCGCTGTGCCTTCCATGTCGACCGTCACCGACATTTCGCTTGCGGCACCGAGCGGCAGCCAAAGCTTCTCGCTGAGCAACGCGCTGACGCGCATGCCGGAAGCGCGCTCGACCAGGATGCCGAGCATGTCCGAGTTGGGCGAGCGATAGCGATAGGTCTGGCCGTGCGGCTCGGCAAGGTGCTGGATGGTCATCAGGAAGGCCGCAAGGCTCTCCGTTCCGCCGCCGGGGTTCCATAGTGTCGAGCGGCGGTAGCGGGCAAAGGCGCTTTCCGGATCGAGATAGGCTTCCTCGAAATCGAGGCTGACCGTCATGTCGAGCACGTTGCGCACGCTCGCATCGCCATAGGCCGAGCCTTTGGCTTCAGGGATGTAGTGCGTTACCGGCGCGTTGGGATCGAACAAACCCTCGCCTTCCAATATGCCTGCGAGGATCGCCGTCACCGATTTGCTGATCGAAAAGATGATATGGCGCGCTCCGAACGGCATGTGCGGCGCCGACCAGTCGCCGACCAGCTTGCCGGCCTTCAGGATCGTCAGCCCGTCTGTGTCGGAACGCTTCAGGAACTTCTCGACGGTCTCACTGCCGCCGGCGAGCGATATCTCTTCCTCAAGCAATGCGCCGAGCGATTTCGCTTGGCTCTCGCCGCCGGGCGCCGCCGCGACATGCGCGCTCGGCACCAGTTCGCCGACATTCTGGAAGGACCATCGGTTGAACGGCGAAAGCCGCCAGGTTTCAAGCCGCACATCCTTGCGGGCAAAGCCGTATTTGGTTTCGAACGCGGTCTTGCCGGTCACGATATTCTCCCGGTTTATCGTGGGTCTTCAGGCCAGCGCGGCGGCGATGGCGCGCACCGCCTTCTGCGTCGCCACCGAATAGGCGGAGTTGACGAAATCCGGATACGTCGAAAGCTTCACCACGACCATCCTGTGTTCCCAGCTCATATGGATCAATTGGCCGAACACGCCGCGGCACATCAGCGAGCGTGAGCGCGAATCCTCGATCCAGAACTGGTTGCGGTAGCTACCGTCCGGAAGGCTCGGGCTGAAATTCGGCCCGTGCGTGCCGCTGCGTGTCGCCTCGATCCAGTCGGCCGGGATCACGCCGCCGCCATTGTCGAGGATCAATTGCCCGAAGCGGCCATAGTCGCGCAGCGTCGCATTGAAGCCGCCATCGGCAAGCGCATAGCCGGCGCTGTCGACGGTGAAGCAGGCGCTCTCGTCGGCGCCGAGCTTCTGCCAGAGTTCTTCCGAGACGAGCTGCGCCAGGCGCTTGCCGCTCACCCGCTCCATGATGAAGGCGAGCACGTCGGTCTCGATCGAGCGGTATTCGAACGCTTCGCCATGCGGGCGCACTCTGTCCTTCAGCCGCAGGATCAGCTCGAACAGATGCGACGGCCACGCGAAACCCGGATCGCTGCCCGGCGGGATCGGCTTCCAGCCGGTCGCGACATCGACCTGGCCGATATCGGAATAGCGGTCGGTGTATTCCTCGGAAAAGCGCACGCCCGTCGTCATGTCGAGCACGTGCTGCACCGTGGCGCCGGCCCAGCCGGTCTCGCCGAGCTCCGGCAGATAGTCGCTGACCAGCCTGCCCGGATCGATCAGGCCGCGGCCAACCAGGATGCCACACACCGATCCGGTGACCGACTTCGCCATCGACTGCGACAGATGCAGCGTGCGCTCGTTCATGCCGTTGAAATGGCGCTCATAGGCAATCCTGCCGTCCTTCAGCACCAGGAAGCCGTCGGCATAGGTTTCGTCGAGCAAGCCGGCAAGCGTCGTCGGCGATCCGTTGCTGTCGGTCACCGGCAGATCGTCGAGGTCCACCTCCGCGCGCTCAAGGCGATGGCGATGGCCGCTGCCGCGCCACACCTCGATGGTCGGCAGGAATTCGCGGATGTGCTGGAAGGCCCAGCGGTTCCAGGGCGGCCGATCCCAGTCGAGCTTCGGCGGAACCAGCTTCGGCGGCGAACCCTGCATGATTGGCGGCCGCGGATCGGAGTTGCGATAGGACGACAAGATTTCCTCCCGATGCATGTCGCCCAAAAATATGCGAGCGGTCCCAGAATGACATGCATAGAAACAGTCACAAGAAAGGGAGGCCGGAGCCTCCCCTCCTTTCACACGTCGCGCGAGATTATTTGCGCAGGTTGGTCCAGATCTTGTTGTAGATCTCCACCACATCCGGCGGGCACGGCGGCACGAATTCCGGCGTCGGCGAGCCGGCCGGCGGGCTGATTTCCGGCGAGTTGGCGAACTCAGCCGGCAGGAATTTATGGCTGCCGGCGATGCCGTTGTCGTAACCGGCAAACTCGGAGATCAGCGCCGCGTTCTCAGGTGCCATGACGAAGTCCTGGAACAGCTTCGCGTTTTCGAGGTTCTTGGCGCCCTTCAGCACCGCAACATTGTCCATCCAGCCTTCGATGCCTTCCTTCGGATAGGCATATTTGATCGCCGGGATCTTCTGGCGCGAGCGGTACGCAGCACCATTCCACTGCTCGGTTACGATAACATCGCCGGAGGTGATCTTGGTGATCGTATCGTAGCTGAAAGTCTTCCAGGATGGCTTGGCGGCCGTCAGTATGTCGTTGATCTTTTTCAAATTGGCCTTGTCAGCGCCGCAGCGGGGCACGCCGGCATAGCGCTCCGCCGCATGCATGACGGTGTTGACGTCGTCGAGCACGTTGATCTGGCCCTTCAGCTCATCAGGCGGGTCGAACAGGATAGCCAGCGTGTTGATGTCGCCCTTGAACTTGTCCGTATTGACGGAGAACGCGGTCGTGCCGAATTGCCACGGCACGGTATAATGGCGACCGGCGTCCCAATAGATGTTGAGGAAGCGCGGGTCTATATTTTTGCCGTTCGGCATCGCGTTGGGCTCGGTTTTTTCGAGCAGGCCCTCTTCGATCATGATCTTCACAGTGTAGTCCGACGGCACGACGATGTCGTAGCCGGAATTGCCGGCGCGCACCTTGGACAGCATGGTTTCGTTGGAATCGTAGTCGTCCAGCGTCACCTTGACATTGTACTGCTTCTCGAATTTTTCGATCAGCTTGGGGTTGGTGTAATCACCCCAATTGTAGATGTGCAGTTCGCCGTCGGCGAGCGCCGGCACTGCCCATAACAGAACGGCCGCGGAAACGGCCGCCATCAGTTTTCCAGACATTTTATGTTCTCCTTGCCTTCCCATTGTTGTGTTGGAGCTCGTGGATCATTTTGCGCGTCGCCGTGCGATCAGGAACGAAACCGAGACGAACAAGATCGACACCAGGAGCAGAATCGTCGAGATGGCGTTGATCTCCGGCGTCATCGGTCGCCGGATCTGGTTCCAGATATAAAGGGGCAGCGTCGTCTGGCCGGGGCCGGCGACGAGCTGGGTGATGGTGAAATCGTCGAAGGAGACGATGAAGGCCAGCGCCGCGCCCGACATGATGCCGGGCACCAACAGCGGCAGGGTGATCCGCTTGAAGGCGTTCCACGGCGTCGCATAGAGATCGGCCGCCGCGTATTCCAGCGTCAGGTCCATATCCTCGAGCCGCGCCCTGATCGGCATATAGGCAAAAGGGATGCAGAACACGGTGTGGGCCAGGATCAAATTGCCGATGCCGAAATTCAGACCGAGCGTGCCGGCGATCAGCGCGAAGAAGGAAAGCGTCGCCACCGCGGTGATGATCTCCGGCACCATCAGCGGCAGGTTGATGATCATGAAAGCGGCGGCGAGCCCGCGCCATGGCTTCACGCGCGTCATGCCGATCGCCGCAAGCGTTGCGCAGATGGTCGAGACAATCGTCGCGGTCACCGAGATGATCAGCGTGTTTTTCGCAGCGCTGTGGAACTCCTCGTTGAGGAATGCGCTGCCGTACCATTTGAGCGTGACGCCTTCCCAATGCGTGACCAGCGAGCCGCTGTTCAAAGAGAAGATCATCAGGATCAGCACCGGTGTATAGAGCACCAGCAAGCAGATGATGGCGATCGAGCGGAAGCCCGGCTGGTCCTTGATGTCCATGACGCGGGGCTCAGCCATGCTGCACCTTCCCCGACGTGTTGCGGACATAGAAGAACAGCGCCACCAGCACCGCCGCCATCAGGATCAGCGCCTGCGCGCATCCCAGCGGCCAGTTGCGGCCCGAACCGAATTGCTGCGCGATCAGATCGCCGATCATCAGGTGCACGCCGCCGCCCAGGATCAGCGGCGTCACGTAGGCGCCGAGCGCCGGGATGAAGACGAGCAGGCAGCCGGCGATGATGCCGGGCTTGGACAGCGGAATGATCACCCGCCACAGCACCTGCCGGCGCGTCGCGTAAAGATCGTAGGCTGCCTCAACCAGGCGGAAGTCGAGCTTCTCCAGACTCGAATAGAGCGGCAGCACCATGAACGGCAGGAATGCGTAGAGGAGGCCGAGCTGGATGGCGAAGTTGGTGTAAAGCATCGTGATCGGTTTGTTGATCACGCCGAGCGCCAGGAGCGCATTGTTGATCAGCCCCTCGTCGCGGATGATGAACATGATCGCCAGCGTGCGGACCAAAAGGTTCGACCAGAACGGGATGGTGATCAGGAGCACCCACCAGTTGCGCTGCGCCGGCGGCCGCGTCGCCATGAAATAGGCGGTGGGGAATCCAAGCAACAGGCAGATGATCGTCGTCACCACCGCGAACAGGAAGGAGCGCAGGTAGATGATCAGAAAGTCCGGCGTGAACTGCAGCGTGTCGTCGAAAATGTCGCGCTGGAACAGGAAGTTCAGATAGGCGTCGGTCGAGAACTGCCACTGCACGCCGCCATAGGGCGCGGCGACGAGGAACGAGTAGACACAGATGATGATCAGCGGCAGCACGCCGAAAATGCCGATGATAATCAGCGCCGGCAGCGACAGCAGCCGGTTGCGCCGCGCGCTGGTTTTCACCGCCTGGGCTTCGAACAACGCGGCCTTGGAAGGTACGGTTGGGGAGAGCGCGGCTGTCGTCATCAGTCTTTCAGGACGCGGGCGGCGTCCTCCTCGAACTGGATGCCGACCTTGGCACCAGTCTCATAAGTGACCGGCGACGAGCGGCTGTTCTGGTGGCGCACGATGAAATTGTCGCCGCCGTCGAGCTTGACGTGATAATGCGTGTCGGTGCCGAAATAGACGATGTTGGAGAGCGTGCCGGTTATCGTGCCCTTGGCCGGATCGGGAACAAGATCGGCATGCTCGGGGCGTACCACCAGCGTCACCTCGCCCGTCGGGTTGAAGCCTTCCGGATAGCCGGCGCTGACCGTGGCGCTGCTGGCGAATTTGACCGTCGCCACACCGCCCTGCTTCGACACCACCGTGCCCGGCAGGAAATTCGTTTCGCCGATAAAGTCGGCGACGAAGCGCTCGGCCGGCCGGTCGTAGATGTCGCGCGGCGTGCCGACCTGCAGGATCTTGCCGGCCGACATCACTGCGATGCGGTCGGACATGGTCAGCGCTTCTTCCTGGTCATGGGTGACGAAGATGAAGGTGATGCCGGTCTCGTGCTGCAGACGCTTCAGCTCGATCTGCATCTCCTTGCGCAGCTTGTAGTCCAGCGCCGAAAGCGGCTCGTCGAGCAAGAGCACCTTCGGCTGCGGCGCCAAGGCCCGGGCCAGCGCCACGCGCTGCTGCTGGCCGCCCGAAATCTGGCTGGTGCGCCGCGCCTTGAGCGCCTCCATCTTGACCAGCTTCAGCATCTGCGCGACGCGCGCCTCGATCTCCGCTTTCGGTTTGCCGAGCATCTCCAGCCCGAAGCCGATATTCTGCGCCACCGTCATGTGCGGGAACAGCGCATAGCTCTGGAAGACGGTGTTGACCGGGCGTTTGTAGGGTGGCAGCGGCGCGATGTCCTGACCGTGCAGCAGGATCTCGCCGGCGGTTGGGAAATCGAAGCCGGCTATCAATCTCAGCAGTGTCGTCTTTCCGCATCCGGAGGGGCCGAGCAGCGTGAAAAATTCGTTCTCGCGGATCGACACCGACACCGTGTCGAGGGCGGCTACCTGGTTTTCGCCGGTTCCGAAAACCTTGCGAACACCGCGAACTTCGATCGCGTTCTTACCCGGTTGTTCCGGCACGATTACCCCATTGAGAGCGCCTGCTCTTGTCGGCAGGTGTGTTCCTGTTTGATTGTCACCACAAGCCGGCTGGCTTGGCAACTGCGGAGCAGTGACTCGATCCGAGTCCCTATTCAATTAAGCAATTCCTATACCATCGTTAGGCTTGGTAGGTGATTCTCCCTCCGCAGATGGTGGTCACTGGACGCACAGTGTGCAGCGCTTCCGGCGCGATCGCCTCGATATCCGCCGACAAGACGACGATGTCGGCGAGATACCCGGTTTTTAGGCGACCCTTGCGATGCTCGTTGAACTCCGCATAAGCGCCCTCGACCGTGTAG
Source organism: Mesorhizobium sp. CA4 (assembly GCF_020165075.1). NCBI lineage: Bacteria > Pseudomonadati > Pseudomonadota > Alphaproteobacteria > Hyphomicrobiales > Phyllobacteriaceae > Mesorhizobium > Mesorhizobium sp. CA4. The sequence goes on from NZ_JAIUHK010000003.1 coordinate 159,688, forward strand.
CCCTCTATTGCTTCCTGCAACGAGAAGCTCTGGTCCGGCATGCCTTCTGCCCAAGGCTTGCGCATCACTGCCGCCTGGATGGACAGGATCGGATCGACTGGCGAAACCGGCCAATCGGAAGCGAAGACGACGCGCGCGCCGGCGTTCTTCAGCGTGCGCCAGGCATAGCTCAACGGCCACTTGTCGCGACCGATGCGCGAGATCGTCGGCTCCATCGGGAAGTTCAGCGCCCCCGGCGGATGCGCCGGCTGCATCGAGGCCAAAACGCCGAGCTCGGCGAAGCGCGGCACGTCGGAGGCCGTGATCACCTCGATATGCTCGATGCGGTGCCGGCTGTCGCGCCGGCCGTTCTTCTTCAGCGCCGCCTGGTAGCCGTCGAGCACCGCCCGCACAGCGCCGTCGCCGATTGAGTGCACGGCGATTTGTAGGCCGCGCCTGTCGGCCTCGACCGCCACCTCGGCGAAATGTTCCGGCGAAAACAGCGGCTCGCCGCGCCATCCGGGCCGGTCGGCATAGTCGTCGACCATCACCGCCGTCCAGGAATCCAGCACGCCGTCATAGAAGAGCTTGACCATGCCGGACGACAGCCATTCGGAATGATAGGTCTGGGCCATCCGCGAGGCTTTATCCAGCATGTCCAGCTTCATGAAATTCTTGAAGTGGAACGGGATCTTGGTGCGGCACAGCAGCCGTCCCTCTTTTTCCAGCCCGGCCAGCAGCTCGAGCTGGTAGAGATTGCCGTCCATGTTCTGGATCGAGGTGATGCCGTGCTTGGCGCACCATTCAAGGCCGCGGTGCATCAGGTCGCGATCGGCGGCCAGCTCCTTCGCCGAAGGATAAGGATCCGGCTCGGCGCCCTCGAGGCCAAGCCGTGTCCGGTTCGCCCCGTAATGGTCGAGAACCGGTCCGAAGGCCTCGCCTTCGCGCAGCTCGCCGGCGGCAAGCCCGTCGGCGCCCATGACGACCTCATTGCCCTGTCCGACCTGCCGGCCATGGAGCAGCCCGGCCTCTTCCAGCGCCTTGGTGTTCGCCCACATCGTGTGGTGATCCGAAGCCGACATGGCGAAGGGCCGGTCGGGAATGATGCGGTCGAGATCGTGGCGCGTCACCGGCTCCGGCAGGATGGCGTAGTCGACGCCAGCGCCGATCAGAAGCCTGGCGTCCGGCCGCTTCGCCGCGAAATCCTGGATCGCGTCGCGCAGCGCGTCGAAGCCATGGACTCCGGCCAGATGCAGATTGTCGAGCTCGGCCGCGCCGCCGAACAGATGCATATGCGCTTCGATGAAGCCCGGCAGGACCGAGCCGCCCTGAGCTTCGACAACCTTTGTCGCCGGCCCTTTGAGCTCTTGGATCGAAGCGCGGCTGCCGATCGCAATGATGGCGCCGTCCTTGACGGCAACAGCCTCGGCGGCGGGATTGTCGTCGTCCATGGTCAGCACACGGCCGTTGATGACCACCAGATCCGCACCACCATCCGCAACCGACATCGCGACTCCACATTTGCTGAGTGATCGACAGCGCACGTCCAACGAGCTGCCGCTCCACCGGGGCGGCGCCATGGGACAAAAATCGATGCCGATGCGCCGTCTTCGAAATTCCCCTTGTTATCGTTGAAGACAGCGTGGATAAAGAATGCGACTGTTTATTCGCGTTTGTCAACAGCCGGAATTTGGAATGTATAGTGGACTGCACCGCGCGCCGATGATGGGGCCGAGCGGGGAACGGGGGGCGACGAGCAGTGAAGCGCAGTCTCGACCGCAAGACCAGAATAGCGCTCGAACCGCGCAAGCAGCCGCGGCAGCAACGGTCAAGCAAGGTGGTCGACAGGATTCTCGATGCGGCCCTGATCCTGACGCGGGAGCAAGGAACCAGAACGCCGACGACGCTCGCCATCGCGCAGCGCGCGGGCCTGTCGGTCGGTTCGGTTTATCAATACTTTCCCAACAAGGAAGCTATTCTTCTGGACCTGGCCCGGCGCTGGCTGTCGTCTTTTCCTCAGGTGATCCAGAAGCGCATCAACGCCCCTCGGCCTACCAACCGTGACGAGTTTCGGCGCGAAGTGCGCAAGCTCTTCATCGACACATCCAGGCTCTATCTCGACAACGCCATGCTGATGCCGGTGATCGAGGCCATATCCGGCAACGCCGACCTGAGGCCGATCCAGGACGAATATGACAAAGACATCATCGCCCTTTACGCCGCGTGGCTGCAGCATGTGAATCCGGCTCTCGAAGACAAGGTCGCCAGCCGGCTCGGCGTGCTGATGATGGAAGTCGGCCATGTCTGCCGGCTTGTCGGGCTGAAGAGGGACCGCAGGACATACGACCTCATCGAGGACGATGTGGAAGCCATGTGGCTCGCTCTGGTGAGCCCTCATCTCAATCTCGAGTGATTTCGCACTTCCAACCGATTTCGCACTTCCAGGGGAGTTCCCATGAAAACTGTCTATTCGCCTCTTCATGCCGGCCATTCGGGCCAGATGGAACTGGTCACGTCGGCCATCGTGCCGGGTTTCGAGAAGCCGTCGCGGGCCGAATTCATCAAGGCGCGGGTGGAGAGCGAGAAACTCGGCCCGATCATCGGACCGGTCGAGCATGACCTCGCCGCCGCGAAACGTGTGCATGAAGCCGCCTACATCGATTTCCTGCCGACGGTATGGCCGGAATGGATCGCCGCCGGCTTCACGGGATCGGCCATGGGTTTCACCTGGCCGACGCGCGGCCTGCGCGGCGATGTGCCGCCGAAGCGCATCGATGCCTTGCTCGGCTATTACTCCTTTGACGCCGGCGCCACCTTCGTGGAGGGCACCTGGGCGGCGATCAAGTCCTCCTATGACGTCGCGCTGACCGCCGCCGCCCTGGTCAAGGACGGCGAGCGCACCGCCTTCGCGCTTTGCCGCCCGCCCGGCCATCACGCCGGCGCCGCCTTCATGGGCGGCTATTGCTTCATCAACAACGCCGCCGTCGTCGCGCAATGGTTCCGCGACAAGGGCGCCAAACGCGTTTCGATCCTCGATGTCGACTACCATCACGGCAACGGCACGCAGGAGATCTTCTATCGCCGCGGCGACGTCCAGGTGCTCAACCTGCATGGCGACCCGATGGTCGAGTACCCGTTCTTCCTCGGCCATGCCGACGAGCGCGGCGAAGGCGACGGCGAAGGTTTCAACATCAATTATCCGATGCCTTTCGGCACCGATTGGGACGGCTGGAGCGCTTCGCTGGAGGACGCCTGCGCCAAGATCACGGCCTACGCGCCCGATGTCGTCATCGTCTCGCTCGGCGTCGACACTTTCGAGAAGGACCCGATCAGCCAGTTCAAGCTGAAGAGCGTCGACTATCCCAAGATCGGTCGCCGCATCGCCAAGCTCGGCCTGCCGACCTTGTTCGTCATGGAAGGCGGCTACGCCGTTGAAGAGATCGGCATCAACGCCGTCGGCGTGCTGACCGGCTTCGAGGATCGCTAAGCCATCTCCTGTTCAAGGCCATACGCTCCCGGATGCAACCGGGGGCGTATTTTACGACCTCGCCTCGAAATCATCGCTCAATTCAGCTTTGAACCATCGCCAAATAACGCGAAGACCGGCTGCTGAGTCGCAATGCGAGTCCATCGGATTCGATTTTGTCAAATCGCGTTTGATGTCGGATTCATCTGCGGGTAGATTAGACCCGAATCAGCCGGTCCACGGGGGGCGCGGCGACCACGCAAAGTCTCAAGTTCCGGCACCAGGCCGGTACCAGACGCTGACGGTTTCACGTTCCCTAGAAGGATTCGGCGCGGTTGGGCGCCGTTCGCGCCCGTGAGTGTGTCTTCGTAAACGTGACGCGTTTCGGGTCCGGCTGTTGGTTTTGCCAGCACCGGGCACAAGGATCGATTCCGGCAAGAATCCAAGAATTGAAATGAGCAGTCCCGCCGCGCTTCTCCAACCCGACGCTTCAGGCTCGCGCCTGGCGTCCCGCGGCGATCTCACCAGTTTCTTTATGCAGCTTGCCGCCGATATCGGCGCCGACAGCTACATGCTGGTCGCCATCGTGCACGACCAGGACCGCAACGATGCGCGCATCGTCTCCTCGAACTGGATCTTCGACGCCATAGAGCTGATCGGCAAAAGGCTGATTGCCAATTTGGCGCTGGGTCCCTTGACCGTAGCGCCGGGCGTACGCCCGAAGCCGTTGGTGGCCGCGCACGCGCCCGACGCCGGCGCATTGCTGACCGGCGAGGAAGCCCGCCTGCTCGACGTGCTTGGCCACGCCGAAATCTATTCGCTGCGGCTCAATGTCGGCCGGCAGCGCCTGTTCGTGCTGTTCTCGGCCGCCGAGGCGGGCAGGATCGACCTGGCCGCCCTGATGAAGGCGCAGATCAAGTGCTGCTATGCGCTTTCCAGCATTCCGCAGCTGATCGCGGCGGCATCCATGCAGGATCCGCTGTCGGACCGCGAGCGCGAATGCCTGTTCTGGGTCTCGGAAGGCAAGACCACCGATGAGGTGGCCGTCATCCTCGGCGTCTCGTCAAACACCGTCAACAGCTACATCACGCACGCCATCCAGAAGTTCGCGGCCAGCAACCGCGCGATGGCGATCGCGACGGCGATCAGGAGCGGCATCATTTGAAGCACGCACAGGTCAAAGAGGCGGCAGCCGCCCTCTTCAACGATCAGCACAATCCCTTCGGCGCCTTCTCGCTCGGCTCGGAGACCCACCACGCCGTCACCATTCCCGATGCCGTGCGCCGCTGCCGCTGGATCGCCGTCGATATCAATGCCTCGGCCTTCGGCCTCTATTTCGTCAGCCCCTCGCCCGAGCGCGCGCGACTGGTCGCGTGTTTCGATTCCGACTATCCCGGCACCGCGGTCGCGACCAAGTTCATCGCCGGCGCCAATGGCGAGGATATGGTGCGCCACAGCCGCCTCTCGACGGCGCCGCGCTGGTGGGCCGACGACGGCGCCGCAGGATCGCGGCAGGCATTTCAATCGCTCGCCTGGGCCGAGCCGACCGCGCCGCTGGCGCCCGGCACCAACGGTATCGCCTTTCCGGTGCATGCCGATCGCGGGCAATGCGGGCTGGTCGTCTTCCTGGGCGCGGAGATCGCGCTGTCCGACGACACGCTTTGCGAGATCCACGCCCGCTCCTTCGATCTCTTCGCGGCCGTCGCGCGCATCCGCCCCGGCGACACCGGCCGGATGCGCTCGATCTCTAAGCGCGAGCTCGAATGCCTGAAACTGACCGCCAACGGCAACACCAGTGAGGAGATCGCCAAGCTCCTCAAGCTGTCGGTGCATACCGCCAACCAGTATCTCACCCAGTCGACGCAGAAGCTCAACGCGGTCAACCGCAACCAGGCCGTCGCCAAGGCTTTGCGGCTTGGCCTGATCGAGTGACGTCACGCCTGCGGCGCTAAACGTGCCGCGGCTAAAGCATGTCTCCCGAAAGTGGGAACCGGTTTCGGGGCAAAGACATGCGCAAATCAAAAGCCTAAAGCGCAGGGAGCGAATCTGGAAGATCGCGACGCGCTTAAGGTCGGCTCGCTGCAATCAATCGTCAGGGGAATGCCAGCGTCTCGGTCCTGCGGATACGAGCCTCTTCGATCGCGTCCTCGAGCAGGGCCGTGTTGTGCTCCGGCGTCTCGCCAGGCTTCTCGAATGACACGTAGTTGACCACCACGGATGCCTCGCGCTCGGTCAGCGTGAGCTGGAAATAGACGGTCACGCCGCGCGGCCGCAACTCCAGATCGAGCACGATGCGCGGGCTGCCGCTCCAATCGACCTGCGCCTCTGCGCCATGGCCGAGCCGCAGCGTCCCCGGCCGGAAGTAAAGCTCGACCGCCGAATCCACGAGGTCCGACAGACAGGCGAGATGCTCGAGCCGGATGAAGGCGATATAGTCGGCAACGTCGATGAGCCTCAATTCGCCCACCACGGCCTCGATGGCGCTGGCGACGATCAGCTCGCGGGAGTTGGCGTGTGGTTGCCGGTCCATGGATTAGCGGCGTCCGTTCATTGGGTTGCTTTGCGCGCGGCCTTCTTCGAGTAGACGATCCGCACCAACTCGGCGACCGCCTGGTAGAATTGCGACGGGATCACGCTATCAACCGAAACTTGCTTGTACATGGAGCGCGCGAGCGCGACATCCTCGAAGATCGGAATGTTGTTCTCCCTGGCGATCTCGCGGATCTTGAGCGCCACCAAATCCTGCCCCTTGGCCAGCACGATCGGCGCGGAATCCTCCTCACGCACATATTTCAGCGCGATCGAATAGTGCGTCGGGTTGGCGATCACCAGCGTCGCGCGCGGCACGGCCGTCATCATGCGTCTGCGCGCCCGGTCGCGCGCCAGCGAGCGCAGCCGCGACTTGACGATCGGGTCACCTTCCGACTGCTTCAACTCGTCCTTGACCTCCTGCTTGGTCATCCGCAGGTCGCGTCGCCAGTGGAAGCGCGACCAGACGATGTCGACCACCGCGATCAGCCCCATGGCGAAGACGATCGCAACGAGGATGTCGACGAAGATGCCCCGGATGACGAGGCCGAACGAGACCGGATTGGTGATCATGCCGGCAAGCAGCTTGCGATGATCTTCCGAGAGCGTGAAGCTCAGCACCGCGATGGCAAAGCCGAGCTTGGCCAGCGACTTCAGGAACTCGACCCACCCCTGCATGCCGAACATCCGGGTCCATCCCTTGGTGATCGAGATGCGCGACAGCTGCGGCCTGATCCGCTCGCCGACGATTTGCGGCATGTTCTGGAAGACCGAGGCGCCGATGCCGGCAACCGTCAAGAGCACCAGCAGGCTGACGACGGCGCGGCCGATCTCGGTCATCACCTGCTTGTAGAGCGAGATGGCGTCGGTCTCGGTATCCATCGGCCACGCTTCCGGCTTTTCCAGGAACGTCGACAGGAACATGCCGAGATCGACGATCGCGTCCTTGGCGTAGAAAACGGCGAAAACCAGTATGGCGAGGAAGGAGGCAAAGATCGCGGTCTCACGCGAATGGGGCAGCTTGCCCTGTTCGATCGTGTCGCGGACCTTCTTTTCTGTGGCTTCCTCGGTTTTGGAATCCTTGTCGGCCGCTTCAGCCATGGCGCTCTGACCGGGTGGTTATCGTCAGGCGGCTTCGGCGGTGGCGGTCTGCGTCGAGGGTAGCTCGAAAGCTCCTTCGCGCGACAGCCGGATGGCGGCGACCGATATTCTCTTGCGCGCCGCCATGATGTCGGCAAGCGCAATGCCTTCCGATCCCTGTCCGAGTTCGGATTCGATCATGCGGCGGGAACGCGCGCCGATCGCCGACAGCGCCGATTCGGAGAGCTCCGGTGCCGCGCCGCGCAGCGCCAGCGTGACCAGTTCGGTCGACAGCCCGTCGAACAGCAGGACGCGGGCCTTCTGCGGCAGCAGCGGCAGATCGTCGAAGGCGAACAGCCGCGACTTGACGCCGGCGAGATCGGGCGTGCCGGCTTGCTCCAGGTCATGCATGAGTTCGTCCAGTTCGGGCTTCGCCATTTCGTTGAGCATGCTGGCGACGCGCTCCTGGCCGGCCGTGGTGTCCCGGCTGGCCTTCTGCGACAGCACGCTCGCGCGCAGCTGGTTCTCGACGATCCTGGACGCCACATCCGGGATGTTGGCCATCGTCACCATGCGCTTGATGATCTGGCTGCGCATCGGCTTTTCGATCGTCAGCAGCACGTTGGCGGCCGTCTGTGGCGCAAGCTTCGACAGCACCATGGCCGACGTCTGCGGATGCTCGCCGGCAAGGAAGCTGCCGAGCCGCGACGGCTCGAGCTTCTCGAGGTCCGGCCATATCGGCGGCGGTCCTTCCGGGACCGGCTCGAACTTCCTCTCGCCCATGATGGCGCTCATCTCCTCGGGCGACAACGATTCGTTCAGGATCGTATCCATCCGGTCGGCTGAGTCGAGCAGGCCGGCGCCCTCGGTGAATTCGGCTTCGAACTCGGCAACGATGCGCTCCAGATCGGCCTGCGGAATGGTGCGTAAGAGACGCGCGCCCTCGATCAGCGCCTTCAGCTCGTCCTGCTTGAAGAATTTAAGCAGGCGGCTGGCCGCGGGCTTGCCCATGGCCACCAATATGGCTGCCGCCTTTTGCGGACGTGTCAGCGCCAATGCCGTCGTCATGCGTGTTGCCCTCGCTGCCGATTGGTCCGCCCGCCGACCATTGTCAGGCGCTCTTCGTCGCCGCGATGATCTCGGTAAGCCGGATGCCGAAGCGCGTCGGATCGCTTTCCAGCACCGTGATCTCGCCGCGCGCGATCTTGCGGCCGTTGACCACGACGTCGACCGGCTCGCCGATACGGCGATTGAGCGCGACCGTGGAACCCTTCTGCAGCGCCATCAGCTCCGACACCGGCATCTCCGTGCTGCCGAGGATAATCTGCACGTCGACCGGAATGGTCATGATGATGGAGGAATTGGCGCTCGACTGAAGAGTGGCGTCCGGACGCCTCTCCTCTTCCCGCAGCACGCCGCGCAGTTCCTCGATGGCGCGGTCGAGCTGCTCGTCGGGCTGATCGGGTTCGGCTTCCACCTTGGTTTTTGCCATCTGTCGTCTCCATGAATCCCGTGCCTGGCGTCAGCCCGGCATCAGTCCGTCGATGAAATCCTGTCCGGTATCGTGCGGATGGCTGACGCGGACGGTGTAGTTCTGCCCCAGTTTGCCGAACTCGCAGACAAACAGTGTCTTGTCGCGGGCGCTGAGCCTGGCGTTCAGTTGAGCGTTCTCCTCCAATTCGATCACCTGGCCGGGCTCGAACGCAGCGAGGTCGCCGAGCGTCAGCCGGGCGAGCGGCATCGTCGCTTCGAGCCGGACGGTCGAGCGCATGACCTCTTCGGAGAAGCGGGCCCGCCAGTCGAATTCACTGGCTTCGCCTTCTTCGGTTCTGGCGGTGGCGCCGCGCGTAGACAGAAGGACGCGTTGCGGAACCATCACCGTGATGGTGCCGGTATCAGTCGGCGTGGAGACACCGAACACGATGCGGACCGCGGCGCCGTCGCGCAGCACGCGCCGCCTCGCTTCGCCGCCCGACGTCGCCTTTGGCACCGGCAGGCGCAGCTCGAGCGAGCGCTTGCCGGATCCGTTGAGCGCCGCCGCGACCTCCTGGAACACCATGGTCGCGATATCGGCCTCGATCTGCGACAGGTCGCGCTCGATCGGCGCCACCGGCTGGTCGGGATCGCCGCCGAACAGCGCGCTCACCATCACGGCCACCGCATGCGCATCCATCACCAGCGTCATGGCGTCGGCCGAGGCCGGCGAAGACACGATGGTCAGCGCGAAGGCATCGCCGGCGCGCGAACGCGCCTCTGGAACGCGGCCGACCTCTACCACTTGCAGATCGACGGTCACCGCCGCGCCGAGTTCTGCGACAAGCGCCTTCTGCAGCAACGGCAGCGCCCGCTCGGCCATGCCGCGGCCGACGCCGATCACCTGCGCCGCCTCGCCGCTGTCGCCGACGAGCCGCTCGATGATCAACTCCCGGGTTTGCGAAGGACTGCCCGGACTTGTCATGACGGCAGGCGGCCCTGTCTGCGCTGCTGCATGCTCAGGCCGCCTTCTTCTCGGCGCTGCCGGTGTTCATTGTGCTCTGCTCGACGGCATCGATCGTCGGACGCTCGTAGGAGGATATGGTTTTGCGGCCGAATTCGATCGCCACCTGCGGCAGGGCGCCATTCATATACGCAAGCAGCGTCTGTTTGACGATGATGTAGAGGCGGTTCTTCTTTTCGCGCACAGTCTTGATCTTGGTGGCGACCGGACCGACCACCGCATAGGACAGAAAGATGCCGAGGAAGGTTCCGACGAGTGCCGCGCCGATCAGGCCGCCGAGGATCTCCGGCGACTGGTCCAGCGCGCCCATCGCCTTCACCACGCCGAGCACGGCCGCGACGATGCCCAGCGCCGGCAGGCCGTCGCCGACCGCGACCATCGCGTGGTAGGCCTTCAGCTTGTCGGTACGGATCGTCTGGATCTCCTCGTCCATCAGCGCCTCGATCTCATGCGAGCGGGCGTTGCCGATGATGATGATGCGGCAGTAGTCGCAGATGAAATGGGTCAGGTCGTGGTTCTTCAGCACGGTCGGAAAGGCCTGGAAGATGGCCGACTCCTCCGGATTGTCGATATGCGCCTCGACCTCGCTGCGCGACTTCGAGCGCAGCTCGCGCATCAGGCTGTGCAGGACGCCCAGCGTCTCGAGGTAGTCGCGCTCCTTCGGCACCGCCTGTTTGAAGGCTTCGAGAATGCCCTTGCCGGTATCCTTGACCGTCTTCATCGGATTGGCGACGAGAAAGGTGCCGAGCGCCGCGCCGCAGATCACCACCGCTTCCCACGGCTGCAGCAGCACATGCAGATGGCCGCCCATGGCCATGAAGCCGCCGAGAACGCAGCCGAGCGTCACCACAAGTCCGATCAGAATGCCCACGACAGGTCCTTCCGCATGTCACATCGTGGATCAGGGATAGTCCCCGTGCCTTGTGTGAGGCTTGAATCGAGGCAGCGAACGCGATTCAGCTTCGCGCAAGGAAGTGACGCTATTGTGCGGGGATAGCTTCGGCCGGAGGCATGCCCTTTGCTTAGCACCTACATCAGCTACCAGTTGATCGCCAAAGACATCCCTAAGTCTATCGCCCGCATCGAGCAGCAGCCGAAGGTCGATCGCGATACCCAATACTATCTGGCCAACATCACCAAGGTGAAATCGATCGACGATTTCGTCAACAACGACCGCCTGTTCAAATACGCCATGAAGGCCTACGGGCTGGAGAACATGGACTATGCCAAGGCCTTTATGGTCAAGGCGCTGAAGGAAGGCGTCTCCAATCCCGACAGCTTCGCCAACAAGCTGACCGACAAGCGCTACGCCCAATTCGTCCGCGCGTTCAACTTCGCGGCGGATGGCGCCGATGCGACGGTCTACAATCCGGCGCAGCAGCCGGTCACGAAGAACTACGTAATGCAGGCTGAGATCGCCGGTCTCGACCCGGATTCGGACTATGTGAAGGGCGAGACGACATATTATCTCGCCAACATCACCAAGGTGAAATCGGTCGACGACCTGATGTCGAACGACCGGCTCTACACCTACGCGCTGGCCGCCTTCGGTCTCGACTCCGCGACCGAAGACAAGGACCTGATCAAGCAGGTCCTTGGGGGCGGCGTGCGCGATCCGGACAGCGTCGCCAACAAGCAGACCAACAAGGCCTATGCCGGGCTGGCTGCGGCCCTCAACTTCGAGCAGTACGGCGCAAATGCCACCACCTATGTGCCGGCGCAGCAGCCGACCGTCGACAAATACCTGCGCCAGACCTTGGAAGAGGACGCCGGCCAGACCAACGAGGGCGTGCGGCTGGCGCTCTATTTCCAGCGCAAGGCGCCGGACATCACCAGCTGGTACGACGTGCTGGCCGACACCGCTTTGGCCAGCGTGGCGCGGACCGCGCTCGGCCTGCCCGATTCCTTCGCTACCGCCGACGTCGACAAGCAGGCGCAGCTGTTCGAGCAGAAGCTCGACATCAAGGACTTCACCGACCCCGACAAGCTCAGCAAATTCCTGACCCGCTTCACCAGCATGTACGAGATCAACCATCCCACTTCGACGGCGGTGACGTCGGTCAGCGTGCTCTTCGCGCAACCGACCAGTGTCGGCATATCCACCGATTTGATGATGGCCATGCAGCAGTTGAAGTTCTGAGAAGATCATGCAGGACAGTCTTTACGTCGCCCTTTCCTCGCAGATCGCGCTCGAGCGCCGTCTCGACACCATCGCCGACAACGTCGCCAACGCCTCGACCATCGGCTTTCGCGCCACCGGCGTGAAATTCGAGGATATGGTTTCGGGTACCGGGCCGAAGTCGGTTTCCTTCGCCTCCTCCGGCAAGACCTATCTTTCCGGCGCGCATGGCGCGCTGACCGAAACCGGCAACCCGTTCGACTTCGCCGTCCAGGGCGACGCCTGGTTCGCCATCGAGACGCCCGCCGGCACGGTGATGACGCGCGACGGCCGCTTCTCCATGAACGAGAACGGCGAATTGATGTCGATCGAAGGCTACCCCGTCCTGGACGGCGGCGGCGCCCCGATCCAGCTCGATCCGCGCAACGGCCCGCCCAAGGCAGGCGCCGACGGCTCGCTCAGACAGAACGATCAACTGGTCGGCGCGATCGGCCTCTACAATTTCGACCCCGGCGAGAATTTCGTCCGCTATGGCAATTCGGGTGTCGTTCCGGCGCGCACGCCCGAACCCGTCACCGACCGCTCGGACGTCGGTATCGCCCAAGGGTTTCTGGAAGAGTCGAACGTCAACCCGGTGCTGGAAATGACTCGGCTGATCCAGGTGCAGCGCGCTTTCGAGAACACGGCGGCGCTGATGCGGCAGGCCGATTCCTCCACCGACGACGCGATCAAGACGCTCGGCTCGAAGTGACGGCATGACGACCGGCTCGTCCCTGTTGCGCGCTTCCGACAGCCCGGCGGCCACCGAACGGACCGACAGGCTGGCCGCGCTCGAACGCGTCTGGCGGCGGTTCGACGATCCGCAGGCGCTGCTTTCACGCGGCGGCCGCGTCGCCGAGATATCGCCGACGCATTACAAGGTCCGCGGCCTGTCCGGGATTGCCAGGCTCGGCGACATCGTCGAGCAGCGCGGCAAGGCCGGCGCACGCCGCGGCGAGATCGTCAAGATCGGCAGCGACGAGGTGGTGGTCGCGCCTTTCGAACGCAGCGCCGACGCCGGCATCGGCGACGTCGTTTTCCGCCGCGGCCCGCTCGCGGTCGCACCGCATGTCTCCTGGCGCGGGCGCGCCATCGATGCCTTGACGCGGGTCATAGACGGCGGACCGCCGCTGATCAGGCCGAATGCCGCCGGTGCTGCGGACGGGGCGACACCCGGCGCCTTGGCACGTCAGCGCGTCGGCACCGGCTTCCTCACCGGCGTCAGGGTCATAGACATCTTCACGCCGCTCTGCTTCGGCCAGCGGCTCGGCATCTTCGCCGGCTCCGGCGTCGGCAAGTCGACGCTGCTTGCGATGCTGGCCGGCGCCGAGGCCTTCGATACGGTGGTCGTGGCGCTGATCGGCGAGCGCGGCCGCGAGGTGCGCGAATTCCTCGAGGATACGATCGGCGCCCAGAGCATGGCCAAGACCGTCGCCGTCGTCGCCACCAGCGATGAAAGCGCCATGATGCGCCGGCGCGCGCCCGACACCGCCATGTGCGTGGCAGAGCATTTCCGCGACCAGGGCCATCGCGTGCTGCTGGTGCTGGATTCCATCACCCGCTTCGCCCATGCGCTGCGTGAGGTGGCGACGGGAACCGGCGAGCCGCCGGTCGCGCGCGGCTATCCGGCCTCGGTGTTCACCGACCTGCCGAAGCTGCTCGAGCGAGCCGGGCCGGGGGCCGAAGGCAAGGGTTCGATCACCGCCATCATTTCCGTGCTGGTCGACGGCGACGACCATAACGATCCGGTCGCCGATTCGGTGCGCGGCATCCTCGACGGCCATGTCGTGCTCGACCGCGCACTTGCCGAGCAGGGTCGTTATCCGCCGGTCAATCCGCTGTCGTCGATCTCGCGCCTCGCCGACAAGGCTTGGAGCGCGGAGCAGCGCATGCTGGTGACCAGGCTGAAATCGATGATCGCGCGCTTCGAGGACACGCGCGACATCCGTCTGCTGGGCGCTTACCAGAGCGGCGCCGATGCCGAGCTCGACATCGCGGTGCGCCAGGTGCCACTGATCTATGAGGCGCTCACGCAATCGCCGAGAGACCGCGCATCGGCCGATCCGTTCGCCGACCTCGCCCGCCACCTCAAGGGGAAGCTGAATGGCGATCAAGGAGACTGAGCTCCAATACACCGAGCGCATGTTGCGCGACATGCTTGCCGAGGCAGCCGAGAGGGCCGAGGCCGACGCGGCCCGAACTGCCAAGGACAGGGCCGCGCGCATCACCGCCGAGGCCGCCGATGTCGCGCAGGCCAGCCGCGATTCCTTGCTCGACGGCCTTTTCCCCCGCACCGAGTGGCCGGGGCCGCCGAAAACCCAGTTCCCGCGCCTGGCCGACAAGAGCGCCGACCGCCGCAGCGATTTCGTCATTGCCGCGCTTGGCATCACGCTCGGCCTGATCTGCGCGCTGTTTCCCTGGTACATCTTCTTCAACCAGGAACAGTTCGGCGTTCAGGCCATCAAGTTCGGCGGCAGTGGCAGCAACTCCGGGCGCGAGGGCGGCGGCGTCGTGGCCGAACGCAGCGGGCCGCTGACGGCCAAGGACGTTCCCAATGCCGATATCGACCTCTTTGCTACCGGAACGGTTGAGGACGACCCTGCGCCACCGCCCGGGGACCAGCCCTTCCCCGCCGCCGTATCGGAATTCAAGATGGTGCATGTCGCCAATGGCCGCGCCATGATCGAGGACGATACCGGTCTGTGGCTCGTCCAGCGCGGCTCCGTCCTGCCGGATTCCAGCCGCGTCGCCTCGATCGAGCAGCGCGGCGGCAAATGGGTGATCGTCACCAGCGCCGATAAGGTGATCCAGCTCTCGAAGTAGCCGCTAGAGCATGATGCCGAAAAGTGTGAAGCGGTTTTCGGACGACGTCGTGCTCTATTCGTTGATTTAGAAGCGGATTCAGATTTCAGGTCCATAGACCTGAAATCATACGGCTCCAGGGCGCAAGCCCACCCCGCGCAAGGTCCACGCAAGACTGGCCGCCTAGTCTTGCGCGTACTTGCCCGGGAGATTCCCATGGAACCCGTAAATCTTTTCGATCTCGCCACGCGGCAGTCGCAATGGCTGGCCGTGCGCCAGTCGGCGATTGCCTCCAACATCGCCAATGCCAACACGCCCGGCTACACCGCCAATGACGTCGAGCCCTTCGAAAAGGTCCTCGACCGGACCGCGGTGACGCTTGCCGCCACGCAGACTGGCCACCTTGGCGCCGAAAGGGCCAATGCCGGCTTCAACGTCAAGCCCGAGGACCCTGACGGCGCGATCATGCCCTCGAAGAACACCGTGGTTCTCGAACAGGAGTTGATGAAAGCCGGTGAGGTCCGCCGCTCCTTCGAGCTCAACACGGCGATCGTCAAGGCCTTCCACTCGATGATGACGATGGTGGTGAAGAGCTGATCATGGATGCCCTGACTGCAGCCCTCAAAGTCGCGGCATCCGGCCTTGGCGCCCAGTCCGAGCGGCTGCGCGTGGTCTCGGAAAACCTCGCCAACGCCCAGTCGACCGGCAGCACGCCCGGCGCCGATCCCTATCGCCGCAAGACCATCACCTTCCAGTCCGAGGTCGACCGCGCAACCGGCGGCTCGCTGGTGGAAGTCAACGCGATCTCCCGCGATCCTTCGGACTTCCCGATCGAATTCCAGCCCGGCAACGAAGCCGCCGACGCCAAAGGGTACGTCAAGATGCCCAATGTCAACACATTGGTCGAAATGGCCGACATGAGCGAGGCGAACCGCTCCTATGAAGCCAACCTGCAGGTCATCAAGCAGGCTCGCGATCTGATTTCCATGACCATCGACCTGATGAGGAACCAGTAATGATCGGCGGTATCGGGGCAATACAATTCAAGACGGCGGTTGACGGCGCGGAGCAGGCGTCACCGAACCTGCTGCAGGGCGGCGTCGGAACGCAGACCGGCGAAAGCGTCGGCAGCAGCTTCGCCGAGGTGCTCAGCCAAGCGGCGACGAAGACCGTCAACACCCTGCAGGGCGCCGAGCAGATGTCGATACAGGCCCTGAAGGGCGACGCCGATACGCGCCAGGTCGTCGATGCGGTGCTGAGCGCCCAGCAGGCGCTGCAGACCACCATCGCGATCCGCGACAAGGTCGTCTCGGCCTATCTCGAAATCAGCCGCATGAGTATCTAGCGTCATGAAAGCCCTTGCCATCGCCGCCACCGGCATGAATGCCCAGCAGACCAACTTGGAAGTCATCGCCAACAACATCGCCAACATCAACACCACCGGCTACAAGCGGGCGCGGGCCGAATTCTCCGACCTGCTCTACCAGGTCGACCGCACCCAAGGGGTGCCCAACCGTTCCAACACCTCGCTGGTGCCGGAAGGCGTCTCGATCGGTCTTGGCGTCAAGACGACGGCGGTGCGCAACGTCCACACGCAAGGCGAGCTGACCAG
Organism: Mesorhizobium sp. CA4; assembly: GCF_020165075.1. Classification (NCBI taxonomy): domain Bacteria; kingdom Pseudomonadati; phylum Pseudomonadota; class Alphaproteobacteria; order Hyphomicrobiales; family Phyllobacteriaceae; genus Mesorhizobium; species Mesorhizobium sp. CA4. Next base: position 175,811 of record NZ_JAIUHK010000003.1, read on the forward strand.
CACCGGCAACAGCTTCGACCTGGCGTTGACCGGCAGGGGCTGGTTCCAGATCGAGGGCGCCGATGGAGCCACGCTCTACAGCCGCGCCGGCGCCTTCAACACCAACGCCACCGGGCAGCTCGTGACGGTCGACGGCGCCAATGTCGTTCCGGCCATCTCCGTGCCGACCGACGCGGTCGAGGTGATCGTCAACAAGACAGGCCAGGTCTTTGCTCGCATCCAGGGCCAGACCGACCTCCAGCTGCTCGGCCAGCTTCAGATCGCCAACTTCGCCAACGAGGCGGGCCTGGCGCCGCTCGGCGACAACCTCTTCCAGGAAACGGCCGCCTCAGGCCCGGCCAATGTGGGCGTCCCCGGCGATCCGGGCTTCGCCACGATCCAGCAGGGCTATCTCGAATCCTCCAACGTCGATCCGGTGAAGGAAATCACCGAGCTGATTTCGGCGCAGCGCGCCTACGAAATGAATTCCAAGGTCATCCAGGCCGCCGACGACATGGCCTCGGTGGTCTCCAAGAACATCAGGTAACGGATGATGGCCTGGCCGATCTCCTCCGCGCTCCGTCGCGCCGTGCTGGCCACCGCCCTGGTGGCCGCCGGCACGCCGGCTTTGGCGCAGGACCCGACCGGCCAGTCGGCAAACCAGATCGCCGCCGGCCAGGCCGTCGGCGAGGCCGTGCTGATCCCCAACCGGGTCATCTATCCCGGCGAGACCATCGAGCCCGCCTCGCTCAAGCAGGTGACGCTCATCCCCGGCAAGCACAAGCCGGACGGCATGGCGACGCGCTCGGAGGAGCTTCAGGGCAAGGTTGCCAAGCGCACGCTGCTGCCCGGCCGCTACATCCCGGTGACTGCCATCCGCGACGCCTGGCTGGTCGAGCAGGGCGCTTCCGTGCAGGTCTATTTCACCGCCGGCTCGCTCACCATTTCAGCCGCCGGCGTCACGCTGCAGCCAGGTGCTGCCGGTGACCAGATCAAGATCCGCAACACCGACAGCGGCAAGATCATCTCGGGCACGGTGATGGCCGACGGCACCATCAAGGTCGGCGCTTCGTGATGCGCGCCTTTGTTCTTCTGCTGAGCGCCGCCATTAGTCTGCAGCCGGCATTGGCGGATGGGCTGACGCCCAAGGCCAAGCGGGAGCTCGCGCAGAAAAACGGCGGTGTCTACGACGATCCGGAATACGATCCGGCCACCACCCAGCGCATGTTCCGGGTCTCGACCGGGCCAAGCACGCTGCCGCCCGGCCAGGTCGCGGCGCGCATCAAGGACATCGCCCAGCTGCAGAGCGCGCGCGACAACCAGCTCGTCGGCTATGGCCTGGTCATCGGCCTCGCCGGAACCGGCGACAGCCTGCGCAACTCACCGTTCACCGAACAGTCGATCCGGGCCATGCTGGAGAATCTAGGCATTGCCACCGAAGACGGCCGAGCGCGCGCCAAGAACGTGGCGGCCGTCATCGTCACCGCCAACATGCCGCCCTTCGTCCAGTCGGGCAGCCGAATCGACATCGACGTCTCCTCGATGGGCGACGCCACCTCGCTCGCCGGCGGCACGCTGGTGATGACGCCGCTGAAGGCGGCCGACGGCGAAATCTATGCCGTCGGGCAGGGCTCGGTGATCGTCGGCGGTTTCACCGCCCAGGGCCAGGCCGAGCAGTTGACGCAAGGCGTGCCGACCGCCGGCCGCGTGCCGAACGGCGCCATCGTCGAGCGCTCGGTGCCGGCCGAGTTCGATGACCAGGGCGTGTTGACGCTGCAATTGCGCAATCCCGATTTCTCGACCGCCATCCGCATCGCCGACGCCATCAACGACTACACCTCGCAGCGCTTCGGGATGCGGGTCGCCGCCGAACGCGATGCCCGCACGGTGCAGATCAGGCGGCCGAGGAATGTCTCGGCCGCGCGTTTTTATGCCGAGATCGAAAATCTCGTCGTCGAATCCGACGCCCCTGCCCGCGTCGTCATCGACGAGCGCACCGGCACCATCGTCATCGGCAGCAATGTCAGGATCTCGCGCGTGGCGATCAGCCACGGCACCCTCACCGTGCGCATCACCGAAGCGCCGAAGGTGGTTCAGCCGGAACCCTTCTCCAGGGGTCACACCGCCGTCGAGCCCTTCACCGCCATCGAGGCGAGCCGGCCTGACGCCCGCGTTGCCGTGCTCGACGGTCCCGACCTCGAAACGCTGGTCTCGGGCCTCAATCGCCTCGGCGTGAAGCCCGACGGCATCATCGCCATCCTGCAAGGCATCAAATCGGCCGGCGCCTTGCAGGCCGATCTGGTTCTCCAATAGGCATGCCGATGATCGCGCTTTCCTCCCCAACACCCCGCCGTCACCTGAGCTTCCGGGCCATCGCAGCAATGGTTGCTCTGCTTGGCGGCACCGCTGCCCATGCGGACGAGGTACGACAGGTGTTGCCGGGCGGTCAGGCGCCGGTTCAGCCGGCACAGCTCACACATGAAAACGCGCCGCTTCAGCCGGCTGCGCTCGCAGGCGGCAAGGCGCCGGACGAAAGCGAGATCCAGCGCTTCTGCTCCAACATCGCGGATGCCGCGCGCGACCGCCGCTACGCTCTCCAGGCCGAGGAATTGAAGCAGCTGCAGGCCGGCATCGACGAGCGTATGAAAGCACTGGAGGCGAAGCGGGCAGAATACGAGGAATGGCTGAAGCGCCGCGAGGTGTTCCTGGCGCGTGCCGAGGACGGCGTCGTCAAGATCTATGCCGGCATGAAGCCCGATGCCGCCGCCGAACGTCTGGCGATGGTCAACGCCGAGCTCGCGGCGGCCATCCTGATGAAGCTCGATTCGCGCAAGGCCGGCGTCATCCTGAACGAAATGGACCAGAAGGCGGCGGCGACGCTCACCGGCATCATGGCCAGCGCGGCGCGAAGGGTTGATCCGTCATGAAGTTGAAATTGCTGGCCCTGATCGCCCTCGCCACCCTGGCCGGCTGCGGTACCGATCTCAGGGAGGTCGGCAGGGAGCCCGCTTTGTCGCCGGTCGGCTCCGGCATCGGCGAAGGCGGTTCCGGCCCTTACAGCTACCCTGAGCCGCCTGCCTCCCGGCCGAAGAAATTCTCGCTGTGGGACGATCGCCAGAGCCGGCTCTTTACCGATCCGCGCGCGCTGCGCGCCGGCGACATCCTGACCGTCAACATCAGGCTCAACGACAAGGCCAATTTCAAGAACCAGAACGACCGCAGCCGCACCGCCGCGCGCAAGCTTGGCTATGACATCAATCTCGGATGGGAAAAGGCAAGCACCAGCGGCAAGGGCGACGCCGGCCTGAGCTCCAGCACCGAGACCAATGCCGATGGGGAGATCAAACGTTCGGAAAACCTCGAGCTCAATGTCGCCGCCGTTGTCACAGACGTGCTGCCCAACGGCAATCTGATGATCAGGGGCTCGCAGGAGGTCCGCGTCAATTACGAGCTTCGGGTGTTGACCATCGCCGGCATGGTCCGTCCGTCCGACATCGGCGCGGAAAACACCATCCCCTACGAGCGCATCGCCGAGGCGCGCATTTCCTATGGCGGCCGTGGCCGTGTGAGCGAGGTCCAGCAGCCGGCCTATGGCCAGCAGATCCTCGACCAAGTGCTTCCCTTCTAGGACCGGGAGAGCGCTGCCGTGGCAAATGTCGAGCAAGTCCAGCCCAAGAAGGGACCTTCCCTGGCGATCCAGCTCGCCATGCTGTTGGCTATGACCGGCGCGGCCGTCGGTATGGGTTGGCTTTCCGGCGGCTATCTCCAGCAAGGCGAAACGCCGGCAGCGGTGCCCGCGGCGCCGGAGAACGCCGGCGCCGCGGAAAAACCCGCCGAAGGCGGCAAGGCGGGCGCCGGGCCAGCGCTGGTGCAGCTGGCGCCGATCACCACCAATCTCGCCTCGCCGTCGGAAGTCTGGATCCGGCTGGAGGCGTCGCTGCTCTACGATGCTCCGCAGCCGCAGGAAGTGACCGAGCAGATCCACCAGGACCTGCTTGCCTATGTGCGCACCCTCAAGCTGCATCAGATCGAAGGCGCCAGCGGCTACCAGCATCTCAAGGCCGATCTCGAGGAGCGCGCGGCGCTGCGCAGCGGCGGCCACGTCAAACAGGTTCTCGTCAGGACGATGCTGCTCGAATGAGAAAGTTCCTCATAGCCACGGCGCTCATCGTCGTCACCACGTCCGTCGCCGCGGCCCAGCAGCTCGATCTTGGCGGCATCGGCAAGGCCGACGGCACGACCGTCGGCTATCTGATTCAGATGTTCGGCCTGCTCACAGTGCTCTCGGTGGCCCCGGGGCTTTTGATCATGGTGACGAGCTTCACCCGCTTTGTCATCGCCTTCTCGATCCTGCGCGCCGGCATCGGCCTGCAATCGACGCCGGCCAATCTGATCCTGATCTCGCTGTCGCTGTTCATGACCTTCTATGTCATGGCGCCGACTTTCGACCAGGCCTGGAACACCGGCGTGAAGCCGCTGATGGACAACCAGATCACGCAGGGCGAGGCGTTCGAGAAAATCTCCGGCCCGTTCCGCGACTTCATGCTGCACAATGTGCGCGACAAGGATTTCGACCTCTTCGCTGACCTCGCCCGGGAGCGCGGCCAGACCGTCTCGCGCGAGACCGTCGACCTGCGCATACTGGTGCCGGCCTTCATGATATCGGAGATCCGACGCGGCTTCGAGATCGGCTTCCTGATCGTCCTGCCCTTCCTCGTCATCGATCTGATCGTTGCCACCGTCACCATGGCCATGGGCATGATGATGCTGCCGCCGACGGTGGTATCGCTGCCGTTCAAGATCCTGTTTTTCGTGCTGATCGACGGCTGGAACCTTCTGGTCGGCAGCCTGGTGCGATCCTTCACCTGATCGTTCCTGCCGGACCGCGCGCAGGCGTGTCGCCTCACCTCTCGACGGCTTGAGGAACGTGCACGCAAGTCTTCCAACATTATTTTCGATTAACCGTCCGATTTAGGTCTTTGGTAGGGACTTCCCGCCATAGTCGCTCGCAGATGGCGGGTGACCCGACTGAGCGGTCATTGGCATGATGCCGCACCGTCATACCGGACATGCCGGTATGTAAAAAAAAATCCGTGTAAAAAATAGGTACGAGTAACCATGGCCAGTATCATGACCAATGCCTCGGCGCTGACCGCGCTGCAGAGCTTGAACGCCACCCAGAAGAACCTCGACACCACCCAGGCCCGCATCTCGACGGGTTATCGCGTCTCGCAGGCTTCCGACAACGCCGCTTACTGGTCGATCGCCACCACGATGCGCTCCGACAACCAGGCCATGTCCACCGTCTCGGACGCGCTCGGCCTCGGCGCCTCGAAGGTCGATACCGCCTACACCGGCATGGACAGTGCGATCTCGACCATCAACCAGATCCAGCAGAAGCTGACCGCTTCCTACGGCCAGACCGATGCTTCCAAGGAAAAGACCCAGGTCGAAATCGCCGCTCTTCAGAACCAATTGAAGGCCTATGCCGACGGCGCCACCTTCTCCGGCACCAACATGCTGTCGGTCTCGACGGCTTCGGGCACGGCGGCGGACGTCAAGATCGTATCGGCCTTCAACCGCGGCGCCACCGGCGCGGTTTCGATCTCGACGATCGACGTCAACGTGGAAAGCATCAAGCTTTATGACTCGGGCGCTGCCCCGACCGCGAAGGGCATCCTCGACACAGAGCGCCTCGGCACCACCGGCGCCGCTGTCACCACGGCCTCGGCCCCGACTCTGGGCGCTGCTGCCGCCGCCACCGACACTTACTCGGTCGCCGGCCTGAAGATCTTCTCCGGCACCACCGCTGCAAGCGACACTCAGATCCAGGCGATGATGAACGTCGTCGACGCCGCGCTGAAGGACATGACCAACGCCGCCACCAAGCTCGGCGCCGCCAAGAGCTCCATCAACCTGCAGAAGACCTTCACCTCGAGCCTGATGGACTCCATCGATCGCGGCGTCGGCCAGCTCGTCGATGCCGACATGAACAAGGAATCGACCCGCCTCCAGGCGCTGCAGGTTCAGCAGCAGCTCGGCGTCCAGGCGCTGTCGATCGCCAACGGCTCGTCGCAGTCGATCCTGTCGCTCTTCCGCGGCTGATCGCTCTATACTGACCGGACCAAAGCATCGGGCCGCGCCAAAAGCGCGGCCCGATTTGCGTTTGCTCAAGCCTCGCGCAACGCTCGTTCCTTAACTTCTCCGAAGCCTACTTTTAACAGGCCATTAACCATATCGCGCTAGCTATGGTTAACCAATCACTTAGGTTGTCGAGTCGGCCCGACCGGCGCGATCGCAACCGATGGGCAGGTCGAGACCCGGCCTGTGTGGCATGCCGGCTTTGAGAAGGAGCGAGTTTCTTGGCGAGCATCATGACGAACGCTGCGGCGTTGACTGCACTTCAAAGCCTCAACGCCACCAACAAATCGCTCGAGCAGACGCAGGCCCGGATCTCGACCGGCTACCGGGTCTCCGAGGCCTCCGACAACGCCGCTTACTGGTCGATCGCCACAACCATGCGCTCCGATAACTCGGCGCTGTCGACCGTGCAGGATGCGCTCGGCCTCGGCGCCTCGAAGGTCGACACCGCCTATACCGGCATGAACAACGTCCTTTCGACGATCGGCCAGATCAAGACCAAGCTTTTGTCGGCTGTCGGCCAATCGGGTGCCAACAAGGCCAAGACGCAGACCGAAATCACCACGCTGCAGGCGCAGATGAAATCCTTCGCCGACGCCGCCACCTTCTCCGGCTCGAATTATCTTTCGGTGACGTCCAAGCAGGTCGCGGCCGCCAATGACGGCGTCCAGCCCGACGCCCAGATCGTCTCCTCGTTCAATCGCTCCTCGTCCGGCGCCATTTCGCTCGGCACCATCGACATCAATGTCGAGAGCACCAAACTGTTCGATTCCGGCCTCGCGACGGCCGTCAAGAACCAGGGCATTCTCGATCGCAAGACTTCGATCTATTCCACCGCCGCGGACCAGTCCGCATATGATGCCGCTTACGCGGCCTCGATCGCCGGCGGCGCCACCGACATCGCCGCCAACACCGCGGGCCAGGGCGCTGTGTCGGGCACGCCCGTCAAGATCGACAACGTCTCCGCCTTCAATCTCGACATCACGGCAACGGGCGTGACCGACGACATCATCACGCAGATGGTCACCAAGATCGACAACGTCATGAGTCAGCTTACTGACGCCGCCACCGTGCTCGGCGCCGCCAAGAGCTCGATCGACCTGCAGAAGACGTTCACGCAGAGCCTGATGGACTCTATCGACCGCGGCGTCGGCCAGCTCGTCGATGCCGACATGAACAAGGAATCGACCCGCCTCCAGGCGCTGCAGGTGCAGCAGCAGCTCGGCATCCAGTCGCTGTCGATCGCCAACAGCTCCTCGCAGTCGATCCTGGCGCTGTTCAAGAACGGCTAAGCGGCAGAAATATATTGACCCGCGAAGGGCCGCGCCTCGGGCACGGCCCTTTTCGTTCTCGATAAGACGCCGGATGCACGCTTTGCTGGACCTTCGGTGGCAGGCCTATCATCCTCGCACAAGCTTCGCGGTCTAGTCTTCCGGCGGACAGTCATGCTGGGAGCGGTTGAATCGTGCCGGAACAGATCCAGAGCATCATCGCGAATTTGAAGAGCTTCGGCGTGAGGCGTCTGGCGCTCATGGGCGGCATCGCGGCCCTGGTCATGGCCGTCATCGGCATCGCGTCGGTCTATCTCAATCGTCCGGCCTATGAGACGCTCTATGTCGGCCTCGAGCGTTCCGACGTCAATCAGATCGGCCTGGTGCTGGCCGACGCCGGCATCGGCTTCGATGTCGGCTCCGACGGCACATCCGTGCTGGTGCCGGCCGGCACCACCGCGCAGGCGCGCATGCTGCTTGCCGAGAAAGGCCTGCCGACCAGCGCCAATGCCGGCTACGAGCTGTTCGACAATGTCGGCTCGCTCGGCCTCACCTCCTTTATGCAGCAGATCACCCGCGTGCGCGCGCTTGAAGGCGAGATCGCGCGCACCATCCAGTCGATTTCCGGCGTCAAGGCGGCGCGCGTCCACATCGTCATGTCGGAGCGCGCCAATTTCCGCCGCGACGAGCAGCAGCCCTCCGCCTCGGTGGTTATCCGCTATGCCGGCAACGATGCCGAAAAGAGCGCGATGTCGATCCGCCACCTCGTCGCCGCGGCTGTTCCGGGCCTCTCGGCCGACAAGGTCACCGTGCTCGATTCCAACGGCAACCTGCTGGCCGCCGGCGACGATCCTTCCAACACGAGCGCCGCGCGCACGCTCGGCGTCGAGCAGACGGTCGAGGCGCAGATCGGCGACAATATCCGCCGCGCCCTCACACCCTATCTCGGTCCGGACAATTTCCGCGCCAGCGTGAAGGCCGACGTCAACACTGACAGCCGCCAGACGGAGGAGACGATCTTCGATCCGAACTCACGCGTCGAGCGTTCGGTGCAATCGGTGAAGACAAACGAGGCCAGCAACCAGAAGCAGGCTTCGACCCCGACCAGCGTCGAGCAGAACCTGCCCGAGACGCAGACGACGACCACCGAGGGACCACAATCCACCTCGCAGAACGATCGCAAGGAAGAGATCACCAATTACGAGATCAATTCCAAGAAGATCGCGACCGTTTCGAACGGCTACACGGTCAACAAGATGTCGATCGCGGTCGTCGTCAACCAGGATCGCCTGAAGACCATCCTCGGCAAGGATGCGACCCCGGAGCAGATCGCCAAGCGCGTCGCCGATATCCAGAAGATGGTCGCCTCGGCGACCGGGTTCGACGACAAGCGCGGCGACATCATCGACGTGTCGGCGGTCGAGTTCATCAACGGCCTCGACGGAGAGCCGATCGACCAGCCTGGCATCCTTGCCTCGATCGGCACCTATACCGGCACGCTGATCAATGCCGGCGCCTTCATCGTCGTCGTCTTCCTGGTTGCCTTCTTCGGCCTGAAGCCGATGGCCGCAGCGCTGACGGCGTCGGCGAAGCCCGCTGCCATTGCCGGTCCGAGCTTCGACGACGTGCAGCGTTCCCTGCCGATGCCCGACGCACCCGTCGCCGCGATCACCGCCGAGACCCCAGCCGGCGCGCGCGCCGGCGCAACCCCGCTCGACGACCTGCGCCAGAAAATCCGGCCGGCGCCGCAGGAGCGGCTTGCCCGCATGGTCGATCTCAACGAGGAGCGCACCGCGCAGATCCTGCGCAAATGGGCTGCCGCCCCGGAAGCCGTGGGGTAGGCCATGGCTTCGGCAGCCCTCTTCGATCTCCTGCCCGATTTCGGGTCGCGGACCTCGGCAGCCAGCCAGGTGCCGAAGGATCGCGATGTCCAGCATATGCCGGCCGCGCCGGCGCCGCAGGCCGATATCGGCGCGCTGATCGCCGAGGCTGTGGCCGACGCGGAGACAGCGCTCGAGGCACGCCTTGCGCTTTCCCATCAGGCGGCGCTCGACGCCGAGCGCCAGGCCAATGATGAAGCGGCGAGAGCATTCCTTGAAAGCTTCGGCGGCGACGTCGGCACGGCCATCGCCACGCGCATCGAAGCCATGGAGCGGCGCGTTGCCGAGCTTGCCGGCGCGACCGTCGCCCGCATCGTCGGCGGCCTTCTCAGCGACGACCTTCAGCAACGTTCGCTGCAAGCGCTTTCGCGCGTGATTGGCGCCGCGGTTGCCGACAGCGAGGCCGTGCGTATCGGTGTCCGGGGACCGCTCTCGCTGTTCGAGCCGCTGAAAGAGGCGCTCGGATCCCGCGCCGCCAATCTCGACTTCACCGAGGCGCCGGGCTTCGACCTGACCGTCACCATTGACGAAACGGTGTTCGAGACGCGTATCGCCGAGTGGTCGGCGTCCTTGTCGGAGGTCCTGTCATGAGCGCCGTCGAGCATGCCGACCCCCGGCACGAAATCATCATCGTCAAGCGCAATCACGACGGTCATGACGACGCTCACCATGGTGGCGTGTGGAAGATCGCCTTCGCCGACTTCATGACGGCGATGATGTGCTTCTTCCTCGTCATGTGGCTGATCAACGCCGCCAACGAGCAGACCAAGGCAGCCGTCGCCAGCTATTTCAACCCGGTCGAGCTGATCGATCGCAACTCCAGCCGTAAGGGCCTGGAAGACCTCGGCGACGGCCCGAGCAAGGTCGGGCTGACCGCAGACAACCCGCAGCAGGGCGCGACCAAGGCGGGCGATGACGGCAAGGGCGGCGCCGGTTCCTCCGAACGCCGGCAGACGAAGGCCGGGGCGCAGGATGCCCAGCTCTCCGATGAAAAGCTGTTTGCCGATCCCTACGCGGTGCTGGCGGAGATCGCCGCCGATACGGGCGTGATGCAGAACGTCAGCGCCAAGGGCGAAGGCGGCGCCCAGGCGGCGGGTCCGGCGACTGGCGCGTCCGGCGGCGAATCCTATCGCGATCCGTTCGCACCGGATTTCTGGTCGCAGCAGGTGGCGGCGCCCGGCGCCGAGGCCACCGCCGAACGCGCCAAGATCGAAGGCAATCCGGTCAGGCCCGGCGAGAAGGTCGCCACCGTCGCGGTGCCGAAGGTGAAGGCCGTTTCGGCCGCTCCTGCGCTGACGGCTGCGCCGCTGGAGCCGCTGGCAAGCCCGGAAAAGACCAACGCCAAGAGCGGGGCAAAAGCTGCGCAAGGCGACGCCGGGAAGCTGGCGGGCGAAGCAGGCAAGACCGAGAAAGCCCAAACCGGGAAAGCTGAAGCGGACAAGCGCGAGGCTGCAGCGGCCGACAGCAAAGCCGAAACCGCGAAGGCGGAAAAGGCCGAACCCGAGCAGACCACCGACAAAGGTGACAAGGCGCCAAGCAAAGCCGCTCTACAGGCAGCCGCGGATATCAAGAAGGAACTCGCCAAGGCATTCCTGCCGGGCGAAAAGCTGGCCGACGGCGTCTCGGTCGAGGCGACCGACAAGGGTGTCGTCATTTCGATCACAGATCAGCTGGATTTCGGCATGTTCGAGATCGGCTCGGCCATGCCGCGCCGTGAGCTGGTGCTGGCGATGGAAAAGATCGGCCATATCATCAACCAGAAGAAAGGCACCATCACCATCAGCGGCCACACCGACGCGCGGCCGTTCCGCAGCGACACTTACGACAACTGGCGGCTGTCCACCGCGCGCGCTCATTCAGCCTATTACATGCTGGTGCGCGGCGGCGTCGACGAAAGCCGCATCGCCGAGGTCGCGGGCTTCGCCGACCGGCAGCCCAAGATCGCCTCCGATCCGATGGCGGCCGCGAACCGGCGTATCGAAATCCTGATGACGGCCGGCGGATGAAGGGCAGGAGCGTCATCGGCGGCGCGGTAGCGCTGCTATTGCTTGCGGCAGGCTCGCCGGCGGCCTTCGCGCAGGACGCGCTGCAGCCCTATCAGCTGGTGCGTTCGCTGCAGCTGATCCAGGACCGCATTGCCGGCGGTGATCACGCCGCGTTGCCGATGCAGGCGAAGCTCCTCGAAATGATCGACGCCCGAATGCGCAACGCCGATGCCGAGGATTTCAAGGAGCCGAAGAATTTCCGCGCCTTGCTCGCGTATGGCATGAGCGGCGGCAATCCGGTGACGGTCGCGGCGGCGGCTTCGCGCGCGACGACCGACCCGCAAAGCCTCGCCATTGCTAAGGGCGTCGTCGCCTATCTGAACGGCCGGCCGGCCGAGGCGATCGAAATGCTGAGGCCGATCGATCCGATGGGCGTGCCCGCCGACCTCGGCGCCTTCCTGGCGTTGGTCAAGGGTTCGCTGCTTGCGACCGACGACCCGGCGGCAGCGCTGACGCTGCTCGACGAGGCGCGCCTGCTCAGCCCCGGCACGCTGGTCGAGGAGGCTGCGCTCCGCCGCTCCGTCGGCATCGCGGCCGCGCAAGGCGACGCCGCCCGCTTCGCGCTGGCCTCGACCCAATATGTCGCGTCCTATCTCTATTCGCCCTACGCCAGCCAGTTCGCCGACGCCTTCGTTTCCGGCGTCATCACGCTGCACATGGCGATCAGTCAGGACAAGATCGCCGACATCACCTCGATGATGGATCCCGAGCGCGAGAAGGTGATCTACCTGCGCATCGCGCGCCGCGCCGCGATAGACGGCATGACGGAGCTCTCGGCTTTCGCCTCTGCCAAGGCGGAGCTGGGCCGCAACGGCAATGGCAACCAGGACGACTCGCGCACCCAGCTCTATTCGAGCCTCTCCACCATGACGTCGGCCAATGTCGACGAAGTGCGTGCCAAGCTCGGCAAAATTGATCGTGGCAAGCTTTCGCAAGGCGACCGCGACCTGCTCGACGCCGCACAGGCGGTCGCGGGCGAAGTGATTGCGCCGGTGAAAGCGGCCCCGAAAGCCGACGCTGCACCGGCAACCGTCGCAAAAGGCCAGGATGCGAAATCCGCGACGGAAGCCTCGGCCGATCCGGCCAATGCGAACTTGCCTGCGGTGGAAGGAGCGATGCCCGACCAGCCAGCGGTCGCGGCACGCGATCCGGCGGTCGCGGCACGCGATCCGGCGGTTGCAGTGACCGATCCGGTGGTCGCGCCGGGTGATCAAGCGAAAGACGCGCAGCCCTCCGTCCCGCGGCCGGCGCAAACATCGGCTGAAACGCCGCCGGCCGCTCCAGCGCCGATCGACGCCGCGCCGGTGGTGCAGGCATCCGCGCCGGCGGCGCCCGAAGCGCAAGACCCGATCGATACGGCGGTGACCAGCACGCGCCGTCAGCTCGACCAGATCGACCAACTCCTCGGAGCAGCCCCCAAATGACCAGCGTCAACCAGACCTTGCCGGGCTTTGCTTCGACCCAGCCCCGCCAGCAAGCCGCCGGCGGCAAGGACAACGATCAGAATTTCGGCGAGATGGTGCAAGGGACGGAGAAGCCCGATCGGCCACAGGACAAACCGGCGACCGGGCTCGTATTGCCGGACCCACATCCCGCAAAGCGTTCATCGGCCGACAACGGCAATCAGGAGCCCGATCACGACGCGCGGGCTAAAACCGGCTCGCAGAAAGCAACCGCGGGAAAGTCTGCCAAGACCACCGCCCAGACACATCAAGCGAAGCCGACGACGGACAAAGATTCCACGGCGCAAGCCGATGATTCCGCGCCGCTGCGAGACCGCCTGCCGTTGCTGATGGCGCTGAGCGACATGAAGCATTTCGCGCAGTCGTCGAGCGCGGGCGGCAACGGTTCCACCGACGGTGACGATGACGCCGGCAAGCGCGGATCGCTCGAATTGCCGCTGCGCCCGGGCAAGCGCGCAGCGATCGACGGTTCCGCCGAGCCGCAGTCGCGATCCGTCCGTTCGACGGCGGCTGAAGATCACGGGCCTGACTTCGGGCAGAAGCCGGTGAAGGGCGACGTGGCTCTCGACATGCCGGGCCGCATTGGTAGCAAAATCGTGCCGGCTCAAGGGAACGAACCGCAGGCCGACAGCGCGGTATCGCCGCAAGGCTGGCGGCCGGCTTCCGCTTCCAAGGCTTCACAATCGGCCACGCAGCAGACACCGGGCAAGCCGTCTTCTTCCGCCGCACGCATGGAAGTTGTCAGCCAGCAGAGCTTCCCGGCGCCGGCGCAAAACCCGATCGGCCAGACGGCATCGGCGCTGGTTGAAGCGCTTGCCTCCGACAGGGGCGTTCAGCAAGCCTTCACAAGCGCCTCGGCAGGCTTGCAGACGACCCATTCTGTTGCCGTTCCGACACATGTGCTGAAGATCGAGCTCCATCCTTCGGAGCTCGGATCCGTCACCGCCAGCCTGCGGCTCTCAGGCGAGCAACTTTCGATTGAGATGAAGCCCGAGACACACGAGGCATACCGCCGTCTCACCGCCGACAGCGACGCCATCGTCAAGTCCATGCGCAGCCTCGGCTTCGACATCGACAAGGTTACGATCCTGCAACCTTCGATAGCAGCACATGCGGCCGGCCGCGCCGACGCAAGCGGTGGCATGCCGATGTCGGCAGGCCGCGACCAGCCTTCGTTCCAGCCCGAGAACTCGGGCGGCAACGGCGCGGGCGGCGACCGGCAACCGGGAAGGAACGACGGCAGTGGCGCACAGGAATTCGCTCGTCCCGCTTCGCCTCTTCGCGAGCGTGCTGACGACGATATATATATCTAGTTTCGCCGTCGGCACGGCCGCCGCCACCGCCAACCCTTGCGAGCCGGAGATCCTGCGCGCCGCCGACCGCTACGGCGTGCCGGCCGGCATCCTCTATGCGGTCGGCTTGACGGAGACCGGAAAGAAAGGCAGCCTTCAGCCTAACGCTTTGAATATAGAAGGAAAAGCCGTCTTTCCTCACAGCCGCACCGAAGCGCTCGCCACATTCGAAAATGCGCGTCGCGAGGGCAAGACGCTGATCGACCTCGGCTGCATGCAGATCAACCATCGCTATCACGGCGCGCAGTTCCGCAGCGTCGAGGACATGCTCGACCCGCATCAGAATGTCGACTACGCGGCGCGCTTCCTGGTGAGGCTGCATGCCCGGCATATGACCTGGTCGATGGCCGTCGCCCGCTATCATGCCGGCCCCGACAACGACCCGGCGCAGAAGGTCTATGTCTGCCGTGTCATCGCCAACATGGTCGCCACCGGCTTCGGCAAATGGACGCCGAATGCCAGCGCTTTCTGCAATCAATAGTTGCTAAACTTCGGACGCCGGTCGACCGTCGCCGGCATACTCGCCGGCGCCAATATCGTCAGCCGGCAGTTCGGCGCGAACACCTGCAGAACCGCCTTTATTACGGTCCCCCAAAAACTCCCAAGAAAATAGTTACAAGAAATGATGGTTTTTCAGGATTCGCCGAGCCGGGTACCCCTTTCCGCACGGGGCAAGTGATTTTGATTCGGAGGGCGGGCCGATGATCGTGATCGTTGACGAGCGGGAGCTCGTGACAGAGGGCTACTCTTCACTTTTCGATCGCGAGGGAGTGGCCACAGCCGGCTTCGCGCCAGGCGAATTCGGCGAATGGGTGAGTTCCGCCGCCGACACCGATCTCAGATCCGTCAGGGCCTTTCTCATCGGCGACTGCCGCGAGGGCGCGATATCGCCGCGTCAGATCCGCGACCGCACCGGCGCGCCGGTGATCGCGCTCAGCGAGCATCACTCGCTCGAACATACGCTGCGGCTGTTCGAAAGCGGCGTCGACGATGTCGTTCGCAAGCCCGTCCATATCCGCGAGATTCTTGCCCGCATCACCGCCATCCGCCGCCGCGGCTCCGAAGAGGCCGCCTACACCGAAGTCGGGTCGATGCGCATCTTCATGGACGGCCGCGATCCGGAGATCGACGGCGAGCCGCTGCCGCTGCCGCGGCGCGAGCGGCGCATCCTGGAATATCTGGCCAGCAACCGCGGCCGGCGCGTGACCAAGACGCAGGTCTTCAACGCCATCTACGGCATCTTCGACGAAGAGGTCGAGGAGAACGTGGTGGAGAGCCACATCTCGAAGCTGCGCAAGAAACTGCGCGAGAAGCTCGGTCACGATCCCATCGATTCCAAGAGGTTCCTCGGCTACCGGCTGGTGTTTTGATGGCCGCAAGGCACGTCTCGCGCCAGCCTCGCGCAAGACACGAGGCCTAATTTCATGGCCTGCTACCAAGGCACTGCGGAGATCCATCGATGAGCCTCTACGGAATGATGCGGACCGGCGTTTCCGGTATGAACGCGCAGGCCAACCGCCTCTCCGCGGTGGCCGACAACATCGCCAACTCCGACACCACCGGCTACAAGCGCTCTTCGGCAGAGTTCTCGACACTGATTATGCCCGGCACCGGGGGCGCTTATAATTCCGGTGGCGTGACGACGACGATCCGCTCGGCCGTCAGCACGCAAGGCGTCATGACCTACACCACCTCGGTGTCCGACCTTGCCGTCAACGGCGACGGCTTCTTCGTCGTCCAGGATGCCGGCGGCACGCCCTATCTCACCCGCGCCGGCTCCTTCGTTCCGGACGCGCAGGGCCGGTTGGTCAATGCCGCCGGTTACCAACTCATGGCCTACAGCTACGCCAATGGCGACCCGGCCGCGACCGCCAACGGCTTCGAAGGCCTCGTGCCGGTGCAGATCTCCGATCAGCAGATGACGGCGACGCCGAGCACCGAGGGCCTCTTCTCCGGCAACCTGCCGGCGGGCGCCACCCCGGTCGCGGCCGGCAGCCTGCCCTCCACCAACAGCGCTTCGGCGCAATATACGTCGAAGACCTCGCTGGTTGCCTATGACAACCTGGGCAACAAGAAGCTGCTCGACGTCTATTTTACCAACACCGGCGCCGGCACCTGGGAAGTCTCGGTCTTCGATCAGTCGAAGGCGACCGCAGGCACCTCTTTCCCCTATACCGGCGGTGCGCTGGGATCGGCCAACCTCACCTTCGACACCACGACGGGCAAGCTTGCCGGCACGCCGGACAGCGTCTCGTTCACGGTGCCGGGCGGCTCGACGCTGGACCTCGATCTCTCCCAGCTGACGCAGCTCGGCACCGGCTTCACGGTCGCCGACGCCAAGCTCAACGGCAACGCCCCGAGCTCCATCCAGAAGGTCCAGATTGGCCAGGACGGCGTCATTTACGCGCAGTTCGCGGACGGCTCGACCAAGGCGCTTTACAAGATCCCGCTGGCGGACGTTCAGAGCCCCGACAACCTCACCGCAATGCCCGGCAACGTCTATGTGCAGAGCACCGATTCCGGCGCCGTCCACATCGGCTTTGCCAATGAAGGCAAGCTCGGCTCAATCGTCTCCGGCGCCCTTGAAAACTCCAATGTCGATATCGCCGAGGAACTGACCAACATGATTGCGGCGCAGCGCAGCTACACCGCCAACTCCAAGGTCTTCCAGACCGGTTCGGACCTGATGGACGTCCTCGTCAATCTGAAGAGATAAACGACGGGCGCCGCCCGTGAAAGATCCGCATGTCACTTTCCTCCGCACTAAGCATTGCCCAGTCGGCGCTCCTGGCCACGTCCAAGCAGACCAGCGTTGTATCGCGCAATGTGGCCGATGCGTCGAACCCGGACTATACCCGCCGCATCGCCGTGGTGACCAGCACGGCGCCCGGCGCCAGGGTGGTGGAAATCCAGCGCCTCGCCAATGATCTCCTGTTCCGGCAGAACCTCTCGGCGCTATCGGCATGGAGCGGCCAGAGCGCGCTTTACAACGGCATGGATCAGCTCGATCTGTCGGTCAACGGGGTCGACAACGCGTCGTCCCCCTCCACCGCGATCGCCAACCTGCAGAAAGCCCTGCAACTCTACGCCACCACGCCGTCGAACCAGAACCTCGGCACCAGCGTCGTCGACGCCGCAAAGCAAGTGGTGAATTCGCTGAACAGCGGCACGCAGGCGATCCAGGATTTCCGCACCCAGGCGGACAGCCAGATCGCCACCGCCGTCAATGACCTCAACTCGCTGCTCAGCCAGTTCCAGGACGCCAACAAGGCGGTCATTTCGGGCACCCGTTCCGGCACCGACGTCTCCGACGCGCTCGACCAGCGCGACGCGCTTCTGAAGAAGATATCGGAATATGTCCCGGTCTCGACCTTCACGCGCGGCGACAACGACATGGTCATCACCACCAAGGACGGCGCCACGCTGTTCGAGACCGTGCCGCGCTCGGTGACCTTCACGCCGTCGTCCGGCTATTCGGCCGGCACACCCGGCAACACCGTCTATATCGACAATGTGCCGGTCTCGGCCGGCGCTGCCGACAACACCACTGCCGACGGCAAGCTTGCGGGCCTTCTGAAGCTGCGCGACGGCGTAGCCTCGACCATGCAAAGCCAGCTCGACGAAATCGCGCGCGGCCTTGTCACGGCATTTGCCGAAACCGCGCCATCGCAGCCTAATGCGGCCGGCCTGTTCACCTGGCCCGGCGCTCCGGCGATTCCGGCCGCCGGCACCCTGGTCGGCGGTCTCGCCGGATCGATCAGCGTCAATGCCGCCTTCGATCCGAGCGCCGGCGGCAATCCCGCGCTGTTGCGCGACGGGGGCGCCAATGGTGCGGCCTATGTCGTCAACACGGGCGGCGCATCCTATGCGGACCTTCTGATCGGCTACGGCAACAAACTCGATCAGCCGATGGCCTTTGACAGCTCCGCCGGCATCGCCGCCAGCTCCGGCGTCTCCGACTATGCGGCCAATGCCATCGGCTGGTTCGAAGGCGTGCGCCAGCAGGCCTCGACCAATGCGGACAGCAAGCAGGCGCTGGCCGCACGCACGGCCGAGGCGCTGTCCAACGATACCGGGGTCAATGTCGACCAGGAGATGTCTCTGCTGCTCGACCTCGAGCACACCTATCAGGCCTCGGCGCATATGATGAAGACCGTGAGCGACATGCTGGACGCCCTGATGAGCGCGGTGGGATAATTCATGAAAGCGACAGGCGTTTCCTCTGCTGCCATCTCCAACGCCCTGCGTTACCAGCAGGCAAAGATGCAGGCCGACCTCATCAAGGCAACCAAGGAATCGCAGACCGGTTCGGTCGCCGATGTCGGCCTGGCGCTTGGCAGCCGCACGACCCAGGCCGTCACCTTCCAGCGCGACCTCGACCGGCTGAACGGCATCGTCGATTCCAACGCGCTCGTCAAAGCGCGCCTGACATCGACCCAGGATTCGCTCGGCCAGATCGCCGGTGCCGCGCAGAGCTTCCTGTCGGCGCTGACCAGCGGCGTGTCGGGCGACTCCTCGACCAGCATCCTGCAGACCGCCGGCGCCGCGGCGCTACAGCAGATGACGGGCATCCTCAACACCAGCGTCAACGGCGAATATCTGTTTGCCGGCACCAATACCGACGTCAAGCCGGTCGACGATTTCAATGCCGCCGGCTCGCCGGCCAAGGCCGCCTTCGACGCCGCCTTTTCGGGCTATTTCGGCTTTGCCCAGACCGACCCGGCGGCAGCCAACATCACCGCCGCGCAGATGGACGACTTCATCACCACCAAGGTCGAGCCGCAATTCCTGGGCGCCGGCTGGCAAGCCAACTGGTCGAGCGCCACCGACGATCAGATCACCAGCCGCATCTCGCTCAACGAAACCACCCAGACCTCGGTCAGCGCCAACGAGCAGGGCATCCGCAAGCTCGCCATGGCGTCGGCCATGGTCAGCAGCCTGCTTACCGGCAGCATCAGCGAGGCCGCCCGGAACGCGGTCGTCAGCCGCGCGCAGGCGCTGGTCGGCGAAGCCATCGGCGGCATCACCCAGATACGGGCTCAGACAGGCATTGCCCAGCAGCGCGTGTCCGATGCCAGCGACCGCATGAAGACCCAGGTCGACCTCTTCGAGAAGCATATCGTCGATCTCGAGGGCGTCGATCCCTCGGAGGCCGCGACCCGCGTCGCCGACCTGACACAGCATATCGAGACGTCCTTCGCCCTGACCGCACGTCTGCAGCAGCTCAGCCTGCTCAACTATCTGACTTGAACACGTAAACCGGAACGCCAGAGCGCCGACGATGTATCAATTCTCCTACGCCGACATCCAGACCGACTCCGTCGCCGATGCCAAGGACAGGGAGCGGCAGCTGCTCACCCGTTCGATCGACATGCTAGCAGCGGCAGCCGCCGTCGGCACGGATTCGATGGAAGCGGTGGAGGCGCTGCACTTCACCAACCGCGTCTGGACCGCCTTCGTCGAGGATCTCGGCTCAAGCGACAACGCCCTGCCCAAGGAGCTGCGCGCCAATCTGATCTCCATCGGCCTTTGGCTGCTGCGCGAGACCGAGGACATCCGCCAGGGCCGCACCAACAATTTCGAAGGATTGATCGAGGTCTCCCAGATCATCCGAGACGGCATCCAATGACCAACACGCTGAAGATCTCGCTGAAGCCCAACGAGAAGATCTACATCAACGGCGCGGTCATCCGCGTCGACCGCAAGGTCACCATCGAGCTGATGAACGATGTGCAGTTCCTGCTCGAAAGCCACGTCATCCAGGCCGACCAGGCCTCGACGCCGCTCAGGCAGCTTTATTTCATCGTGCAGATCATGCTGATCAACCCGACGGGCGCCGCTGAGGCGCGCGACATGTTCCGCCGCTCGCTGCCGATGCTGATCGCGAGCTTCGACAACCAGGACATCTGCAACAGCTTGAAGCAGATCGACCGCATGGTCGGTGAGAATGAAATCTATGAGGCGCTGAAGGCGATCCGCGCGCTCTATCCGCTCGAGCGCAAGGCGCTCGAAAGCAATGACGACATTCCCGAAACGCCGCGCGCGCTGGCTGTAGGAGCATAAGATGGCCGTCGACATGACGACAACGATCCCGGTTGGCGCCAACCAGGCCAGCCAGAAGACCTCGAAGACGGCGGTGGACTACCAGTCATTCCTGAAGCTCCTGATCGCCGAGATGAAGAACCAGGATCCGACCAAGCCGATGGATTCCACCCAATATGTCGCTCAGCTCGCGACCTTCTCCCAGGTCGAGCAGTCGGTGCAGACCAACACCAAGCTTGACCAGATCATGCAGTCCTCGGCATTGTCGCAGGCCGACGCGCTGATCGGCCGCTCGATCACCTCGGCCGACGGCAAGACCACCGGCACGGTGGCTTCGGTGACGCTCTCCAGCAGCGGCTTGATCGCAGTGCTGCAGGACGGCACCCAGGTTCCGGTCGGCGCGGGCGTGTCGATCAAGCCGGCCGCCTAACCGTCTCGCATGAGGGACAGCCGATGAACGAGGCCGATGCCCTCGATATCGTCCAGTATGCGGTGTGGACGGTTCTCACCGCTTCAGCCCCCGTGGTGCTCGTGGCCATGGTGGTCGGCATCGGCATCGCGCTCATCCAGGCGCTGACCCAGATCCAGGAAATCACTCTGACCTTCGTGCCGAAGATCGTCGCCATCATGCTCGTGGTAGCGCTCACCGGCCCGTTCATCGGCAGCCAGATCTCGGCCTTCACCAACGTTATCTTCGAGCGCATCGAACACGGCTTCTGACGCCTCGTGGCCATGCGCTCGGGCTTTGCGTGAGCAGCAAGATGATAGGCTTGGCCGAGGTTGAAGGCGCGAATTAGCGAAATCTTGGTCCAGACCGGCGAGATGCTTGGCTTAAAGCTTCGCCGACGCATTTTTGCCTTTGCCATCCTGTTGGTGGGTCGCACTCTTTGGCGAGTCGCCCGCCGCTTCGGGCGCGGCGAGCCTGCATAGCGGACGAAGGCGCAACCATGATCGACGACGAGCCGGAAAGCGAACGCGTCTCCGCGCTGGCGCCGTTCCGGCACGGCATCTTCCGCGCCGTGTGGGCGGCCAGCCTGGTGTCGAATTTCGGCGGCCTGATCCAGGGCGTGGGCGCCGCCTGGATGATGACCACGATCGCCACCTCGCCCTACCAAGTGGCGCTGGTCCAGGCCTCGACCACCTTGCCGATCATGCTGTTCGCGCTCGTTGCCGGCGCCATCGCCGACAGCTTCAACCGCCGCAAGGTGATGCTGGTGGCGCAAACCTTCATGCTGGTCGTCTCGGCGCTGCTGACCTTGTTCACCTGGCGAGGCTGGATGACGCCCTGGACGCTGCTTGCCTTCACCTTCCTGATCGACAGCGGCACGGCGCTGAACAGCCCGTCATGGCAGGCCTCGGTCGGCGACATGGTGCCGCGCGCCAAGGTGCCGGCGGCGGTCGCGCTCAATTCGCTGGGGTTCAACATCACCCGCAGCGTCGGCCCGGCCATCGGCGGCGTCATCGTCGCCGCCGCGGGTGCCGCGGCCGCCTTCGCCGCCAACGCCGTCAGCTATATCGGCCTGATAGCCGTGCTTGCCGGCTGGAAGCCGGCGCTGCCCGAGCAAACCCTGCCGCGCGAGTCGCTCGGCGCCGCGATGGGCGCCGGCCTGCGCTATGTCGCCATGTCGCCCAACATCGCCAAGGTGCTGGTCCGCGGTTCTGCCTTCGGCTTCAGCGCCGGCGCGGTGCTGGCGCTTCTTCCCCTGGTGGCGCGCGACGTCGTCAAGGGCGATGCGCTGACCTACGGCATCATGCTCGGCGCCTTCGGCATCGGCGCGGTCGGCGGCGCGCTGATCAGCGTGCGGCTCAGGCAGTTGCTGTCGAGCGAGACGATGGTGCGCATGGCTTTTTGCGGCTTCGCGCTCTGCGCCCTCAACGCCGCCGTCAGCCACAATGCCTGGCAGACATCGGCGGGCCTGCTCATCGGCGGCGCCTGCTGGGTGATCGCGCTCTCGCATTTCAACGTCACGGTGCAGATGTCGACGCCGCGCTGGGTGGTCGGCCGCGTGCTGTCGATCTACCAGACGGCAACCTTCGGCGGCATCGCGCTGGGAAGCTGGATCTGGGGCGTCGTCGCCGACGCGCATGGCGCGGAAATCGCGCTGACCGCGGCGGCGATCGCGATGCTCGCCGGCGGCGCCATCGGCTTCGTCCTGCCCTTGCCGCGGCAGACGGTGCTCAACCTCGATCCGCTCAACCGCTTCAAGGAGCCGATGCTGGCGCTCGACCTCAAGCCGCGCAGCGGCCCGATCGCCATCATGATCGAGTACATCATCCGCGAGCAGGACGTGCCGGAATTCCTGGCGACCATGGCCGAGCGCGGCCGCATCCGCCGCCGTGACGGCGCCCGCAACTGGACTTTGGCCCGCGACCTCGAAAATCCGTCGGTGTGGATCGAGCACTACCACACGCCGACCTGGGTCGAGTATATCCGCCACAACCGGCGCGCCACTCACGCCGACGCCGTGGTCGGCGAACGCATCCGCGCGCTGCACAGCGGTGACAACCCGCCGCGCGTGCGCCGCATGATCGAGCGTCCAACCACCGCGGGCACGACGCTTGTCTCGCCGAAAGGTCCGATCGATCACTGATCGCACGTCGTGTGAAGCATGCTTCGGGCAAACGGCGTACGCGAAGGATCAGGATCAGCCGGCGCTCTGGATCATGTAGAGCTTGCGCGTGGTCTCGTGGATGCGCCACTCGCCCTTCCATCCCTGCGGCAGGACGAGGAGGTCTCCCGGTCCCAGCTCACGCATCTCGCCATCGGCGCGGCTCACCGCGGCGCGGCCGGAGATGATGTGGCAGATCTCCGACGAGTTCGTGCGATCGGCGGTGAAGCGGCCGGGGGTGCATTCCCAGATGCCGATGTCGACGCTCCCGTCCGGCGACTGGAAGAAGGATCGCGCGGCCTCCAGCTGATCCCCTTCGACCGAGGTCGGTTTCGGTGAAAAGGCGCCGATGTCGGCCTTGGCGAGGTCGTGGAAAGTCGAAAGATCGATCAAGCTGGTCTCCATGATCAATGACCGGTGAGGCTGTCCGCCAGGGCAGCAAGCTTCGAGGTATGCGCAAGCCCGGCGGCCTCGCGGCTGTCAGCGATGCGGTAGAGCTGGTACATCGAATGGACGCCAAGCCAGCGGAACGGCTCCGGCTCCCACGCCCGTACCTTGCGGTTGACCCAGGGCAGCCGCGTCAGCTCGGTATTCTGGCCGAGCACGAGGTCGGTCAGCGTGCGCCCCGACAGATTGGAGCTCGAGACGCCGAGCCCGACATAGCCGCCGGCCCAGCCGATGCGCGTCGCGGGGTCGAGGCCGACCGTGGTGCACCAGTCGCGCGGTACGCCAAGCACGCCGCACCAGGCATGGTCGATGCGGCACCCGGCCGTCTGCGGCAGGAGCGTCGTCAGGATCGTGTGCAGCTGATCCATCGTCGCCTGCTGCGTCTGCCCGTTGACGTCGGTGCGCGACCCGTAGCGGTAAGGCACGCCGCGGCCGCCCATAGTGATGCGTCCCTCGCGCGTGCGCTGGGCATAGCAATAGGCATGCGCGGCATTGCCGAGCAGCTCGTGCCCCTCCCAGCCGATCTTGCGCCAGAGCTCTTCCGACAGCGGCTCGGTGACGATCTGCGCGCTGTTGAGCGCAAGCCACGTCCGCTCCTCGCCGGGAATGCCGGCGGTGAACCCTTCCGTCGCGCGAATGATGGTTTCGGCCCGCACGGTGCCGCGATCCGTGGTCGCAACGCCCTTGGCAATCGCGGTGACCGTCGTCTTCTCATAGATGGATACACCGAGGCGCTCGACCGCCGCCGCGAGCCCGCACACCAGCTTGGCCGGCTGCACCCGCGCCTGGCCGTGGATGACGAAGCCGCCCATGACGTTCCGGATGTTGATGCGCGCCCGGGTCGCCTCGGCGTCGAGCAGCTCGATGCGTTCGGGATCGGCATCCCAGGAGCGGATCGTCTCGCATTCGTCGCGCACGCGTTCCAGCTGCGCCGGATTGGTGGCGACCGTCAGATTGTCGACGCGGCGGATGTCCGCGTCGATGCCTTCCTCCGTCGCGACCCGGATCACCTCGTCGACGCAGCCGGCCATCGCCTTCTGCATCGCGGTGACGCCTTGCCGTGTCGAGGTCTTCAGATATTTCTCGCGCGACCAGCCGAAGCCCCCCGACAGCCAGCCGCCATTGCGTCCCGAGGCACCGAAGCCGGCAAACTCGCGTTCGATCAGCACGATGCGCAGCGATGGCTTCGCCTTCTTCAGATAGTAGGCGGTCCACAGCCCTGTATAACCGGCGCCGACGATCGCCACATCCGCCTCGATGTCGCTGGGCAAAGGCGCGCGTGGCGCGGGGATGTGACCCAGATCCGCATACCAGAACGAGATGTCGCCGTTGCGCTTGACTTGCATGGGATGGTTTCCGCCAAAGCAATTCCAGAAAAAGTGTGAAACGGTTTCCGTCCGGGGAATTGCGTTAAAACAAAGAGGTGATCAGGTGAGCGTGGTGTCGGCCGTGCTGTCGTCGGGCAGGAGTTTCGCATCGGCGCCGTCGAAGCACAGCTCGACCTTCTCGCCGAGGCCGAAACTCTCGCCGGCGAGCGGCGAACGCACGATCGCAGTCGAGCCGTCGCCGAGCTTCACTTCATATTTCGACCCCGAACCGAGATAGATCGCCTCGGTGATCGTTCCCGACAGCCGGTTCGTGCCGGCGGCATCCTGGCCCGGCCGGCGGATGGCAAGTTTTTCCGGCCGCAGCAGCATCACCGGATGGGCTTCGCCCGCGAGGCGACGCGGCACGATAACTGTTTCTCCGGCGACCGTCAGAGCCGTGCCGGTGCCATCGCTTTTCGCCGCGCCGCGCAGCACGGTGGAATCGCCGATGAATCGGCCGACGAACAAAGTCGCCGGTTCGTCATAGAGCTGGCGGCCCGTGCCGACCTGCTCGATGCGCCCGCGATTGAAGACGGCGATCCGGTCCGACAGCACCAGCGCCTCCTCCTGGTCGTGCGTGACATAGACGAAGGTGGTGCCGAGCTCGCGATGGATGCGCTTGATCTCGAGCTGCAGCCATTCGCGCAGCTTCTTGTCGAGTGCGCCTAGCGGCTCGTCCATCAGAAGCAGCGGCGGATCGAAGACGATGGCGCGGGCCAGCGCCACGCGCTGCTGCTGGCCGCCCGACAATTCGCTCGGATAGCGATGCGCGAAGTCGCCCATCTTGACCATGTCGAGCGCTTTCGCGACGCGTTTCTTGCACTCGTCCTGGGCGATGCCGCGCAATGTCAGCGGATAGGCGACGTTGCGCCCGACGGTCATATGCGGGAACAGCGCATAGTGCTGGAAGACGACGCCAATATTGCGCTTGTGCGCCGGCACGCCGACAACACTCTTTCCCCCGACCAGCAGGCTGCCGCTGGTCACATCGGTGAAGCCGGCAATCACGTTCAGCGTCGTCGTCTTTCCCGAGCCGCTCGGTCCGAGCAGCGTCATGAACTCGCCAGGCTCGATCCTGAGCGAGACGCCGTCCAGCGCCTTGAAGGAGCCATAGGCCTTGCTGACCGTATCGAGGTCGATCGCGGCGCCGCGATTTTCCGCTCTCGGGTTCATAGGCGTCCCTTCCGCTCGCGGCCAAGAAGAAGCATGCCGCCGCCGATCAGGATCGTGGTGGCGAACAAAAGGATGGTGCCGACGGCCGCGACCGTCGGATCGGCGTCGCGCGTGATCGAGGAAAATATCTGCACCGGCAGCGTCTTGAGGTAAGGGTTGGTGATGAACAGCGACACCACGATCTCGTCGAAGGAGGTGGCGAAGGCGAACAGCAGGCCCGACAGGATGCCGGGCAGGATCAGCGGCAGCGTCACCGTGCGGAACGTGGTCAGCGCGCCGGCGCCGAGGCTTGCCGCCGCCGTTTCCAGCCGCCGGTCGAACACTTCAAGATTGGCCGAGACCGCGATCAGCACGAAGGGCAGCGCAAGGATGGTATGCGCCAGCACAAAGCCCGTCAGCGTGCCGACGAGCTGCGCATCGAGATAGACGGCATAGATGCCGATGGCCAGAACGACGCCCGGCACCACCATCGGCGTCAGCATCAGCATGCGCAAGAGATTGGCCGGACGCGCCTTCATGCGGTCGAGGCCGAAGGCGGCCAGTGTGCCGAGCACCGTCGCCAGCACCGCCACCAGCGAAGCGACCTTGAGCGAGTTGAGAAAGCTGGTCGACCATTCCGGATTGGTGGCGAAGTTCTGGTACCACTGCCAGGAAAAGCCCTGCGGCGGAAAGGCAAGCGACTTGTTCTCGTTGAACGACATCGGCACGACGACCAGCGTCGGCGCCACAAGCCAGATCGCCACGAGCAGGCAGACGAGACCGAGGATGAGGCGGGTAAGCGGCTTCATCTCCATCAGCGTCGCCCCGCTTCGCGATACCTGGACCGCATCACCGGCGCCGCCAATGCGAGCAGCACGAAAGTCGCGATGAGGAGCACCACGCCCATGGCGCCGCCGCGCCCCCATTGCAGCAGGCTGAGCACCTGCGTCTGCACCAGCGTCGACAGCATGGTCGACCGGGGTCCGCCGAGCAGCGCCGGCGTGATGTAGAAGCCCAGCGCCAGGATGAAGACGATGATCGCGCCGGCATAGACGCCCGGCAGCGACAGCGGCAGATAGACCGTGAAGAAGGCGCGCGACGGCCGCGCGCCCAGGCTTCGCGCCGCTTGCACCAGCCTGAGGTCGATGCCCTTCATCACCGAATAGAGCGGCAGGATCATGAAGGGCAGCAGCACCTGCGCCATGCCGATCACCACGCCGGTCTGGGTGCGGATCAGCCGGACCCCGTCGAAGCCGGCTGATCTCAGCAGCGAATTGATGACGCCGGAATCCTGCAGCAGGATCACCCAGGAGAGCGTGCGCACCACGCCGCTCACCCAGAACGGGATCAAGACGCAAAGCACCAGGACGAGTCGCACGCGTGGCCCGACGGCGGTCATCAGATAGGCATAAGGATAAGCGCAGAGCACGCAGACCACAGTCACCCAGGCCGAGATGGTGAAGGTGCGCTGAAGCACCGTCAGGTTGACGGGCGCGCCGAAGAACCAGGCGTAGTTCTGCAGGCCCCATTGCGGCTCCGACAGGCTGCGCAGCACGATGGTCAGCAGCGGGTAGCCGATCACGGCCACCAGCAGGAGGAGCGCCGGCAGCGTGAGCGCGTAGGGCCGCCATGCCCAGCCCGCCCGTTGCGGGGCGGAGGGCGTCGTCGGTTCGAGCGCGCTCACGGACTTCGCCTCTCTCAGCCGGTCAGTTGCCGGCCATCAGCGCGGACCACTTCTCCTGCGCCACGGCGAAGTTCGGCACCCAGAACTTGAAGTTCTGCTTGTAGCCCTGCTTCTGGCGCTCCGGCGTGTTGGTCAGGAAGGCGGCGACGGAAGCGTCGACCTTGGGCTGCGCCTCGCTGTTGATCGGCGTGTAGGAGGTCTTCTCGGTCAGGATCTCCTGCGCGTTCTTGCCGAGATAGGCATTGAGCAGCGCGTAAGCGGCATCCGTGTCCTTGACGCCGACCGGGATCGTCATCTGGTCCATCACCACCAGCCAATCCTGCCATGCGGGTGCGTATTTGGCGCCGTTCTTGACCGCGGTCATGGCGCGGCCGGTCCACATCATCAGCATGTCGGCCTCGCCGGATTCGGCGAGCTGCTGCGATTCAGCGCCCGTCTTCCAGAAGATAGTGTCGGGCCCAAGCTTGCGGACCACATCGATGGCCTTGTCGATATCGGCCACCGTCATCGCCTTCGGATCGCCGCCTGCATATTTGAAGGCCTGTTCGAGCAAGCCGCCGGTCGGGCTGCCGGAGCCGTCGATCCCGCGCACGCCCGGGAACTTTTCGGTGTCGAAGAAGTCGGCCCAGCTCTTGGGCGGATTGTCCTTGTACTTCTCCTTGTTGTACATCAGCACGACGCCGTAATTCATCGCCGGCACCGAGCATTCGCCAACCTGGCCTTCCGGGATTTTCGAGACGTCGAGCTTCGTCAGATCGAGCTTCTGGAACAGCTTGCCGCAATAGACGTAAGGCGGCAGGTCGTCGGTATCGACTACGTCCCAGGTGACGTTGCCGGATTCGACCTGCGCCTGCAGCTTGGCGATCTCGGTCGGGCCGTCATTGAGCAGCTTGACGCCGGACTTGTCGACGAACTCCTTTAGTGCCGCCGTCTGACCGTCCTGGTAGATGCCGCCATAGGAGACGAAGGTCAGGGTTTTGCCTTTGAGCGAGCCTTCCTTCACCTCGCCCGCCACGGGCTTGTCCTGCGCGAAGGCCGCGCCGGTCAGAACGCCAAGCGCCAGGACGGCGCCGATGCCATATCTCGATTTCAACATAACGATAACTCTCCCATTCATGCCCGCGTTTTGATCGGTTACCTGGCGGCGGGCGGTTTCCAGGTCGTGTATTGGTCGAGCTCGGCGCGCGCCGAGGTCGGCGGCGCGATGATCCACATCACTTCGGCCCGGCCGCTGCCGATGTTCTCCGTGCGATGCGGGGTGGACGTGGTGTATTCGACGCTGTCGCCCTCTTCGAGGACATGGCGCGCCTCGCCGAGCGAGACCTCGACAATGCCGCGCAGCACGATCAGCATCTCATGCGCGTCGCCATGCGTGTATTGGTCGGGGCCGGTCGAGCCGCCGATCTCGAACTCGCCGACATAGACTTCCATGTCGCTGAGCGGCGGCCGCGACAACAGCATCTTGCGGCAGCCGTCGCTGGGCGGCAGGCTTGGGCGCTCGCTGCGCCTGAGCACGCCATGGTGATTCTGAGCCGCGCTTTCCGCAAACAGCAGCGCGACGCTGACCCCGAGCGCGGAGGCGATCTGATTGAGCGATGCCGTGCTGGCGCCGGTCAGGCCGCGCTCGAGCTGGCTGATGAAGCTGGCGCTGGTTCCGGTCGCCTCCGCGAGGTCGCGCAAGGAAAGGCGGCGAGCAAGGCGAAGGCTCTTGAGGCGCATCCCCAGAGCCTGATGGGCAAGCGTTGCGGCCGCACCGGCGTTTGCCGCCTGCGCCTGACCGTTGCCAGATGCCTTGGGCATTCATGTTCCTCCACTGAACATCTTGTACAGTACCACTGTACAGATGGCAAGAGGCAGGGTTGCGCGGTCGGGCCGCATTCTCGCGGCCGCCGAGCCAGGGCTTCAGTTGAAAGAGAGGGCTAGCCCTCGCCCGACAGATCGCGGCGCGCCTTGTCGAGCTCTTCGGCATAGCGGCGCATCAGATGGCTTTCGGTGAGCAGGCCAAGCACGATGCGCTCGTCGAAGTCCTCGACCACCGCCAGTTCTTCGGCCCCGGTGCGCTGGAAGGTCTCGGCCGCGGTCTGGACGTTCATCGAAGGCACCAGCACCGCGTCCTTGAAGTGGGCCAGCGCGCTCACCGGCATATCGCCATCGGAGCGATCGCTGTGCAGTTCCGGCACCAGCAGCATGCCGACATATTGGTCGGCCTGCTCGACGGCGATGACGCGCTGTCCCGAGCCGAGCGGGACCTCCTTGCGGAATTCGGCAAGCGTGGTCGAGGCAGGAATGGTGCGGACATCCTTGCGCATCATCGAGCCGACGGTGAGGCTGCGCATCCAACCGACGTCATGCGCGCTGCGGATCGTCTCGCCGCGCAGGTGGAAACGCCAGGTCGAGAAGGAGTAGCCGAAGGTCTCGCGCACCAGGATCGCCGACATGATCGAGGCCGCCAGCACCACGCCGGTGAGCGTCAGGTCGCGGGTCGATTCCAGGGCCAGGAACGTCATGGTCAGTGGACCGCCAACGACGCCGACCGCAAGCGAGGTCATGCCAACGACGGCGGCGACCGCCGGGTCGACGCCGGCCGATGGCGCGGTCAGCGCCATGACGCCGGCAAAGACCTTACCGAGCAAAGCGCCCAGGAACAGCGAGGCGAAGAACAGGCCGCCGCGGAAGCCGGAGCCGAGCGAAATGGCCGAGGCCGCCAGCTTCACCACGAAGACGCTCGCCACCACCGGCAGCGCGTAGTTCATGGCGAACTCGCGATGCAGCGCGCCATGGCCGCTGGAGAGCACCTGCGGCGTGACCAGCCCGAGCAGGCCGACGAAGATGCCGCCGATGAAGGGCCTGACCGACGCGTCGATCGACAACCGCACGAAGACGCGCTCGACAATGCTCACCAGATGCATGATGGCGATCGAGGCTGCCCCGCCAAGCAGTCCCAGAAGCAGGAACGGCACATACTCGCCGGCGGTCAAATTCGGCAGACCCGACAGTTCCAGGGGGAACGGCACTCCGCCGAACACTTCCGCCGTCAGCGAGGCCGAGATTGCCGCCGTCATCACCGGCGCCACATTGGCGACGGAGTAGATGCCGATCACCAGCTCGAAACCGTAGAAGGCGCCCGTCAGCGGCGCGTCGAAGGCGGCGGCGATCGCACCGGAAGCACCGCAGCCGACCAGAATGCGCACGTCATTGCGGCGCAGGTGGAAGGCGCGGGCAAGTCGGGAAGCAATGCCGGAGCCGATCTGCGTGTAGCCGGCTTCCAATCCGACCGAGGCGCCGAAGCCGCTGGAGATCATCGTCTGCGCCACGATGATGAACGTGTCGGTGAGCGACATGCGCCCGCCATAGAGCGCGTTGGCCTCGATCGGGTCGACCGGCGTGCGGAACTTGCGCTTTCTGAGGCAGATGACGGAAAGCCCGAGAAGCAGGCCGCCGATCGCCGGGAACATCGCCTGTACCGGGTCGGCAAGCGAGAACATCGCCGAAAGCCGGCCGCCCGGCTGCACATCGAACAGCAGCCAATGCATGCCTTGCACCAGCGCGCTCATGCCGGTGACCACCGCGCCCGCGATGACGCCGACCACGCCGGCCATCAGCACGATCACGATGCCGCGTGCCTCGAGCACAGGAATCGAGCTGATCAGCACCGCGCGAAGCCGGCGGGCGTAGACTTGTGGGTCGTTTCTGGCAGGCAACGGGACGGCTCGCCGGTAATGCGAAAGAAAAACAGCTGCCGAGCCTGATACGCGCGGCGGCTTTGTGTGGCAATCGCAATGCCGACCGCTTATGGCGCCATTTTGGCGTTGCGCCGCATTAGCCTTAAGCAAGACTTGCCGCGTGACCAAGGAGATGGAGTTAGTCGGGTATCGGTACGGTGAGAGGGCCGGAATCGTCTTGTACGACGAAGATGGCCAGCAGCTCCGCCCGCCGGCCTCTCCGCCGAGGAGGAACGCGGTACGGCGCTGGCTGGTCGCCGTCGCGACCGCGGACGCGGCACAGCCGTAAATAGCTCAGACGATCAGGTCGGCGCGCCGCCGTCTGTCTCGAAAAGCGTGAGCTTGCGGTCGCCGATGCCGAGTTCCGCCCAGCTCGCGCGCCATTCCGCGATATGCGCCGACTTGAAATGCGCTTCGAGCGCGGCGCGGTCGCCCCAGGCTTCGGAGACATGGATGAGGCCGGCATCCAGCACATCGTGCGCGTATGAATAGCCGAGGCAGCCCTGCTCGGCGCGGCTCGCCAGGATCATGCGTTGCATCACAGGCTTTGCCTGTTCCAGCTTGCCGGGCGGCAACCGGATCGTGCCGATGATCAGGAGCATCTGCCTTCCTTTCGCAAAGACCGTGGCCAGGTCCCGTAGCCACTCTCCCACTTTCGCGCAAGCTTGGAGGGCTACGGTCGAGGGCCTGCCCTCCATGTGGCGGTTCTGGATTTGGGGACGATATGGCAATCAGCGAAACACTTGTGCCTGGCGCGGTAGCCAAGAACGGGCGCGACGTTTTCTTCGCGCTCGGCATCGTCATCATCCTGGCGGTGCTGTTCCTGCCGATCCCCGCCTTCCTCATCGATATCGGCCTTGCCTTCTCGATCGCGCTTTCGGTGCTGATCCTGATGGTGGCGCTGTGGATCCAGCGGCCGCTCGACTTCTCGTCCTTCCCGACCGTGCTGCTCATCGCCACGATGCTCAGGCTATCGCTCAACATCGCCACGACGCGCATGATCCTGTCGCACGGCAATGAGGGCACGCATGCGGCGGGTTACGTCATCTCCGGCTTCTCCAAGCTGGTGATGTCGAGCGACTTCGTCATCGGTCTCATCGTCTTCATGATCCTGATCGTGGTGAATTTCATCGTCATCACCAAGGGCGCGACCCGTATCGCAGAAGTCGGCGCGCGCTTCACCCTCGACGCTATTCCCGGCAAGCAGATGTCGATCGACGCCGACCTTTCCGCCGGCATGATCGACGACAAGACGGCGCAGTTGCGCCGCCGCGAGCTGGAAGAAGAATCTTCCTTCTTCGGCTCGATGGACGGCGCCTCGAAATTCGTCCGCGGCGACGCCATCGCCGGTCTGATCATCACCGCCATCAACATCGTCGGCGGCATCGCCATTGGCTATCTGCGACACGGCATGGGCCTCGGCCAGGCGGCCGACGTCTTCATCAAGCTGTCGGTCGGCGACGGCCTCGTCACCCAGATCCCCGCCCTCATCGTTTCGCTCGCCGCCGGCATGCTGGTCTCCAAGGGCGGCACGCGCGGTTCGACCAACCAGGCGGTGTTCGGCCAGCTCGGCGCGCATCCGCGCGCTCTCTATGTCGCGGCCTCGCTGCTCGTCATCCTCGGCCTGATGCCCGGCCTGCCGCTGTTCCCCTTCTTCGCGCTCGCCGGCGGCATGGCCGGCCTCGGCTACATCATCCCGCTGCGCCAAAGTCGCGAACGCGCCGCCGCGGAAACCCTGAAGACGCAGGAGAAGGCGAACAAGGTCGAGGAGGAGAAGAACTCGGTCAAAGCCTCGCTGGTCACCGCCGAGATCGAGCTTCTGATCGGCAAGCAGCTTTCGACTAGGCTGATGGTGGCGCATCAGGAACTGGTGTTCCGCATGTCGAAAATGCGCAAGAAATTCGCCCAGCAATACGGCTTCGTGGTGCCGGAGGTGCGCGTCGCCGACGACTTCGCCATTCCGCCCAAGAGCTACCAGATCAAGGTGCACGGCACGGTGATCGCCGAATACCAGATGCGCGTCGGCGAGATCATGGCGCTGCTCGGCACGCGCGGCGTGCCGGAAATCCCCGGCGAGGAGATCCGCGAGCCGGCCTTCGGCATGCGCGCCTATTCGGTGCTCGAAACCTTCGCCGAGGACCTGAAGCGCGAGAACTTCACCTTCGCCGACAATATGTCGGTGCTGCTCACGCATCTTTCAGAGGTGATCCGCAACAACCTGCCGCAGCTTCTCTCCTACAAGGACATGAAAGCGCTTTTGGAACGGCTCGATCCGGAATACCGCAAGCTCGCCGACGAGATCTGCACCTCGCACATTTCCTATCCCGGCCTGCAGGCCGTGCTGAAGCTGCTGCTCGCCGAGCGCGTGTCGATCCGCAACCTGCATCTGATCATCGAGGCCATCGCCGAGATCGCGCCGCATGTGCGCCGCACCGAGCAGATCGTCGAGCATGTGCGCATCCGCATGGCGCAGCAGATTTGCGGCGATCTCTCCGAAGGCGGCACGCTCAAGGTGCTGCGCCTGGGCAACCGCTGGGACCTCGCCTTCCACCAGAGCCTCAAGCGCGATGCCAAGGGCGAGGTGCGCGAGTTCGACATCGATCCGCGCCAGCTCGAGGAATTCGGCCAGGACGCCACCAAGGCGATCCGCAAGCATCTCGAGGCCGGCGAGCGTTTTGTGCTCGTCACCGCGCCCGACGCGCGTCCCTATGTGCGCATGATCATCGAGCGGCTGTTCACGACGCTTCCCGTTCTCAGCCATGTCGAGATCGCCAAGGGCGTCGAGATCAAGGTGCTCGGAACCATCTCGTGAACGCGCTCTCGCAGGGCGTCGTCATCGCCGCCTTCCTCGCCTTCTGCCGCATCGGCGCCTGCTTCATGCTGATGCCGGGCCTGTCCAGCGCCCGCGTGCCGATCCAGATCCGGCTCTTCGTCTCGGTGGCGGCGACCGGTGGCCTGCTCGCTTTTCTGTGGGACCGCATTTATCCGTTCGTCGATCCGCGCCCGCAAGTCCTGGCGCCGATGATCGTCTCCGAGCTGCTGGTCGGCGGGCTGATCGGCGCCATGACCAGGCTCTATATGGAGGCGCTGCGCTTCATGGGCTCGGCCATCGCCATGATGATCGGCTATGGCGGCTCGGGCGGGCCGGCGATCGAGGAGCCCGAGCCGCAGGCAGCGCTCGCCGCCATCATCTCGTTCTCGGCGCTGCTTCTGCTCTTCGTCTTCGACTTCGACCACGAGATCGTCAAGGCGCTCGTCGCCTCCTACCAGGTCGCTCCGGTCAACGTGTTCTTCAACCCGCAGGCCGCACTGGTCGACGTCACCGACACGGTGTCGGACGCCTTCTTCCTGGTCATTCGGCTCGGCAGCCCGTTCGTCGCCTATGCCATCCTGGTCAATCTGACAATCGGTTTCGTCAACAAGCTGACGCCGCAGATTCCGGTCTATTTCATCTCGCTGCCCTTCGTCATCGCCGGCGGCATGATCATCTTCTATTTCGCCGTCGGCACCTTGCTGTCGCTGTTCGTCGACGGCTTCGTCGACCTCACGCTGGCGAGGTAGCCATGACCACGCGCAAAGACCGCCTGAAGAAACTGGTCAAGGTGCAGGAGCAGTTGAAGGCGCTGCATGAGACCCGCCATGCCGGCTTCCTCGCCGCCGCCGTCAAGGCCGAAGCGGAGGCCAGGGAGCTGATCGAGCGCTTCGACACCGACAGCTCGCTGGGTTCCCTCTTTCCGGAAATCTACCACCGCCGCATCACCGACGCGCTCGGCCGTCAGGAACGGAACCTCGAGAATGCCCGCCGGGAAGTATCGCTGATCGCCACAGCGACGGCGCGCACCAATATGGTCGAGCGCGCCTACAAGGACGAGCGCCGCCGCGACGAGCGCGAACGCTCCGACCGCGAGCGCCTCGATCTGATCATGCAGAAGCGGGCCTCCGACGGCTGATCATCGCAAGCCTGCCACAAGCTTCTTCAGTCATTGTGCAACTAACAAAACCGGCAAAGGGCGGACTTTCTTGGCCATTTCCCCACCCAGCGACATCGTCATGGACGTCGCCCGCGCAGCGGAGCCGGCCGATGTCGAGGCCGCGCGGGCAGCGCTCGCGAGAAGGGCGAATGGCGCCTCGGCACCGTTCGCGCTCGATCCCCCCGCGACGGTTGATGCCGGCTCCATTCTCTCGCGTGCAACGGCGGACAAGGCGGAAGCCGCCAATCCGGCGAAGAAGTTCCAGCGCTTCGAGGCGATGGTGCTGACGACCTTCATCCAGAACATGATGCCCAAGGACACCGAGGGCGTTTACGGCAAGGGCTTGGCCGGCGACATGTGGAAGTCGCAGCTCGCCGAAAAGGTGGCCGA
Organism: Mesorhizobium sp. CA4; assembly: GCF_020165075.1. Lineage (NCBI taxonomy): Bacteria > Pseudomonadati > Pseudomonadota > Alphaproteobacteria > Hyphomicrobiales > Phyllobacteriaceae > Mesorhizobium > Mesorhizobium sp. CA4. The sequence continues at coordinate 211,326 of NZ_JAIUHK010000003.1, forward strand.
TGTCATGGCCGCGCATGGCGGCATCGGCATCGCCAGATCCATGCTTGCCGACCATTATCTTGACGGCAACCACAAGGTGCCGGTCGGCCCCGTTGCCGGCGGAGCGCAGAAAACCGAGATCGACCGGCAGACCCGGCTTTCGACCTCGATGATCGAGGAGCTTGAGCGCAAAGCAGCACGGTCGATGACCGGCGACGAGACGACCATAAAAACAGATATCAAGATCTAGGGACCTACATGGCCGACCAAACGGACCTTTCCAACCTTCCCGCACGCACCAGCGCAATGGAGGCGCCCGCCGCCGCGCGACCCGGCAACCTCGCCGCCATCATCGGCCGCATCGAGGAAGTCGTGGACGAGGAAACCGCCGGCATCCGCAGCGGAACGGCCTATGACCTCAAGGCCTCGAACGCGCGCAAGAGCCGGTATCTCTACGAGCTGAACCGCGCCATGAAGGGCGCCAACGAGATCGAATTCCTCGAGCAGCATCGCGAAGGCCTGCTGCGGCTGCGCCAGAAGCTGGCCAGGAACGAGGCGGCGATCCTTGCCCATCTCAACGCGGTCAACGAAGTCGCCACGCTTTTGAGGAACGCCATCCAGCGCGCCGATACCGACGGCACCTATTCGGCCGGTGAGTTCGGAATGGCGCGAGCCTGATTGAGATGATCGAGGCGCAAGGACAGACCCGGTGATAAAATTCATCGCCGCCGCGCTGTGGATCTGCGCCGTGACGCTCGGCGCGGTCTTCTATTCCTTCCAGGCGGCGGGCCAGCGCGGCGCGGCCGAGCCGCCGAAGCCGATGCTGGGCGGCCTCGACTATGTCAAGACCGACATGATCTCGGTGCCGCTGCTGCGCGACGGTACGATCGAGGGCTATTTCCTCACCAAGCTCGTCTACACGGTGGAGCCGGACCAGATAAAGAAGCTGTCGATCCCGGCGCAGGCGCTGATGACCGACCAGGTCTATTCCTATCTCTATTCCAATCCGCAGATCGATTTCACCAAGAAGGAATCGATCGATCTCGACGCTTTCCGCAAGTCGATCCGCGACACCATCAACACCCGCGTCGGCGTCGAGCTGGTGCACGAGGTGCTGATCGACCAGGTCAACTTCCTGTCCAAGGACGATATCCGCGACAACGCGCTGCGGCGCCGCAAGAATGCCGGCGACACCGCGGCGGCGATGACCAAGCCTTTCCAGGCGGCGCCGGAGCATTGACTGCCTGGCCGCGTCCGGCGGCGATAGACATGGCCCAGTTGCCTTAAGCGATATGACGCATGGTGACCGCGTTGACGTAAACGTCAACTCGAAGCTATATGCGCCCTGTGGTCGCGCTGGAGCGCGGCGCGTCTACCTCGCCCAGCGGCCAAGCGCCGGTGCGCGTCAACGCAACCAACGAGGAGAACCGCCATGGGCGTTCAGGAGATTGCCGACAAGATCAAGTCGCGCGTGGCAAGCGCCGGCTTCGAGCATTCGGTCAAGTTCGACACCGGCAGCGACGGCGTCATCGTCATCGACGGCGCGACCGTCTCGACCACCGACGCGCCGACCGACTGCACCGTCAAGCTGTCGCTCGACGATCTGGATTCGCTGATTGCCGGCGACCTTAATCCGACCATGGCCTTCATGTCCGGCAAGCTGAAGGTCGAGGGCGACATGACCGTCGCCATGGCGCTCAGCCAGCTGCTCGGCTGATCCTTCGCACAAACAGCAACACCGCCCGATGGGCGGCGTTGCTGTTTTTGTTGAACCTAACGCAATTCCAGGAAAAGTGCGTAGCGGTTTTCCGTCCGGAATTGCGTGAAAACAAAGGCTTCAGGCGACGAAACCCAGCGCCTGTCCCTTGATCTTGCGGCCGGCGGCCTTGATCGTGCCTTTGGCGCCGTCCAACGCGCCTTCCTGCAGTTCCAGCGCCAGAAGCCGGTGCCGCTCATAGGGGCCGGGCATGGCAAGCGCCCCCGTGCGGTCGGCTGAGAAGCCGAACCGCCCGTAATAGGGCGCATCGCCGACGAGCAGGATCGCGCCATGGCCGAGCCGCGCCGCTTCGGCGAGTGCATGCCGCATTAGCGCCGAGCCGATGCCGCCGCTCTTCAATCCCGGCTCGACCGCGAGCGGGCCGAGCAGCAGCGCTGCCGGACCGCCTTCGCCCAGTCTCACATCCCACAGCCGCACCGTGCCGACGACCGCGCCCGACGCATCGCGGGCGACAAAGGCCAGGCCTTCCGAGGGCCGGCGGCCGCGCCGCAGCTTCTCGGATGACTTCTTCTTGCGCTTCGGCCCCATGGCGCGGTCGAGCAGCGCTTCGCGCGCCGCGACGTCGCCCGCGCCTTCGCCAAGAATGACGAAGGCCGGCGCCTGGGCGGCCCCCTCGTCCGGCGCGCCGCGCGAGCCAGCCTGTGCCCGCAGGGCCAGGGAGGGCGCAAACCCATTTTCAGGCGAAGTGGAAACCGGTTCGCCGTAAGAAAATGCGCCGAGAAGCGCTGCCGTCGAGCCGTTCTCCCCCGCGGAGAAAAGCTCAGCCAACGGTCCGGACGAGGGGGCAATTTCAGTGGCCGCGAAGGCCGATTTGGTCATGTATTCCATGTCCGCGATCCTTCACGAGCGGAGATCTGTCCCACAAGCGAGCCCGGGCGGGCGACATGCGCCCGCGCCGGTTTAATCTGAGCGGTTTCTTGCGAAATGCTCAGATCACGTAGGATCGGAGAGGTTCGAAGCCGTTGAAGGCGACCGCCGAGTAGGTGGTCGTGTAGGCCCCGGTGCCTTCGATCAGCACCTCGTCGCCGATGGTCAGCGACAAGGGCAGCGGATAAGGCGTCTTCTCATACATCACGTCGGCCGAATCGCAGGTCGGGCCAGCGAGCACGCAGGGCGCGGTCTCCGAGCCGTCATGGCGGGTGACCAGCGGATAGCGGATCGCCTCGTCCATGGTCTCGGCGAGACCGCCGAACTTGCCGATGTCGAGGAACACCCAGCGCACATTGTCGTTGTCGGCCTTCTTCGAGATCAGCACGACTTCCGACTTGATGACGCCGGCATTGCCGACCATGCCGCGTCCCGGCTCGATGATCGTCTCGGGCAGCGCGTTGCCGAAATGCTTGCGCAGGGCCGAGAAGATCGCCTGGCCGTAGGCCTGGGCCGCCGGCACGTCCTTCAGGTAACGGGTCGGGAAGCCGCCGCCCATGTTGACCATCTTCAAGACGATGCCTTCCTCGGCGAGCGTCGCGAACACCTTCCTGGCGTCGCCCAGCGCGCGATCCCAGGCCGACAGGTCGGTCTGCTGCGAGCCGACATGGAACGACACGCCATAGGCATCGAGGCCGAGGCCCTTGGCATGGCGCAGCACGTCGACGGCCATCGCCGGCACGCAGCCGAACTTGCGCGACAGCGGCCATTCCGCGCCTTCGCCGTCGGTCAGCACGCGGCAGAACACGCGCGAGCCGGGAGCGGCACGCGCGATCTTCTCGACCTCTTCGACGCAGTCCACCGCGTAGAGGCGAATGCCGAGCTGGTAGGCGCGTGCGATGTCACGCTCCTTCTTGATGGTGTTGCCGAAGGAAATACGGTCCGCCGGCGCGCCGGCATCCATCGCCATCTCGACCTCGGCAACCGATGCGGTGTCGAAGGACGAGCCCATCGCAGCAAGCAGGCGCAGGATTTCCGGCGCCGGGTTTGCTTTCACCGCATAGTAGATCTTGGAATCGGGCAACGCCTTCTCGAAGGCGCGGAAATTGTCGCGCACGACATCGAGGTCGACGACGAGGCAAGGGCCGTTCGGACGTCGGGTGGCGAGGAAATCAAGGATGCGCTGGGTGGCCATCGGGTCTCTCCATAACGCCTTTCGGCGCGCAATAAGGCTGCGGGACGCGGGCTGTCGGCCTCGCGAGCACGCGGTGGACAAAGGCGGGACGTCAAATCCATGGGACCAGCCGGTGGAGACCCCGGAACCATGAAATGCCGTCTCGCGGCGATGAACCTTGGCCTTGCCCGGCCTCGGTTCGCTTTGTCTGCCTTGGCTTGGATGGGAGACCCGTCCGCACTGCCGGCAATGAAGGTGTGCCTCTTTAGTAACCCCGGTCTTTGGACAACCGGAAGAGAACCAGAAAGGCCCGCACCGTCGTTGCTTCAAGGTGTCCTCGGTCTTGTGGTTGGCCACTGACCGACTGGAGGGGTTGGCTCCAGTTACCTTACCGATTGCCCTCACCATTCGAGGATCGGCGGACACCCACAGGCACGTGCGACTTTGGGCAAGGGCGATATAGGAGCGAAGGGTTTCACAATCAATAAAAATCGTAAGCGCAGGTTGTAAAATTTCTGGCATCGAACAATGCTTGCCGCACTGTATCCGGATATCGAACGATGCCAGGAACTCAAGCACCGCTCAACGCCTTCCTCGATCTGCGCCAAATGCCTGTGGCGAATGCGGAATTGGGCCCGCTCGCAGGCCTTCGCCTGGCCGTCAAGGACATCTATGACGTTGCCGGCTACCGCACAGGCTGCGGCAACCCGCAAAAATTCGAGGAGGCGCACGCCGCCTCGCGCACGGCGCAAGCGGTGCAGACGATCCTCGACGCCGGCGCGCGATTCGTCGGCAAGACCCAGACCGACGAGCTGGCCTTCTCGCTGTTCGGCCAGAACGCGCATTTCCCCTATCCGATCAATCCCGCCGCGCCCGAGCGCGTCACCGGCGGCTCCTCCTCCGGCTCGGCGGCCGCGGTTGCCGGCGGGCTGGCGAACATCGCCATCGGCTCCGACACCGGCGGCTCGATCCGCGCGCCGGCGAGCTTCTGCGGCCTGATCGGACTGCGCACCAGCCATGGCCGCATCCCGCTCGACGGCGCGATGAAGCTGGCATCGAGCTTCGACACTTTCGGCTGGTTCGCCGACGACATCGAAACCTATGAGACGGTCGGCAAGCTGCTGCTTGGCGGCGACCCGCACCAGCACCCGCTCAACCGGCCGCTGTCGATCCGCTGGCTTGACGCCTTCGTCACCGGTCCGGCCGAAGCCGCCGAATATGCGCGTATGAAGGCGTCGGCGGCCGCCGTCGTCGGCCAGCCCGCGGAGACCGAATACGCCTTCGCCTCGTTCCCCGACGAGCTTTACTGGTGCTTCCGCCGCCTGCAGGCCTTCGAGGCCTGGCGCGAGCATGGTCCCTGGATTTCGGCCGGCGGCCGGCTCAGCCCGGGCGTCGAGGAGCGTTTCGGCTTCGGCCGCACCATCGACGCCAAGACTGCCGCCACCGAAGCCGCGCGCCGCCTGGCGTTCCGGGCCGAGTTCGCGGCGCTGCTCGGCAACAACGGCTTTCTGGTCCTGCCCACCGTTCCCGGCGCGGCGCCGCTCGCTTCAAGCACGCCCGAACAGTTCCAGGCCTATCGCGAAAGGGCGCTGCATCTCTTGTGTCTTTCCGGTCTCTCGGGCTTTCCGCAGATCACCTTGCCGATCGGCTCCGTGGACGGCGCGCCCTTCGGCCTTTCGCTGCTCGGCCCTTCCGGCAGCGACGTTGCCCTGATACGGCTCGGCCGCAGGATTCTCGACGCGGCACGAAAGGTCTGACCATGGATACATTGACGCGCATGCGCGCCTTCATCGACGTGGTCGAGGCGGAAGGCTTTTCGGCCGCGGCTCGCAAGATCGGCCGCTCCAAGGCGCTGTTGTCGAAATATGTGCGCGAGCTGGAGGACGAGCTCGGCGCGCTGCTGCTCAACCGCACCACGCGCCAGTTCTCGCTGACCGAAGCCGGCCACACCTATTATCAGCGCGCCTCCGAGATCGTGCGCGAGGTCGACAGCCTCGCCGAGGCGGTGCGCCAGTCTTCCGGCGACGTCCGCGGCAGGATCAAGCTGTCGGCCGCCCGCACCTTCGCCGATGCGCCGATCGGCCAGTCGCTGGTCGACTTCGCCAGGCAGCACCCCGACATCGTGCTCGACATCCATCTCGACGACCGCTTCGTCGACTTGGTCGAGGAAGGTTTCGACCTTGCCGTGCGCATCTCGCGGCTGGAGAACTCCTCGCTGATCGCCAGGCGGCTGGCGCCGTTCTCGGTCAGGCTTTGCGCGTCGCCGGAGCTGATGGCCAAGCATGGCAAGCCGACACGTCCGCAGGATCTCGCCAACATGCCCTGCATCGTCGACACCAACGGCCGCTCGCTGTCCAACTGGCGCTTCAAGGGCGAGGGCGAGGACTCCATCAGCGTCGCCGTTTCAGGCCCGATCGAGGTCAACAGCCCGATCGTGGCGAGAGCCGCCGCGCTCTCCGGCCTGGGCTTTGCCATGCTGCCGGATTTCGTCGCCGCCCCCGACGTCGCATCCGGCAAGCTGGTCACCGCGCTCGACGATCGTCTCCTGGCGGGCACCGGCATCTTCGCGGTCTACCCCCACCGCCGCTATCTGCCGGCCAAGGTAAGGGTCCTCGTCGATTTCCTGGTGCAGTGGTTCAAGACGCGCGACGCAGCGTGATAACCCGCGTCCCAATTTCGCCCCCTTTATGTTAACTCTCGGGCCCTCACTCCCGAAGTCGATGGAATCGCGGCCCGGAATGCATCTGAAACGGCAAGCAACCATGCTGGCTTCGGCCATAGTGGCCACGTTCGCCTTGGTCGAGCAGGCTGAGGTGCACCCGCATGTTTTCGCCGAGGCTCGCCTCGACGTGATCCTCAGCCAGGATCACCAAAGTGTGACGGCGCTGCGCCACCTTTGGCGCTTCGACGACCTGTTTTCGAGTACGGTGATGATGGAGTTCGACAAGAACTCCGATCTGAAACTTGACGACAAAGAGCTCAAGGAAGTGGCCGACACCGTCCATTCCTCGCTTGCCGAGTTCAATTACTTCCAGCTCGTCACCCAGGACGGCAAGGACGTGCCGATGGTGCCGCCGCCGCATCTGATGGCGAACTTCGACAACGACCAGCTGATCATCCTGTTCGAGTCGCAGCCGAAGACCCCGATCAAGCTCGCCGGCAAAGTCGACATCGGCGTCTACGATCCGACCTTCTATACGGCGATCGACTTCACCGACGACGCCAACCTTGCCGTCGAAGGCCTGCCATCGACCTGCACCAAAAAGGTCATCCGGCCCGATCCTGACGAGGCGATCAAGGAAAACCAGAAGACCCTGACGGAGGCGTTCTTCAACGATCCGACAGGCACCAACATGAGCAAGATCTTCGCCACCAAGCTCGAGTTGAACTGCCCGCCGGAAGGATGATTTGGTGATGAAACCGTCGCTGCGCGCAAGCAGGTTCCGCAAAAGTGTCTCACGGTTTTGCGATCGGAACCTGCGACAAACAAGGGAATCCAAGCGGATATTCGTGGGACATCCCACGAATATCCGACTGGCCCTCGGGCTATTGGCCGCCGCCTTGATTGTGACCCATCTGCCTGTCGCGGCGCATGCGCAAAGCTCGCTCGGCATCGGCACCAATGACGGCATGGCGCCGACCGCAACGGGTCCGTTCGCCCACATCCTGATGTGGATCAATCTGCGTCAGCAGGAGTTCTACCATTCGCTGGCGGCCGCCATGAAGGCGATGCGCCAGGACGGCAGCAAGCTTTGGCTGCTGATCGGCTTGTCCTTCGCCTATGGCATCTTCCACGCCGCCGGTCCCGGCCACGGCAAGGCGGTGATTTCCTCCTATATGGTCGCCAACGAAGTGGCGTTGAGACGCGGCATCATGCTCTCCTTCGTCTCGGCGATGCTGCAGGGCCTGACGGCGGTGGTCGTCATGATGCTCGCCTATTTCGTGCTGCGCGGCACCGCGATCTCGATGACCGATGCGGCCTGGTTCCTCGAAATCTCGAGCTACGTGCTGGTGACGCTGTTCGGCGCCTGGCTTTTGTGGCGCAAGCTCGGGCCGTCGATCCTGCGCCTGTTCGGCAGGACGCCTGCCTACAGCCTGTCGGCCGCTCATGCCGGTCATTCGCATGGCGGGCATGCGGGCCACTCGCACGCTCATGCGCATGCACTGCACGTGCATGACGATCATGATCATTCGCACGGTCACGATCACATTGATCACGACCACCACCACCACGACCATGGCCCAGGCGAAGTCTGCGAGACCTGCGGTCATTCGCATGCGCCGGATCCGGCGATGCTGTCGGGCGACCGTTTCGACTGGCGCACGGCCTGGTCGGCGGTGGCCGCCGTCGGCATCCGCCCCTGCTCCGGCGCACTGATCGTGCTGAGCTTCGCGCTGCTCAACGGCCTGTGGGTCGGCGGACTGCTGTCGGTGCTGGCGATGTCGATCGGCACCGCGATCACCGTCTCGGCGCTGGCGACGATCGCAGTGCTGGCAAAGAACTGGGCGGTCTATTTCGCCGGCGACGGACGCCTCGGCAACCGCATCCATTCGATTGTTGAGATCGGCGGCGCGGCCTTCATCTTCCTGGTCGGCCTGCTGCTGTTGTCGGCCAGCCTGTCAGGCGGCGTCTAAGCCGACCGAACCGCTCAGCGTAGCGTGTCAGTTTGAAATCGAGTTGGGTTATTGTCCCTGATATGGAAGCCCTTCATCATCCAATTGGGCGCTCACCAACCCGGCTAGGTAGTCCTCCATTTCCGAAAAATCCAAGTCACCAGCTTCCCACGCGTCATCAGCAGCCTTAAGCGCCTTCTCGTATCCATCGCGGTTCTCCCGAATCCGCTCCGGCAAAATCTTACGACCTGGTAGTAAAGAGCCGTTCCTTACACATAGCAGGTAATAGCAGGTGGCCCGAGCCGTACGACCATTGCCCTCGATGAAGGGATGGATCCAATTCAGGCGCCACAGACCGTAGGCGGCCAGCTCTGTGGGTGTCCAAATGTACCAGTTCTCGTGAATGGTTGAGATAAAGCGATCCATCCAGTCGCGCACCTCACGGAAATGAGGTGGGTGGTGATCTCCAACGTAGATCGGTTCTTCCCTGAACCGTCCTCCGAAAGCTGATATGTTGGCGACTGCGACCGCGTTCAGTGACCACAACATGTATTTGTCGATCGCTGTCGGCCCCTGTTTAAGACCAATCTCGATGCAATTTGTCATCAAGTCGTATTGGCGTAGCAGGTTCTGCTCCTGCACGCGATCATAAAGTTCGGCGTCGTCTTCCTCTAAACCAACATTCAAAAAAAAGCCCGGCCTTAAGCCGGGCTCTCCTGTTTCGTGTTTCGTCAGGCTGCAGCAGGTGTTACCACGCGAATGTGCTTTGTCGCTTTGATCGCTGACTCTTTCGTTATCCTCGAACCCTTCGGTGCGTTGCCGTACACGAAGCTTGCGCGTTGCTCCTGCAACTGCTCTTCGGTGATCACTTGCTTTTTCGCCTTCTCCAACTTTTCGTTCAGTTCCGGACGGGCGGGGGCTCTTTTGAGTGCTGATTTACGTTCGGCCATTTTGATTCTCCCTCTCGGCGTGGGAAGAGTAACGTACCAATTCCTTGCGCCAAGCTTTCGTTCCGCATTTGTACCTCAATTTTTTGTAATATTCCATTGATTTTCCTGCCGGTGTTGCGATTGCGCGTCATGTTGAAGTTCGTATATGCGTTGCGCGGTTAGCTTTCTCGGTCCTGCTCTATCATTGCAACGATGTCGCCAACTTCCGTCAGGCGATCTTCCCGCCCAGCTCATCCTCGATATGCGCGCGGATGATTTCGTCGAAATTCTTCTCGGCGGCAAATCCCAATTCCCTCGCCCGCCTGGCCTCGAACCGCGTCGGCCAGCCTTTGACGATCGCCCAGACGGTCTCGTCGGGCTGCTCGCGGATCCGTTTCGCGACCTCGGCGCCGGCGATGCGTTCCAGCGCCTCGATCTGCTCGCCGACCGTGACGGCGACGCCCGGCATTGTGAGGTTGCGGCGCGGACCAACCTTGTCGCCGTCGATCTCGGCCGCGTGGATGAGGAAATTCACCGCCGAACGCGGGCTGGCATGAGTATGCAGCACCGATCGCGGCACCGGCAGGATCGCCTCCTGGCCGGCGAGCGGCTCGCGGATGATGCCTGAGAAGAAGCTCGACGCCGCCTTGTTCGGCTTGCCGGGGCGAACGCAGATCGTCGGCAGCCGGATGCCGATGCCGTCGAAGAAGCCGCGCCGCGTATAGTCGGCGAGCAGCGCTTCGCTCATCTGCTTCTGCGTGCCGTAGGAGGTGAGCGGCGTCGGATGGAATTCGTCCGGGATGACGTCCGGAAACGGCGCGCCGAACACGGCGATCGACGAGGTGAAGACGAGGCGCGGCGCGAACGCCGCCAGCCGCACGGCGTCGAACAGGGTGCGCGTGCCGTCGAGATTGACGCGGTAGCCGAGGTCGAAATTAGCCTCTGCCTCGCCCGAGACGATGCCCGCCAGATGGAATATCATATCCGGGCGCGGAGCCACGAGAGCGGACATGGCGCCGGGCGCGGAAAGATCGCCGGTGTGGATCGAGACATCGACGCCGGCGAGCGCCGGCGCCTGCGGCGCCACGATGTCATGCAGGTCGAGCCTCGTGATCTTGCGTCCGCGCAAGGCGCCGTCCCTGGCGAGCCGCGCGATAAGCTTGCGGCCGACCATGCCGGCGGCGCCCGTGATCAGAATTCTCATCTTCAGAGACCTTTCTTGCGCTGGCTGCGTCCGCGCAGCCACAGGACGACGAACAGACCGACCATGAAGATCACGGCGATGACGGCCGCGAGCACCGTCGACACCTTGCCGGCGGCCAGCATGATGGCCGGCAGGAAATAGGCGGCGAGGCCGAACACGAGCAGTATCACGGCCGCGGCCGTCGCTGCGTTGCGGGTGTCACGATCCATCAGCTGGCGTTCTTCAGTTCGAGGCTGTTCGGGTTCATCATCACGCCGCGATCAGTGATAGTGCCGGCGATCGCGCGGCGCATCATGCGCATGGTCGTGATCATGATGGTGGTCGTGCTCGTCATGGCTGTCCGCGCATTGGCCGAATTCGGGTTCGACAGTGGCATGCTCGATGCCATGCTTGGCTGCAAGCCGTTTCTTGATGGCGCTCACCGCCACATGCGCATCGACGCCGTCGTTCAGGCAGGCATGCAGCGTCGCCATGTTCGACGTTCCGTCGAGCGACCAGACATGCATGTGATGCACCTCGCGCACGCCTTTGACCGCGCTTTCGATGTCCTTGGCGACAACGTCGCGGTCGAGGCTTGCCGGCACGCCTTCGAGCAGGACGTGGGCTGCCTCGCGCATCAGCGACCATGCCGTCGACAGAATGAGCAGCGACACCAGCACCGACAGGATCGGATCGATGGGCGTCCAGCCGGTTGCCAGGATGATGAGGGCTGCCGCGATTGCCGCGGCCGAGCCAAGCAGGTCGCCCAGCACATGCAGGATGGCGCCGCGCATGTTGAGGTTTTCCCGATCGCCGCCATGCAGCACGAAGAAGGAGGCGATGTTGACCAGAAGGCCTGCCACCGCCACCACCAGCATCGGCCCGCCGAGCACCGGTGCCGGGTTCATCAGCCGCCCCCAGGCCTCGTAGACGATCCAGAGCGCGATGACGAAGATGGCGATGCCGTTGGTGTAGGCGACGAGCGTCTTCACGCGGGCGAAGCCATAGGTGAGGCGGCCGGTGGCCGGACGGCCTGTCAGGTGGAAGGCATACCAGGCAAGACCGAGCGCGATGGCGTCGGCCAGCATGTGCCCGGCATCGGCGACCAGCGCAAGCGATCCGGTCAGCCAGCCGCCCAGCGCCTCGGCGACCATGAAGCCCGTGGTCAGGCAGGTCGCGATCAGCACCCGTTTCTTGTCGGTCGAGCCATGCACATGGCCGGCACCGGCCGGGCCGTGATCGTGCGAAGCGTGGTCATGCGCCATCGCTGAACTCCTGTCACGCGCCGAAATCAGCGCGGAAATCCTCGAGCCGCCGCTTCTGAGCGCCTTCGCGGTCGAAATTCGCCGGATCGAGCCAGCCCTCATAGGCGTTGCGCAAGGCCGGCCACTCCTTGTCAATGATCGAATACCACGCCGTATCGCGGTTTTCACCCTTGACCACAAGGTGTTGCCGGAAGATGCCTTCGAACCTGAAGCCGAAGCGCTCGGCGGCGCGCTTCGAGGGCTCGTTGCGGTTGTTGCACTTCCACTCGTAACGGCGGTAGCCGAGATCATCGAAGAGATATTTCGCGAACAGGAACTGCGCCTCGGTCGCGGCCGGTTTGCGCGAGATCAGCGGACCCCAATAGATGTTGCCGATTTCGCCGACGCCGTTGGCGGCGTCGATACGCATCAGCGTCTGACGCCCCGCGATCTTGCCGCTCGCCTTGTCGATGACGGTGAAGAACAGCGGGTCCTCGCTCGCTTCGGCCTTGTCCAGCCAAGGCTGGAAGGCCGCGCGGGTCTCCGGCGGATAGTCCGGCAGCCAGGCGAAACGTCCGCCGGCATCCGAAACCGAGGAGGCCTCGTAGAGGCCGTCGCCATGCCTTGCCGCGCTCAGCGGCTCGAGCCTGACGGTGCGTCCCTCTATCGCGTTGCGCTCCGGCCGCGGGCGCGGCTGCCAATTCTTCAGATCTTCCGACACGGCCATTCCAATCCGTTTGACTTTTGCCTGCGGACGGTCACAAAAACGCTCGCCCACAGAAAGAACCACAGGGACAGGAAAAATGCTCCACACGATCGCGGCCTTCGACCGTCTCGGCGAGGAAAATGCCTTCGCGGTGCTGGCGAGGGCCACCGCGCTTGCCCATCAGGGTCGCGACATCGTCAACCTCGGCATCGGCCAGCCCGACTTCAAGACGCCGCAGCACATCGTCGAAGCGGCGATCAAGGCGCTGCGCGACGGCCACCATGGCTACACGCCGGCAAACGGCCTCTTGGCTACCCGCGAGGCCGTCGTGCGCCGCACGCTGACCACCACCGGCGTCGAGGTGTCGCCCGAGAACGTGATGATCCTGCCCGGCGGCAAGCCGACCATGTTCGCCGCGATCCTGATGTTCGGCGAGGCCGGCACCGAGATCCTCTACCCCGATCCCGGCTTTCCGATCTACCGCTCGATGATCGAGTTCACCGGCGCCACCCCGGTGCCGGTGCCGATCCGTGAGGAGAACGGCTTTGCCTTCTCGGCCGACGAGACGCTGGCGCTGATCACGCCCAGGACCAGGCTGCTGATCCTCAACTCGCCCGCCAATCCGACCGGCGGCGTCACCCCGCGGGCCGAGATCGAGAAGCTGGTCAAGGGCCTGGAGAAGCATCCGCAGGTCGCCATCATGTCGGACGAGATCTACGACGTCATGACCTATGACGGCGAGACCCACTGCTCGCTACTCAATTTCCCCGAGATCCGCGACCGGCTGATCGTGCTCAACGGCTGGTCGAAGACCTGGGCGATGACCGGCTGGCGCATGGGCTGGTCGATCTGGCCGAACGGCGACAAGGGCGCGCATCTCTACGACAAGGTTCGCAAGCTGGCGGTGAACTGCTGGTCCTGCGTCAACGCGCCGAGCCAGTTCGCCGGCATCGCCGCGATCGACGGCCCGCAGGACGATGTCGAGAAGATGATGCGCGCCTTCGACAATCGCAGGAAGATCGTGGTCGAAGGGCTGAACGCGCTCCCGGGCATTTCCTGCATCACGCCGAAGGGCGCCTTCTATGCCTTCCCCAATGTCTCGAAGACCGGCTGGAAGGCCAAGAAGCTTGCCTCGGCGCTGCTCGAGGATGCCGGCGTGGCGCTCATCGGTGGCCCCGATTTCGGCGTTCTCGGCGAAGGCTATATCCGGCTTTCCTATGCCAATTCGGAGGAGAACATCCTGCGCGCGCTGGAGCGGATCGAGGCGTTCCTGAACAAGTGATCGATCAGGCGCTCATCCGCGCCCGACGAATGGCATCTTCGTCGCCATCACCGTCATGAACAGCACATTGGCATCGAGCGGCAGGCTGGCCATATGCAGCACCGCGTCGGCGACGCGCTGCACATCCATCACCGCTTCGGCGGCGATCGAGCCGTTGGCCTGCGGCACGCCCACCGTCATCGGCTGCGCCATCTCGGTCAGCGCATTGCCGATGTCGATCTGGCCGCAGGCGATGTCGAAGGGCCGGCCGTCGAGCGCCAGCGTCTTGGTGAGCCCGGTGATCGCGTGCTTGGTCGCCGTATAGGGCGCTGAGCCTGGGCGCGGTGCATAGGCCGACACAGAGCCGTTGTTGATGATCCGGCCGCCCATCGGCTTCTGCCGCCGCATCGCACCGAAGGCTGCGCGAGCGCACAGGAACGATCCGGTGAGATTGACGCCGACGACGTCGTTCCACACCTCGACCGGAATCTCGTCGATCAGCGTCGACTTGTAGCCCATGCCGGCATTGTTGAAGAGCAGGTCGACGCGGCCGAAGCCTTCGAGCACGGTCTCGAACATGTCGTCGACTTCCTCGGCCTTGCTGATGTCGCAGGCGATGGCCAATGCCTTGGCCTGCGTCTTCCCCGCCTCTGCGATCGCCTCATCCAGCAGCGTCTTGCGGCGGCCGCAGAACACCGTGTTCCAGCCTGCCTTGAGCAGCGCCGTCGCGACGCTCTTGCCGATGCCGGTGCCGGCGCCGGTAACGATGGCGGTCTTCTCTGCTATGGCTGTCATCGCCGTCCTCCGGTCATGGATGGAAAGACGTGGCATCGCAAATGCATGGGGTCATGGCAAGCCGCTGTTGGCAATAAAGAAAAGGCCAACAAAAAGGGCGGCCATTGGCGACCGCCCCGATCTGAACCGCGCTTGGGAGGAGGAAAAGCCGGTCCGACTGATTAGAATGATGCGCTTGCTGGGTTAACGGAAGATTAACGACCGGCAAGGCGTCCCCGAAGGACGTTTACCACGCCGAATCACCACGGTGAATTGGACGCCGTTCCCGCCGGCACCTTGGCCGCCGAAACCGTCGCCTCGACATGATCGACCAGGGCGTCCGGCAGGCCGAGGCGGCCGGCGAGCAGGTCGAGATAACCGCGCTCGGTGCGCGTGTCGGGATCGATGGTGAGCCGCGAGGCGGTGTAGAGTTCGAGCTTCTGCGCATCGGTCTTGGCGCCGGCGATCAGCGCGTCGAGATCGAGCGGGCTTTCGAGCTCCGCAAGCAGGAATTTTTCCGCTTCGGCGCCGATGCCCGCGAGCTTGAGCTTGTCGGCGATCTTCTTGCGCTCGTCATCGTCGACATGGCCGTCTGCCTTCGCCGCCGAGATCATCGCCCTGACCAGCGTCAGCGTGAACTCGGCCTCGCCCTGCGGCGCCTGCGAGGGATGGAAGGCGGTGTCGGCCGGCGGCGGCAGCAGCTCCGGCTCGCCGGCGGCCGGCGCCTGCGCCGGCTCCTTGCCGGCCTTGTAGTTCTGATAAGCCTTATAGGCGAGGCCTCCGATCGCAGCCAGGCCGCCGAGCTTGACGGCCGCGCCCGTGACCTGCCGGCCAGTGCCGGTGCCGAGCAGCACGGCTGCCAGCGCGCCGGCGGCGAGCGGATTGTCCTTTGCCATCTGCACCGCCTGCCCCGCCTTGTCGCGGACAGTCGAGCCGGTCCCGGGGATTTGCGAGCCGAGAAGGTCGTCGAGCAGCTTCTTGGGATCGAGCATCAATGCCTCCAGAATGGGCCCGGCCGAACGCGCCCGGGCGGGGTTTCGGACCGGCAAGAGGTAGGCCCCGTGCATCGACATTACAATGACGGGGGCAGCTTTTCGCTCGCAGAGCTGGCCGCTCTAATTGCCGATATGGCGCTTGCCGCCGCGCGCTTGCGCCAGCTCGACCTGGCGGTGGCGTTCGGCATAGCGCTCGCGATCCTCGTCGGAGCGCACTTCAAAGCAATGCGGACATGAGACGCCGATTGCATATTTCGGCGACAGGCGGTCCTCGACCGTCAGCGGATGCCGGCAAGCCCGGCAGAGCTCCGCCTCCCCCACGGCCAGACCATGCGAGACGGAGACCCGCTCGTCGAACACGAAACATTCGCCTTGCCAGAGGCTCTCTTCGGCCGGCACATCCTCCAGGTATCTCAGGATGCCGCCCTTGAGATGGAAGACATTTTTGAGACCGAGCGACTTCACATAGGCCGTCGCCTTCTCGCAGCGAATGCCGCCGGTGCAGAACATCGCCACTTTGCGGCCTTCGAGCTCCTTACGGTGCTCTTCCACCCAGGCCGGGAACTCGCGGAAGCTGCTGGTCCTTGGATCGACCGCGCCCTTGAAGGTGCCGAGCGAGACCTCGTAGGCGTTGCGGGTGTCGATGACGACAGTGTCGGTGTCCGAGATCAGCGCGTTCCAGTCGGCCGGCGCGACATAGGTTCCGGCGCTGGTTGCCGGATCGATATCCTCAACGCCCATGGTGACGATCTCGCGCTTCAGCCGCACCTTCATGCGGTGGAACGGCATTTCGGCGGCGCTGCTGTATTTGATTTCCAGACCGGCCAGGGCTTCGATGGCCTGCAGATGGTCCACAAGCGCGGCAATCGCTTCCTCGCTGCCGGCAACGGTGCCATTGATGCCTTCATGCGCCAGAAGCAGCGTGCCCTTGATGTCGCGCCCGCAACAGAAGGCGGCAAGCGGCGCGCGCAAGGCTTCGTATCCGTCGAGGCGCGCGAATTTATAGAGCGCGGCGACCCGGACTGGCTGAATTTCCATGGCAGTTGTCATGCTCATGCCACTAGACCGTGCTGAAAGCCGTTTCAAGGCAACCGATATGCAGCTGGCCACGCGGCATCACGACACGCCGCCCTTCGTAGACTTGGCATACCCCTTCTGCTAATCGGTTTAAAACGATCGAGATGGAGACCAGTACATGACCAGCAAGACCGAAAAGCTCCTGTCGCTCCTCAACGGTCAGCCGGTCATCCCGGTGCTCAAGATCGCCAATGTGGCAGATGCCGTGCCGCTCGCCCGCGCGCTCTCGCGCGGCGGTTTGCGGGCCATCGAGATCACCTTGCGCACCGCCGATGCGCTGGAAGCGATCCGCCGCGTCGCGGCCGAGGTCGAGGACGCGGTCGTCGGCGCCGGCACCATTCTCGATGCCAAACAGTTCGACGAGGCAGCCGCTGCCGGCTCGAAATTCATCGTCAGCCCGGGCATCACCAGAGAGCTTCTCGACGCGGCCAAGGACAGCCCCGTGCCGCTTTTGCCCGGTGCCATCACGCCTGGCGAGATCATGGCCGCGCGCGAAGCCGGCCTGCGCTTCCTGAAATTCTTCCCGGCCGAGCAGTCGGGCGGCATCGCTTCGCTGAAAGCCTTCGCCTCGCCCCTGGCGGATGTGAAATTCTGTCCGACCGGCGGCATCACGGCCAGGAACGCCGCCGACTATCTGAGCCTGCCCAACGTCATCTGCGTCGGCGGCTCCTGGGTGGCGCCCGACGATCTCATCAAGGTCGGCAGGTGGGATGAAATCGAAGCGCTGGCGCGTGAGGCGAGCAAGCTCAAGACGTAATCAGCGCTTTACCAGGGCAGCGCACCGTTCTCATCGAAGTAACCGCCCGTCGGTCCTCCCGGCGCCAACGTTGCCAGCCGCACGATGATCTCGGCCGCCTGTTGCACCGTGCGGCCACCTCTGTGCGCGTTGAGGTCCGTCGCGGTGTAGCCCGGAGCGGCGGCATTGACCATGATGCCGCGCGGCGCGAGTTCCCGGGCGAAGGCCAGTGTCACGGCGTTGAGCGCCGTCTTCGAACTGCCATAGCCCAGACATTGGGCGACTGGTCATTGCCGGACGCGCGCGCCAGCGATCCGAGATAGCTGCTCACCATGACGATCCGCGCAGCGGACGATGCCGTGAGCAGCGGCAGGAACGCCTGCGTGACTCGCACCGGACCGAAGACGTTGACGTCATAGGTGGCTTTCATGTCATCGACACTCTCGCGGCTCGGCGGCCGCTCATAGCGGCCGTCTGGGCCGAGCGCATCGACATAGCCGGATGCAATTCCGGCATTGTTGACCAGAACGTCCAGGCGGGGCGCCCTCGCCGCGACGGCTTTGGCCGCGGCCGCGACGCCCTCGCCGCTGGCGACGTCGAGCTCGAGCCACTCGACGTCCAGCCCTTCGTCGCGCAGCGCCTGGGCCGCGGCCTCGCCGCGCCCGGCGTCGCGAGCACCGAGCCACACCTTGAATCCCATGGCGGCCAGCCGACGGACGGTCTCGAGGCCGATGCCCTTGTTGGCGCCGGTCACCAGCGCGTTCTTTTGCGTCGTCATATCCATGTCTCCTGTCGGTGACCTAGAGATGGCGGGAGCCGGGCCGCTTTGCGCGCCAAAAGCTCTCATGCTCTTGCCTAATCCTCTCAGCTGCGCGTCTTCTCGTGCGTCACGGCCTCGCTTGGTTGCTTGGCGGCAGGGGATCGGCAATGCTGCAAGGATGAACGAAGCGCTTCAGGAACTGATCGCGATCGCCGGCCGGCATGCGCGCGGACGGCGGACGAAAACGGCTATCCCGCGCGTCACGATCGGCCGCAGCGAGGTTCCGACGCCGCCGCTGCCCGAGCTTAGCCAGCCGACCACACTGTTCGTTTTGCAGGGAACCAAAACGGTGCTGATCGGCGACCGCAGGCTTGCCTACAGCGCCGGCAGCTATTTCGTCTATGCGGTTGAAACACCCGCCACCAGCCAACTGATCGATGCGAGCGTCGCACAGCCTTACATGGCCATCGCCTTCTCGATCGATACCGAGCTGACCGCCGGCCTGCTCATTGACCACAAGCCGGCGATCGATGGCGATAGCTTCGTGACCAATCAAACCGATGACTTGCTGCTCGATGCGTGGCACCGGATGCTGCGGCTGCTGGACAAGCCGGCCGAGATTCCTGTTCTCGCGCCCATGCTCGAACGGGAGATCGCGTTCAGGCTTCTGCAAGGCCCGCAAGGCGAAAAGCTGCGCCAGCTCGCGCGCGCCGACGGGCGCCTGTCGCGGATCCGCCGCGCCACGGCCTGGATCCGGGCGCATTACAACGAGCCGATCGATGTGACGCAACTGGCCGGGCTGTCGCATATGAGCAATGCTGCGTTTCATCGGCACTTCAAGGCGGCGACGGCAATGAGCCCGATCCAGTATCAAAAGCAGCTCCGCCTGCTGGAAACGCGCCATCTGCTGATTGCGCAGCCGGGCAACGCCGCGCAGGTTGCTTTCGCTGTCGGCTACGAAAGCGCTTCCCAGTTCAGCCGCGAATATGCGCGCCAGTTCGGGTTGCCGCCCGCGCGCGACGCCGCGCGGCTCCTGGCCAAGGGCGAAGCGGCCACGCTGGAAGTTTAGCCTGACGTGACATGCGCGCACGGAACGCCGACAGAGCTATTGCCATGTCTGGTTCCCGCTCATGGATTCGAACCACGATTCACGCCTTCAAAGGGCGCTGTCCTACCATTAGACGAAGCGGGAAGTGCAGGCGAGCCATATACCATAAACAAAAGCCGCGCTGGCGAGCCAACGCGGCTTTTCGGCGGCCACGCTCGCTTGCCTATTTCGTTTGGAAGCGCGCGACCGAGAGGAACTTCACCGCATTGCCCGTGAAACGGCTCGCGTCCGGCAGCTGGCCATCCATCTGGAAGCCGGCCGTGTACACTTCGCTCGGCGGCGTGTGCACGATGTTGTAGGCATAGCGCGGCGCCGTCGTCGGGTCGGAAACAGAGGCGATGTTGACGCCGCTGCCGAGGGCCCAACGCGCGGCTTGGGGCGGCGCCGCCACCACCATGGCCTTCGGCCCTGGCTTCAGGTCCTGCGCAGACGCCCTGCCTTCCTTGGCTGTGGTCTTCACACCGCCGCCGATCGCCTGCGCGGGATCGGTCCCGGCCGGCAGCGCGGCGATGGCTTTGCGCGGCGAGGCCGCATCGACGCCTGACGGATCGTTGAAGGCGGAGCGCGGCTCCGGTTCGGTCAGCGACGCGAGCTGATATTCGGCGCCGGCGCCATCGGCCTTGACGGTCGCATTGGCCTGTTCGAGAACGGCTTTGACCTCATCCTGCTTGCCGGGCTGCGGCCGTGCGGTCGGCAGCACGGAGAACGCGTCGGTCGCGCTCTTGTCCTGCGAAGCCGTTTCGGCCAGCGCCAGAAGCACGCTCTTGTCCTTCGGCGCCGGTTCGGCCGGCGTCGAACGGTCGGGCCGCCATGTCGGCAGCGGGATGTTATTGACCGCCACCTGCGCCGGATCGGTGCTCGCGGCTTCGGCGGCGCTGGCTGCGCCGAACGGCACCTTGTCCGGCACGGACGCCTGTGCGGTCGAAACCGCCTGCTCCGCCGTCGCCGAGGCATCCGCCACGGCGAACGGCACGTTCTGCGGCGTCTGCTGGCCGACATCGGCCTTCGGACGCGGCGCGAAATCGGGCAGCGGGATTTCCTTGGGCGGCAGAGCGGCGATAATCGTCTCCGGCGTATTCTGCTGCGGCTGCGAATCGTCGGCGCTGTCATCCGCGATCTGCGGGATGCTGGCGCGCTTGGCATCTTTCGGCGCGACGATCGCGATACCCGGAAGATTGCTGGTGCGGGCCGTGGCGGCGCTCGCGACCTGAACCTGCTTCACAGCTTTCTGCTGCGGCGCCGGGGCGCTTTCGTCGGCCTCGTCGTCGGCCTCGTCGGCGCCGCCGCCACGGAACCAGGCAAACAGGCCGCCGGACCGCTTGGTCGAGCCACCGGCGCTGGCCAGTTCGATATTGGGCGTGCCGGCGCCCTTACGCGCCTGATAAGCGGCCAGCGCCTGCTCATAGCCAGGCAGCGGCTTGCCGTCGCTCGGCACATGCAGCGTCTTGCCGTTGGGGAACAGGCTGACCAGCTCCTGACGGCTGATGCCCGGCCAGTGGCGCACATTGCCGACATCCATATGGACGAAGGGCGAACCGGAACTCGGATAATAGCCGACGCCGCCGCCCTGCATCTTGAGGCCGATGTTGCGCAGCTTCTTCAGCGGCACGCCGGGGATGTAGAAGTCCATCGCCTTGCCCAGCATGTGCTGGCTCTTCTCGGCGACGCCCCGGCTGCGCGAGCGCAGCATCGCGTTGGTCGATGGCGAACGATAGCCGCAGACGACCTGGATATAGTCGGTAGCGCCGCTTTCGCGATAGGCTTCCCAAACTAGGTCGAGCAGCCGCGGATCCATCTTGGTAGGCTCGTTGCGGCGCCAGTCGCGCAGGATGATGTTGATCTTGCGCAGGCCTTCCGGATCGTAGCGGCCATTGCGCTTGTAGACGATCTCGGCCTTTTCGTGCGTGTGCAGGTGATAGAGCTTGAGTGTACGAACTTCAGCCCGGGCGCCAGACGTCGCCGCGGACAGGAACCCGACGGCCAAAATCACGAACGTCAGCCACCTCGGCCAGACGTTCATATGAAAATGCCGCCCGTCTTTGTGTCGTTCGATTTTGTTCAAATCAAATGGCTTTCAGGCTGCCGTTTGTCCCCGGATTTGACCAAACGGATGCGTCGTTTTCACATCCGAATATCGATCCTAATGGTTAATCATCGTTTATTGAAGCCGAAATGCGGTAACACCGTGGCGATATCCCGTCAAAAATAATGGACGGCATTTCGTGGTAAACCGCTGGTTTAGATCAAGAATCCGGTCTCGGCCAGAACACGATCTGTTACCGTTAGCGTTAATGCGTGATCCTCGGCAACGCCAACCGCTCAGAACCCTGCGTTTTCACCTTCAAAGCGACAATTTGACTCGGATTTTAGGCAGACAAGCTCGTTCGAGGCTTGCGCCTCATGAGGCAAGCCGGTCGAGGCGACCAGCTTCGGGATCAATGCCATATTCCTTCAACTTGCGGTAGAGCGTCGAGCGGCCGATGCCCAACCGCCGGGCGACTTCGCTCATCTGGCCGTTGTAATGATCGATCGCGAGCCTGATCATCTCGAGTTCGACGTCGGCCAGCGCCCGCACATTGCCGCGCTCATCGAGCGCACGAAGCGTTCCAAAACGCGGCTGCGGCTTGGCGGGCGCCTCGCCGTCGGACAAGGCGGGCCCCATCGTGTCGGCAACCTCATCCTCATTCAGGGGCACATCCGCAACCGTATCGGCGACGGCGGATGCCGGTTCCGCTCCGAGATTGACCGTTCCTTCAACCTGCGCCCGGATTTGCGGGAACTCCTCCTCGGTCAGCACATCGCCCTCGGCGAGCACCGACGCGCGGAAGACCGCATTCTCCAGCTGGCGGATGTTGCCCGGCCAGTCATAGGCCTGCAGCATCGCAAGCGCCGCGGCCGATATGCCGGCAAGGCGGCGGCGCGGATCGGTCGGAGCGACCTTTTCCATGAAGTGTCGGACAAGGTAGGGAATGTCGTCGCGGCGGTCGCGCAGCGGCGGCACGAAGATGGGATAGACGTTCAG
Source organism: Mesorhizobium sp. CA4 (assembly GCF_020165075.1). Classification (NCBI taxonomy): domain Bacteria; kingdom Pseudomonadati; phylum Pseudomonadota; class Alphaproteobacteria; order Hyphomicrobiales; family Phyllobacteriaceae; genus Mesorhizobium; species Mesorhizobium sp. CA4. The sequence goes on from NZ_JAIUHK010000003.1 coordinate 233,532, forward strand.
CCGGTAGAACAGGTCCTCGCGGAACTTGCCGTCCTTGACCTGCTGCAGAAGGTTGCGGTGCGTGGCCGAGATCAGCCTTATATCGACTTTGACGGTCGAGCGGCCGCCAACCGGATCGACCTCGCCTTCCTGCACGGCGCGCAGCAGCTTGACCTGGACGTCCAGTGGCAGATCGCCGATCTCGTCTAGGAACAGCGTGCCCGAATTCGCTTCGACGAATTTGCCGGTGTGCTTATCGGAGGCGCCGGTGAAGGAGCCCTTCTCATGGCCGAACAGGATCGATTCGACAAGATTGTCCGGAATGGCGCCGCAATTGACGGTGACGAAGGGCTTCGAGCGGCGATCGCCGCTGCCTTGGATGGCGCGCGCCACCAGTTCCTTGCCGACGCCGGACTCGCCCTCGATCAGGATCGGGATGTTGGAGGCCGCAGCCTTCTGGCCGAGGCGGATCACCCGGTCCATTGCCGGGCTGCGCGTGATCATGTCCTTGAAGGTGAGATGGCCGCCGCCGCGCCGCCGCGATGCGCGCTTCACCTCGTCCTCGACGGCTTCCACCTTGAGCGCGTTGGAGATCGCGGTCTGCAGCCTGTCGGGCGACGCCGGCTTGACGACGAAGTCGAAGGCGCCGTGCCGCATTGCCGAGACGACCGTCTCGATGCCGCCCTGCGCCGTCTGGACAATGACGGGAATGTTGATGGCGCGCTCGCGCATCGCCTTCAGCACGCCGATGCCGTCGAGGCCGGGCATGATAAGGTCGAGAATGACGACGGAGACCTCGCGCGCGTTCGGCCCGTCGAGCACGTCGAGGCCGGCCTCGCCGCCATCCGTGACGATCGCGCTATGGCCGAACTTGGTCAACGCGGCTTCGACCAGCCTGCGTTGCACCGGATCGTCATCGACTATGAGTATGGAACCTGTCATGACTGTTTGAGTTGTCCGCCCGAGAAAATCCCCATGGATCATCTTGGCACAGGGTTCTAAATAAGGTTTCAAAAAACCCGGTGAACGAATTCCTTAGGATTTGACCGGCTTTTCCTTTCCCTTTGATTCTGGCCCCTTGGCTCAAAGAAGGTATCGTTGATGCGCATGATGTTTGGTCGGCGGCTTGCGGCGCCAATATCCGGCCAAGGTGCTGCGGGGCTCGGTGACCTGCCGGAATGGAATCTCGCCGATCTCTACTCGGGCATGGAAGCGCCCGAGTTGAAGCGCGACATCGCCAAGGCGGCCGCGGACGCCGTGGCCTTCGAAACCCGCTGGAAAGGCACCCTTGCCGCCGAAGCCGGGCGCGGCGGTGCCGGCCGGCTCGGCGAGGCGCTCAAAACCTATGAGGCGCTCGAGGAACTGATCGGACGCATCGTCTCCTATGCCGGGCTCGTCTATGCCGGCAACACCGCCGATCCGCAGCGCGCCAAGCTCTATGGCGACGTCCAGGAAAAGATGACGGACGCCAGCGCCCATCTCCTGTTCTTCGCGCTCGAGCTCAACCTGATCGACGATGCGGCGATCGAGAGCGCTTTGGCCGCCGACAAGGCCTTCGGCCACTACCGGCCCTGGGTGCTCGACCTCAGGAAGGACAAGCCCTACCAGCTCGAGGATCGCGTCGAGCAATTGTTCCACGAAAAGTCGGTCACCGGACGCGGCGCCTGGAACCGCCTGTTCGACGAGACGATGACGGACCTGCGCTTCGATGTCGACGGCGAGGAGCTGACGCTTGAGCCGGCGCTGAACCGGTTGCAGGATGCCGATGGCGAGGTGCGCCGCCGCGCCTCCGAGGCGCTCGCCGCTACGTTCCGCAAGAACCTGCGCACCTTCACGCTCATCACCAACACCTTAGCCAAGGACAAGGAAATCTCCGACCGCTGGCGCGGTTTCCAGGACATTGCCGACTCGCGCCACCTCGCCAACCGCGTCGAGCGCGAAGTGGTCGATGCGCTGGCCGCGGCCGTGCGCGAGGCCTATCCGCGGCTGTCGCACCGCTATTACGCGATGAAGGCGCGCTGGCTCGGCATGGAGGTGATGAACCACTGGGACCGCAACGCGCCGCTGCCGGAGACGCCGCAGGCGGTGATCAGTTGGGACGACGCCAGGGACACGGTGCTCTCCGCCTACCAGCGCTTTTCGCCGGACATGGCCGAAATCGCACGAGGCTTTTTCGACCGCAGATGGATCGACGCACCGGTCAGGCCGGGCAAGTCGCCCGGCGCCTTCGCCCATCCGACGGTGCCGTCGGTGCATCCTTACGTGCTGCTCAACTACATGGGCAAACCGCGCGATGTGATGACGCTGGCGCATGAGCTCGGCCATGGCGTGCACCAGGTGCTGGCCGCCGGCCAGGGCGCGCTGATGGCCTCGACGCCGCTGACGCTGGCCGAAACCGCCTCCGTCTTCGGCGAGATGCTGACCTTCCGTTCGCTGCTTGAGCAGACCGGCGACAAACGCGAGCGCAAGGCCATGCTCGCCCAGAAGGTCGAGGACATGATCAACACCGTCGTGCGCCAGATCGCCTTCTACGAGTTCGAGCGCAAGGTGCATGCCGAGCGCAAGAACGGCGAGCTGACCTCGGACAGGCTGGGCGAATTCTGGCTGGGGGTGCAGGCCGAGAGCCTGGGGCCGGCAATCAAGCTGCGCGAGGGCTACGAGGTCTTCTGGACCTACATCCCGCATTTCATCCACTCGCCTTTCTATGTCTATGCCTATGCCTTCGGCGATTGCCTGGTGAACTCGCTCTACGCCGTTTATCAGAACGCCGAGCGCGGATTTCAGGAGAAGTATTTCGAGATGCTGCGCGCCGGCGGCACGAAGCATCACTCAGAGCTTCTGGCGCCCTTCGGCCTCGACGCAACCGATCCCGCTTTCTGGCAGATCGGTCTTGGGGTGATCGGTTCGCTGATCGACGAGTTGGAGGCACTCGAGAAGTGAACAGCAACGAAGGGCGCATCGGCAGCTAATAGTTTAGCCGAGCTGCATATTAGCAAGAATCTATTCTAGCTCTAAATAGCTGTTCTTGAATAACTCTCCGGCGCATTTTCAACTGGCTTTCGACAAGCCATATGATAGCGTCCGGCCTCAAGCTCAGCCGGACGCATCGCGCAGGCCAGAGATGGCCGGTCGCGGTGCCACGGCGAATGCGATGATGGCCGTCGGCCCCGGACAAGGCCGAACGCCGATGGCTCGATTGAAGCCGGTGGTTCCGCCGACCACGGAACCTTTGACGATCCTTGGCGTGCGCTCGCCTTTCCGGGCCTCGGCCGACAGATCGGACTGGAGAGGGAAATGAGCACTTTCTTCTACATGCTTCTGGCGTTCGTTGTGGGTATCTTGGTTGGCTGGTTCATCTGGGGCCGCCTGCGCGGAGAGCTCGACAGTCTGCGAGGCGATCTCGACCGCACGCGAGGCGAGCGCGACAGGCTGCGCGCCGACAGCGATCGGTTGAAGGGCGAGCTCGACGCCTGCGGCCGTGCCCGCGCCGATCTCGAAAGCCGGCTGCGCGATGCCCCTGCCGCCAAGGCCGGCGCCGCTAAGGCCGCCGCGCCGGCGCCGGCGGCGCTGATGTCCACGCCTACGGCATCGGCAGCGGCAAACGCTGCTCCGGCGAAGTCGGCCGCCGCAAAGAAGCCGGCGGCAACGAAGACCGCGGCGCCGAAGCCGGCTGCCAAGGCCGCTGCGCCCAAGAAAGCGGCAGCCCCCGCGGCAAAGAAAGCTGCCGCGCCGACGACAGGCAAGGCCGACAATTTGCGCCGCCTCATCGGCATCGGGTCGGTCAATGAGAGGCTGCTTAACGGGCTAGGGGTCACCACCTATGCCCAGATCGCCGCCTGGACCGACGCCGACGTCAAACGCATCGAGGAGGTGCTCAATTTCGACGGCCGCATCGCGCGCGAAAAATGGATTGAGCAGGCGAAATTGCTGGCCGCCGGCGACGAGGCCGAATTCGCCCGCCAGTTCCCGAGCGCGGGAACCGCAAGCAACAGCTGAGCAATCCGCCTGTTGGCGTAAGGCGGCGCCCCCACAGGCGCCGCCTTTGTTTTGGGCCAGCCGCCTTTGCGCCGCCCGGCGCCGTTCCCTCGATTGCGCCTCGCCGAACCCCCATATAGAGCGGTCGACTGAATTGTCCGCACCCAAGGGTTCATGTCTCTGCCCGCAGCCATCTTCCGCAACGACGCGACCGCTCGTCAGCTGGTCTTCGATAGGCCGCGTGAGATCATCGTCGCGCACGAGGCGGAAGAGTTCACGCCCGCGCTTGAAAGGGCGCAGGCAGCCTCCGATTCCGGCAAATGGCTGGCGGGCTATTTCTCCTACGAAGCCGGTTACCTGCTCGAGCCCAAGCTGGTGCCGCTGCTGCCCGAAGGCCGCCGCGCGCCGTTGGTCTGTCTTGGCGTGTTCGATGCGCCTGTGGACCAGGCTGTGTCGCCGAACACCGGGCCTGCCAGCAACGGCCCGATCTTCGATGCCCGCGCAGCCTGGTCGGCCGAGGACTATGCCGGCCGCTTCGCGCGTCTTCACAATCACATCCGCAAGGGCGACTGCTATCAGGGCAACCTCACCTTCCCGGTCCGCGCGCAGTGGTCCGGCGATCCGCTTGCGGCGTTCGACGCGCTGACGGAACGCCAGCCGGTGAAATATGGCGCGCTGGTCTCGCTCGGCGATCCGATCGTCCTGTCGCGCTCGCCCGAATTGTTCTTCGAGATCGATGCCGACCGCATGATCGAGACGCATCCGATGAAAGGCACCGCGCCACGCGGCGCGACCAAGGCCGAAGACGCCCGGCTGAAAGCCTTCCTGCGCAACGACGAGAAGAACCAGGCCGAGAACCGGATGATCGTCGACCTTCTGCGCAACGACATCTCGCTGATCAGCGAAGTCGGCACGCTCGAGGTGCCGGAACTGTTCCGCATCGAGACCTATCCGACGGTGCACCAGATGGTGAGCCGCGTGCGGGCAAGGCTTTTGCCGGACATCGGCATCCGCCAGGTCTTCGCCGCGCTCTTCCCTTGCGGCTCGATCACCGGTGCGCCGAAAATCCGTGCCATGGAAATCCTGCATGAGCTGGAAGACGCACCGCGAGATGTCTATTGCGGCGCTATCGGCTGGATCGCGCCGGGCGGCAGGATGCGTTTTTCGGTGGCGATCCGCACCATCTCGCTCTTTGCCGACGGCGAGGCCGTCTACAATGTCGGCGGCGGCGTCGTCTTCGATTCCACCGCCGAAGAGGAGTATCGGGAGTGTCTGTTGAAAGCGCGCTTCGCGACGGGAACGGTGCCGGCTTCGAGCTGATCGAGACCATGCGCTGGGAGCCTGGCTCAGGCTTCCTGCGCTTCGAGCGCCACCTCGCGAGGCTTTATGCGTCCGCCGCCGAACTCGGCTTCGCCTGCGATCCGGCGCGGATCGGCGAGGTGCTTTCCAGCGCCGTCGGCGGACACGGAGTTGCCTTGCGCGTGCGCCTTGCCTTGCAGCGCAATGGCGAAGCGGCAGCCGCCGCTCAAGCCTATGAACCGCTGCCCACCGACAAGGTCTGGCGGCTGCAGCTGGCGCGCATCCGTCTCGATTCCGCCAACACGCTGCTGCGCCACAAGACAAGCCTGCGCCAGGTCTATACGCAGGCGCGCAGCGAGTATCTCGCGACCCGCGCCGACGAAGTGCTTCTGGCCAATGAGCGCGGCGAGCTCTGCGAGGGCACGATCACCAATCTCTTCGCCGATTTCGGCGACGGCCCGCTCGCCACGCCCCGCCTCGACTGCGGCCTTTTGCCTGGAATATTACGCGGCGAGCTTCTGGATGAAGGCCGCGCCGTGGAAGCGATCTACAGCTTCGACGATCTGAAGGCGGCGAAGGCGATCTTCGTCGGCAACTCGCTGCGCGGGCTGATCCCGGCGCGCCTTGGCTGATCGCCCTGGAGACATAAATCTGGATAACACCCAAACAGGCATGACCGTCCGCCAGCCAACCCATACGCCCTATGACGGGTCCTCGAAACTCTTCACCATCGGGCTGAAGCCGCTCGACTTTGACTGTTGGATCGAGGTCGATGAATTCCTGCTGCCGCATCTGGCCGAAAAGCAACGGCTCTATGCAGAAATCCCGGAAAAGGTCTTTGTCGAGGAAGACGGCACAAGCGAGGCTCAGCGCGAAGTGCTGGACCTGCTCGTCGTCCATCTCGAAGCCGCGCACCCCGGCACGCACCGCCGCAGCGGAGCGGATGTCGAGCCGATTGGTTTCGAGGAGACGATCGACAGGCTGCCTCCTGCCCTGCGCGAGGCGCCGCTGGCAAAGGCCTCGCTGCTCGTCCAGGAAGATCTGATCCTGATGCGCCGCGACGAGCGCGGCTGGCGGCTCGCCGCCGGCTCGCTCTGCTTTCCTTCGTCCTGGTCGCTGCAGGAGAAGTTCGGCAAGCCGCTGCAGGAGATCCACGAACCGGTGCCTGGATTCGGCCCTGGCACCCGGCCGGCAGATATCATCAACCGCATGTTCGACGGCCTGCAGGGCCAGGCAGTCGAGCGCTTCAACTGGTCGATCCAGGCCAACGATGCGCTCTATCATCCGCTTTCCAATGTCGAGCGCATTGATCGCGCAACGAACCGCCCGAGCCGCTTCCCCGACGGCGACGTCAAAGCCCATGCCTTCATTCGCGTCGAACGCCAGACGCTGCGCAAGCTTCCCGTCTCGCGCGACATCCTCTTCACCATCCGCATCCATCTCGACCCGCTCAAGCTGCTCATCCGCCATCCCGACCGGGCAGCGCTGGCCGCCTCCTTCGCGGAGCAGCTCCTGGCCCTTGACCAGCAACAACTCGACTATAAGGGCCTGACCGCCGACCGCGACCGGCTGGTCGAATTCCTCAGCGACATGGCCTGCACGCCTTAACCAAGCTTCCAGGCGGGCCTGGCCGGCGATTGGTGCTTTTCGCTGGTTTATGACAATGATCTGTGGTTGTAGCGCTTGGCCCTCGGGCAAAGGCCCCGGTTTTGCGCGTATTTGAAGGAGTGTGCGAAAAAATGGCGAATGAAAACTGGCCCGTTTACGGTGAAATCACCGGTCCCGTCGTGATGATCGGCTTCGGCTCGATCGGGCGGGGAACGCTGCCGCTGATCGAGCGCCATTTCAAGTTCGACAAGTCGCGCATGACGGTCATCGACCCGCGCGACACCGATCGCAAGCTGCTCGACGAGCGCGGGATCACCTTCGTGCAGGACGCGGTGACCGAGAAGAATTACAAGAAGCTGCTCACGCCGCTTCTGACCAATGGCGGCGGCCAGGGCTTTTGCGTCAACCTGTCGGTCGACACCGGCTCGGTGGACCTGATGAAATTGTGCCGCAAGCTCGGCGTGCTCTACATCGACACCGTCGTCGAGCCGTGGCTCGGCTTCTATTTCGACACCGAGGCCGACAATGCCAGCCGCACCAACTACGCGCTGCGCGAGGCGATGATCAAGGAAAAGCAAGACAAGCCCGGCGGCCCGACGGCGGTCTCCACCTGCGGCGCCAATCCCGGCATGGTCTCGTGGTTCGTCAAGAAGGCGCTGGTCAACCTCGCCACCGATCTCGGCCTCGAGTTTTCCGAGCCCGCGCAGGAGGATCGCGGGGCCTGGGCCAGGCTGATGAAGAAGGCCGGCATCAAGGGCATCCATATCGCCGAGCGCGACACCCAGCGCACGAAGAAGCCGAAGCCGATGAACGTGTTCTGGAACACCTGGTCGGTCGAAGGCTTCATTTCGGAGGGCCTGCAGCCGGCCGAGCTCGGCTGGGGCACGCATGAAAACTGGATGCCGAAGAACGGCAAGAAGCACAAGCACGGCTCCAAGGCGGCGATCTATCTGGAGCAGCCCGGCGCCAACACGCGCGTGCGCAGCTGGTGCCCGACGCCCGGCCCGCAATACGGCCTGCTGGTGACGCATAACGAGTCGATCTCGATCGCCGACTTCTTCACCGTGCGCTCGAAAAAGGGCAAGGTCCAGTATCGCCCGACCTGCCACTATGCCTACCATCCCTGCAACGACGCCATGCTGTCGCTGGACGAGATGTTCGGCGCCGCCGGCAAGTCGCAGCCGGTCCACCACGTGCTCGACGAGAACGAATTGGTCGACGGCGTCGACGAGCTCGGCGTGCTGCTCTACGGCCACGACAAGAACGCCTACTGGTACGGCTCGCAGCTGTCGCTGGCCGAGGCGCGCAAGCTCGCCCCCTACCAGAACGCCACCGGTCTGCAGGTGACCTCGGCTGTGCTTGCCGGCATGGTCTGGGCGCTGGAGAACCCGACCGCCGGCATCGTCGAGGCCGACGAGATGGACTACCGGCGTTGCCTCGAAGTGCAACTTCCCTATCTCGGGCCGGTCAGGGGCTACTACACCGACTGGACGCCGCTGGATAGCCGGCCGGGCCTCTTCCCCGAGGACCTGGACAAGGACGACCCGTGGCAGTTCCGCAACATTCTGGTCCGATAGCAGCCAGCCCGACAGCTCTCACCGCCTTGCAATCGCCCGGAAATCGGGCGATTGAGTATCGGCGGACTGAGGAGAGGATTTTCAGAATGACCATTGCGCGCAAACTGCTGTCGGCAGGCGCCGCGGCAAGCCTTCTGGCTGCGGCCGCCTGCACCACCACCGGACCTTCGCAACCACCGGCCGCCGCACCCAAGGGCGTCGAGGGCAACTGGATCGACGCCAAGGGCACAGGCTTGTCGACCTTCACGGCCGGCAATTTCACCACCGTCGCCACCGACACCGGGCAGAAACTGTCGGAAGGCAGCTACAGCATGACCGGACCGACCTCGGTCGAGATCCACGGCACCTCGCTGATCCGCCAGACGCCGGTCAGCTTCAACTGCCTGATGATCTCCACCACCCAGCTCAACTGCACCAGTGCCAGCGGCCAGAATTTCGTGCTGACGCGCCGGGCCTGAGGGCTAGCGAATGTCTCGCTGACAGGGACGGTGGCGTGAGCCGCCGTCTTTTTTGTGCCGGCAAACATCTCCCTGATTTGTGCTTGCATCGCCCAGGACCCGATGTGAACATGGCCCGAGGCTGACTGTTATTTTCCAGTCAAGCGAGGGCGCTAGCATATTCGAAGTCAGCTTATCCGGGAGACGAAGATGAAGAAGATTGCCGCGATCCTAGCCCTGTCGGCCTCGGCGCTCGGCCTGTCGGCAGGCGTGTCTTTTGCCGACTACACGCTGAACATCCTGCATTTCAACGATTGGCACAGCCGCATCGAAGGCAACAACAAATACGAGTCGACCTGTTCGGCCGACGAAGAGACCAAGGGCGAATGCATCGGCGGCGCCGGCCGGCTGATCACGGCGATCGCTGAGGAGCGCAAGAAGCTCGAAGGCCAGAACGTGCTGCTGCTCAATGCCGGCGACAGCTTCCAGGGGTCGCTCTTCTACACCACCTACAAGGGTGCTGCGGAAGAGGAATTCCTCAATCAGATCAAGCCCGACGCGGTGACGCTCGGCAATCATGAGTTCGACGACGGCGAGACCGCCCTGGTGCCTTACCTTGACAAGGCGAAATTCCCCATCGTCAGCGCCAACGTCGTGCCCAACGACAAGTTCGGCGCCAAGGACAAGATCAAGCCGTCGATCGTCGTCGAGGTCGGCGGCCAGAAGATCGGCATCGTCGGCGCCGTCACCAATGACACGCCCGAACTCGCCTCGCCCGGTCCGAACATCGCCATCACGGATGACGTCAAGGCGATCACCGCCGAGGTCGAGAAGCTGAAGGCGCAAGGCATCAACAAGATCATCGCGGTCACCCATATCGGCTACCGGCGCGAGCGCGACGTCATCGCCAAGATCCCGGGGATCGACGTGGTGGTCGGCGGCCACAGCCACACGCTTCTGTCCAACACCGATCCGAAGGCCGAGGGTCCCTATCCGACGATGGTCGACAACCCCGACGGCTCCAAGGTGCCGGTGGTGCAGGCCGCGTCCTATTCGAAATATCTCGGCGAGTTCAAGGTCGTGTTCGACGACAACGGCGTCGTCAAGGAAGCCAGCGGCGCCCCGATCCATCTCGACAAGTCGATCACGCCCGATCCCGCTGTCCTTGCCCGCATCAAGGAGCTCGGCGCGCCGATCGAGGCGCTGAAGAACAAGGAGGTGGCCGAGACCACCAAGGCGATCGACGGCAGCCGCGAGAATTGCCGCGCGCGCGAATGCGAGATGGGCAATCTCGTCTCCGACGCCATCCTCGACCGCACCAAGGGCCAGGGCGTCGAGATCGTCATTTCGAATGGTGGCGGCCTGCGCGCCTCGATCGACCAGGGCATAGTGACCATGGGCGAGGTGCTGACCGTGCTGCCCTTCCAGAACACGCTGGCGACCTTCAAGATTTCCGGCAAGGACCTGGTTGCGGGCCTCGAAAGCGGTCTCAGCCAGGTCGAGGACGGCGCCGGCCGCTTCCCGCAGGTTGCCGGGCTGAAATATTCCTTCGACAAGTCGGTCGCGCCCAATGCCGGCCGCGTCAAATCGGTCGAAGTGATGGAGAACGGCGCCTGGGCGCCGATCAATCCCGACAAGCAGTATCTCGTCGCCACCAACAACTATGTCCGCCAGGGCGGCGACGGCTATAAGGTCTTCGCCGAGAAAGCGACGGATGCCTATGACTACGGCCCCGGCCTCGAACAGGTAGTGGCCGACTATCTCGGCGCGCATCGGCCCTACACGCCCAAGCTCGACGGCCGCATCACCGAGATTGTGGCAACCACGGCGGCGACCGAGCCGGCCAAGCCTGCGGAACCGGCAAAGGCTGCCGAGACCGCTCCCGCCGCCACCCAGGCGCCTGCGGCCGAGGCAGCAAAACCGGCCGAGGCTTCGCCGGCAAACAGCGAACCGGCGATGCCGGCTCTGCCTTCCGGTTCCAGCGACATTGCCGGCACCCCGCCGGCCGTTTCGGCTGAAACCGCTCCGGCCGCGCCCGCCGAGACCGCGAAGCCGGCTGAGACGGCGCCCGCGGCGCCGGCCGCGGAACCGGCAAAGCCTGCCGAGGCTGCCCCGGCAACCCCTGGTCCCGCGGCCGAACCCACAGAAACCAAGGCGGCAGAAACCAGCCACACCATCGCCGCCGGCGATACCTATTGGGACCTGGCCAAGAAAGCCTATGGCGACGCCGCCAAGTGGAAGCTCATCTCCGAAGCCAACAAGGATTATAAGCCGCGCCGCCTGCCGCTCGGCGCGACGCTGACCATTCCGCCGGCCGCGAAGTAACCGGTCATCCGGAACCCATGGCACCCGCTCAGGCAACCGGGCGGGTGTTCCTTTTTCAGATCGTAACGCGGTAAGGTGCGGCCAGACGCGGCATTGAAACCCGCCAGGGCATCGCTAGTTTCGCGGCGCTACCGGAGACTGTTGATGACGCTTGCCAATCCTACCGATGCCGAAGCCGCAAAGGCAGTCGGTCCGCTGTCCGCCGACGCCGCACCGGTCAGGCCAGGCAAGATCGGCATCATGCTGGTCAATCTCGGTACGCCCGACGGCACCGACTTCAAGCCGATGTGGCGCTACCTGCGCGAATTCCTTTCCGACCCGCGCGTTATCGAGCTCAACAAGGCGATCTGGTATCCGATCCTCTACGGGCTGGTGCTGACAACCCGGCCGAAGAAGTCCGGCGCCAACTACGCCCGTATCTGGAACCGGGAGATGAACGAGTCGCCGTTGCGCACGTTCACCCGCGCGCAGGGTGAGAAGCTGGCCGCCGCACTGGCCGACCTGCCCGATGTGGTGGTCGATTGGGCGATGCGCTACGGCAGTCCCTCGACGGCAAGCGTCGTCCAAAGACTGGTCGAGCAGGGCTGCGAGCGCATCCTGACCTTCCCGCTCTATCCGCAATATTCGGCGACGACGACGGCGACGGCAAACGACCAGCTGTTCCGTGCGCTGATGAAGATCAGGCACGCGCCGGCGATCCGCAGCGTGCCGCCCTATTATGACGAGCCGGTCTATATCGAGGCGCTTGCGCTTTCGATCGAGAAGCACATCGCGACGTTTGATTTCGTGCCGGAGGTGGTGATCACATCCTATCACGGCATCCCGAAACCCTATTCCGACAAGGGCGATCCGTACCGGGCGCATTGCCTGGAGACGACGCGGCTGCTGCGGGCAAGGCTCGGCTGGGACGAGAACCAGCTCATCACCACCTTCCAGTCGCGTTTCGGCGCGCAGGAATGGTTGCAGCCCTATACCGACATCACGGTCGAGAAACTGGCCAAGGACGGCATGAAATCGATCGCCATCGTCAATCCGGGCTTTTCCGTCGACTGCATCGAGACGCTGGACGAGATCGGCCGTGAAGCGGCCGAAACCTTCCATCAGGCCGGCGGCAAGAACTTCGCCCACATCCCCTGTCTCAACGACAGTGCCGAGGGCATGGCTGTAATCGAAGCACTGGTGCGGCGCGAGCTCGCCGGCTGGGTGTGACCGGCTTCACCGACAGGCTTGAAACCGGTGCGCAAAAGCCTTCGCTAACGATCAACTGATTGTAACGTTGCGGAAACACACTTAAGTGATTCCGTGAGGTCGCCGCCTTTGAGGGAGAAGCGAAATGAGCTTTAGCGGTTTCGACATTGCGATTATGGTTCTTGTTGCACTTGTCGTTTTGGTGCTTTTCAAGGGCATTCGGACAATACCCCAAGGCTACAACTATACGGTTGAGCGGTTTGGCCGTTATACCAAGACATTAAGCCCCGGCCTCAATCTCATCGTTCCGTTCATCGACCGCATCGGCGCCAAGATGAACATGATGGAGCAGGTGCTCGATGTTCCCAGTCAGGAAATCATCACCCGCGACAATGCCATCGTCGGCGTCGATGGGATCGCCTTCTTCCAGATACTCAATGCGGCGCAGGCTGCCTACCAGGTCTCCGGCCTGCAGAACGCCATCCTCAACCTCACCATGACCAACATCCGCACGGTCATGGGTTCGATGGATCTCGATGAGCTGCTGTCCAACCGTGACGCCATCAATGAGCGCCTGCTGCGCGTCGTCGATGAAGCCGCGCATCCATGGGGCATCAAGATCACCCGCGTCGAGATCAAGGACATCAATCCGCCGGCCAATCTCATTGAATCGATGGGGCGGCAGATGACGGCCGAGCGCAACAAGCGCGCGCAGATCCTGGCCGCCGAAGGTCTCAAGCAGTCGCAGATCCTCGAGGCCGAAGGCCGCAAAGAAGCCGCCTTCCGCGATGCCGAGGCGCGCGAGCGCTCGGCCGAAGCCGAAGCCCGCGCCACGCAAGTCGTGTCGGAGGCGATTTCCAAGGGCGACGTCCAGGCCCTCAACTATTTCGTCGCCCAGAAATATACCGAGGCTCTGACCAGGATCGGCTCTGCCACGAACAGCAAGGTCGTGCTGATGCCGCTGGAGGCCTCCTCGCTGATTGGCACTCTCGGCGGCATTGGCGAGATCGCCAAGGAGGTCTTCAGGAACGAAGGCACCGCCGGCGCGCAAAGGCAGGCCGCCCGACCGCCGGTGGTTCGCCCGAGCGAGAATTGATGTCTTAAGGAGCACACTCATATGCTCGACCGCATTATTTCCGAACTGGGCCCGTGGAACTGGATGGTTCTGGGTATCGCCCTGCTCGTGATGGAAGTCGTTGCGCCGGGTATCTTCATGCTGTGGATCGGCATTGCCGCCCTGATCATCGGCGCCGTATCGCTGCTCATCTGGGACGCCGGGTTCTGGACCTGGCAAATCCAGGTTCTCGCCTTTCTCGCACTATCGCTGGTTTCAGCCTATGTCGGCTCGAAGCTGGTTGGCGGGCGGCAGGATCCAACCGACCAGCCGCTGCTCAATCGCCGCGGCGCCCAAATGATCGGCAAGATGGCGACCCTGGCCGAACCGATCAAGGACGGCCGTGGCCGCATCAAACTCGGCGACACACTATGGCGCGTCTCAGGCCCGGATCTGCCGGCCGGCACGCAGGTGCGCGTGACGGGAGCCGCCGATACTGACCTGGAGCTGACTGTCGAGGCTGTTTGAGCAGATAACCAGCCTCACCTGAATATCAGTGCGTCTTACGCCGCGCCGATGCGCAGCAGGTCGTGAAGATGCACCAATCCCACGGGCCGCCCGCCCTCGACGACCATCAGGCTGGTGATGGCGGAGGTGTTGATCGTCTGCAGCGCCGTCGCCACCAGCGTGTCGGGGCTTGCGGTCTTCGGCTTCTTCGTCATCACCTGATCGACGCTCATCGAAAGAAGGTCGCTCGCGATGTGGCGGCGGATGTCGCCATCGGTGATGATGCCGACCAGCGCGCCGTCGGCGCCGGTGATCGCCACGCAGCCGAAACCCTTGCGCGACAATTCCAGGATCGCCTCGCGCATGCCGGTGCCCGACGACACCAGCGGCAGCCTTTCGCCGACATGCATGATCTCGCGCAGCTGGGCCAGATTGGCGCCGAGCTGTCCGCCCGGGTGGAAGGTGCGGAAATGATCCGGCGTGAAACCGCGCGCCTCGAGCAGCGCGATCGCCAGCGCATCGCCCATGACGAGTTGCAGCAAGGCGGAGGTTGTGGGCGCCAGCCCATGCGGACAGGCCTCAGGCACGGCGGGCAGGAGCAGGACCACATCGGCCGCCCGCGCCAGCGCCGAGTTTTCGCCGGAAGTGATTGCGATCAGCGGGATGGAAAAACGCCTTGAATAGGCGACGATGCCCATCAATTCCTTGCTCTCGCCCGACCACGACATGGCGATGATGGCGTCGTCCTTGGCGATCATGCCGAGATCGCCGTGATTGGCCTCGGCCGGATGGACGAAAAAAGCTGGCGTGCCGGTTGAGGCAAGCGTCGCGGCGATCTTGGAGCCGATATGGCCGCTCTTGCCGACACCGGTAACGATGACACGGCCCTCGATCCGCGAGATCAAGTCGATCGCAGCGGCAAAAGGCTCGGCCAGGCCGTCTGCGAGCGCGGTGGCCAGCGCCGCCACGCCGGCCTGCTCCGTCGCCACCGTTCTCAGCGCCGATTCGATCGCAGCCTGCCTGTCCGGCTGCTTTCTTTCTGGGGACCCCGCATGCATGGCGAAGCGATTAGCGCTTTGCCGCGTCCCTGTCCAACAGAATTGCCTTAGCCTCCGGTTGGAGGGGCTCTGAGGCGGCTCTCTCAACCCTCCGTTAACCATCCGCATTTACGGTTCGGTAAGTATGGCGCAAGCGCGCCGCGCAAGCAGTGGTGACGATGTCCGGGGGCCAGCCTGAAACGAAAATCGGTCGAAGGGGCATTGCCGTTGCAGCACTGCTGCTGACGGCAAGCGCGCTTGCCTTGCTGCGCCCGGTGCCTGCGTTTTCGCAGGAAACCGAGCTGCGCGGCGAGGTCTCCGAATCGGCCATACTCGCCGACCAGCAGCGCAAGGCGAGGCAGTTGCGGGCGCAAGGATCGCTGGATCAGGCCCCGCCTCCGGTTGCGGCCGCCCAGGACACGGCGCCGACGACATACCAGCCGTCGAGCCCCGGCGCCGTTCCCGATAATGATCCGGCGGCGGGCGCGCCGGACAGCATCTTCGACCAGCCGCAGGCAACAGACGATCCGTTGGCCGTTACGACAAAGCCGGCAAAACCGCGCCGGCCCTCGACGGCGAATCGGCGCACGCAGGACACCAAGACCGACGCCAAGGCGAATACCAAGACCGCCGACAAGAAGAAGGCCAAGAAGAAGGCGGGTGAGACCACCGACAGAACGACCACCGCCGCGACCGCCGCCTCCGGTGGCCAGACCGACACCGCGGCGACCGACGACGACGGCAGCAACCGCCGCGCCTCCACCATCGACAGCGTCGACAAGCAGAAGCTCGACCCAGGCCAGGAGCGCACCGCATCCATCGAAGGCCGGAAGGTCAAGCCGGAGGAGGATCCCTTCGCTGCTCCCGGCATCAAGGTCGGCACCTTTGTCTTCCGGCCAACGCTCGAGCAAGGCTTCACCGCGACCTCTAATGCCGATTCCAGCAGCACAGGCAAATCCGCCGTTCTGTCCGAGACGGCGCTGCGTTTCACCGCGACCTCCGACTGGCGCGAGAATTCGGCTCTGATCACCGGCTACGGCCAGTTCCGCAACACCGTCTCGGGCGAAAAGATCAACGATGCGCAGGGCCGCATCGAAGGCCAGCTCAATGTCGATCTCGACAACGAGCTGCGCGCCATCGCCAAGCTCGGCTATGAGGCAGCACCGGAATCAGCCTCCTCGCCGGACGCGATCGCCGGCGTCAACCAACAGCCGTTGCGCCAGACCCTGGACGGCAGCCTCGGTCTCGAAAAGAGTGTCGGCAAGATGCGTTACACGCTGACCGGCGCGGTCTCGCATGACGTCTATGGCGATGCCGAGCTCACCGACGGCGCCACGATATCGCAGAAAGATCGCAACAATACGCTCTACACTGCCACTTTGCGCACCGGCTATGAGATTTCGCCGGCGCTCACGCCCTTCACGGAAGTCGAACTCGGCCGCCGGGTCTATGATCAGCGTCTCGATACCGACGGCTTTGAGCGCTCCTCGAAGCGGCTCGGGGCGCGCGCCGGCCTCGAGCTCGACATGGGCGAGAAGCTATCGGGCGAATTCTCCGTCGGCTGGTTGCGCGAGGCGATCGACGACAGCCGCCTGCCGGCAATCGCCGGGCCGTCCATCAATGCCGACCTCAAATGGTCGCCCGAGCGCGGCACCATCATCGGCCTCACCGGCAAGACCAGCGTCGAGACCACCACAACGGCAAACGAGAGCGGCGACATCCTCTACTCCGGACGTCTGACCGGCGAGCGCCAGATCCGCGCCAATCTGACGGCGAACTCAGCGCTAGGCCTCGATTGGCGCGATTACACTGGCTCCGACGGCCACGACATGATCCTGAGCGCCGAGGCCGGGCTGACCTGGTGGCTGAACCGCTATGCCGGGGTTACCACCCGCGTCAGGACCGAGAAGCTGACCAGCAACCTGCCTGGTCGCGACTACACGGCCAACAGCGTCTATCTCGGACTGAAGGTCCAGCGCTGAAGAGCGGCAACGGCCCAAGCCTATGCCGAGATTCAGGTCAGGCCGAGTCGAGACCGGCGGGTTCCGAGAACCGGCCTTTGCCGGCCGAAGCCTTTATAGAACGGACACACTTATGAGGGCTTCGGCCGGCGAAGGCCGGAGCGGAGCGTACTCAAAGTACGTGAGCACCGAAGCGCAGGAACCTGCCGTTCGCAGACCGGCCTCACCTGAATCTCGGCATTGGCTAGAACGCCGCGCCGCGGCGCTCCGCCGGCCGCACCTCGTCCAGCAGCGTGCGGATGACACCGGCCATGCTTGCGTTCATGTCGCTGCGCCACAGCGCGAAGGCGACATTGGCCTCGACGAAACCTTCCGGCGAGCCGCAATCGAAGGTGCGACCCTTGTAGTGATAGCCGAAGAAAGGCTGCTGTTTTTCCAGCTTCAGCATCGCGTCGGTCAGCTGGATTTCGTTGCCGGCGCCGCGTTCCTGGCTTTCCAGGATGCCGAAGATTTCCGGCTGCAGGATGTAGCGGCCGTTGATGTAGAGGTTGGACGGCGCAGTGCCCTGTTTCGGCTTCTCCACCATGCCGGTGATACGGAAGCCGTGATGCGCGTCCTCGCCGCGGCCGACAATGCCGTATTTATGCGCTTCCGCCGGGTCGCATTCCTGCACGGCGACGATGTTGTTGCCGGTCGCGGCATAGAGTTCGACCATACTCCTCATGCAGCTCTTTTCCGACTGCATGATCATGTCCGGCAGGAGCAGCGCGAAGGGTTCATCGCCGACCAATTCGCGGGCGCACCAGACGGCGTGGCCGAGGCCCATCGGCACCTGCTGGCGCGTGAAGCTCGTCTGTCCCGGCGCCGGCTGCAGCCGCTGCAGGCGCGCGAGCTGGTCGTCCTTGCCGCGCTGGGCGAGCGTGTCATAGAGCTCGAACTGCACGTCGAAATGGTCCTCGATAACCGCCTTGTTACGCCCGGTGACGAAGATGAAATGCTCGATGCCGGCCTCGCGCGCCTCGTCGACTACATATTGGATGACCGGCCGGTCGACGACGGTCAGCATTTCCTTCGGGATGGCCTTGGTGGCCGGAAGAAACCGCGTGCCGAGGCCGGCGACCGGGAAAACTGCCTTGCGAACGCGCTTCATGCTGACACCCCCTTCCGTTTCGGCCAATTATCCGCTCGGCGGCACGCTCCGCAATCCCCCAAACATTTTCACGACGGAATCATTTTCACGCCGGAATGTTGGATTAACGGCGAGCAGTGAACGTAACAGCTAAAAGCCGCGATACCTCTTTTCGTTCCCGATGGCTCCTATGGTAAACTAAATACTAACCCGGTTCGGCGTTGAATGGTCTTCCTGATTTGACGAAGGAGGAAATGATGTCCGTTCGCAACACCGCGAGGCGCCTGACGGCATTGGCTACGGCCGCCGGCCTCGCGCTGGCCTTGTTGGTGCCCGCCGGTCCTGCTTTCGCCGATGCCGGGTTCCGTCAGTGGGTCGCGGGTTTTCGCGGCACCGCGGTGGCCGGCGGCGTTTCGGGCGCTGTCTACGACCAGGCTATGAGAGGCATCGAGCCCGACCCGGTCGTGCTGGAAAAGGCCCGCACCCAGCCGGAATTCACCGCCCCCGCCTGGGATTATTTCGACAACCGCGTACATGACCAGTCGGTGGCCAACGGCCGGGCAATGGCGAAGAAATGGAAGCCTTGGCTCGATCGGATCGAGGCGCGGTTCGGTGTCGACCGCAATATCCTTCTGGCGATCTGGTCGATGGAATCGAACTATGGCGAGATCCTCAAGCGCGACGACATCATGCGCAATGTCATACGTTCGCTTTCCACGCTCGCCTATGGCGACGCGAAGCGCTCGAAATATGCGCGCACCCAATTGATCGCGGCCTTGAAGATCCTGCAGACCGGCGACATCGACGAGAGCCATCTGATGGGCTCCTGGGCCGGCGCGATGGGTCAGACCCAGTTCATTCCGACCAGCTATCAGCGCTATGCGGTCGACATGGACGGCAACGGCAGGCGTGACATCTGGAATTCGATCCCCGACGCGCTGGCGACCTCGGCCAATCTGCTCAAGAAGAACGGCTGGCAGGCCGGCAAGACCTGGGGCTATGAGGTCACTATCCCGGCCGGCAAACTGCCCGGCGGAGCAAAGACGATCGCCCAATGGCAGGCGCTCGGCGTCGTCAGGGCCAACGGCAAGCCGTTCAGGAACCTGACCGACAAGGCGACGCTGAAAGTGCCGGACGGCCGGGGTGGCCCCGCCTTCCTGATGATCAGGAATTTCTCGGTGATCAAAGCCTACAACAATGCCGACAAATACGCCTTGGCCGTCGGCCTGCTCGCCGACGAGATCGCCGGCGGCCCCGGCCTAGTGCAGGACTGGCAGCGGCCCTTCACCAAGCTAAGCTTCGAGGAGCGGCAGGAGTTGCAAAAGCGGCTTTCCGAGCACGGTTACTATGACGGCAAGTTCGACGGCAAGATCGGCGACGGCTCGAAGGCCGCCATCATGGCCTATCAGGCAAAGGTTGGCCTGACCCAGGATGGCTATCCGAGCCTGGAAGTGCTCAAATGGCTTCGCAAGCAGTAGAGCCTGCGGAAGCGCCAGGCGTTCTTTCAAAGACGGCACGGATGCTGTAGCGCTTCGGCTTGCGCATGACTTTGCCATGTCTGTCTGGTGATGCGCCAAGGGATGGAGAGGTGTTTGGTTTCGGTTGCGCGTATCAGGCAGAGCATTCGCCGGGCGCCTGTCCTGATTCTCGCCCTTGCCGTGCTTGTCGTCACCGCCGCCGGCGCTTTCCACGCCCCCGCGTTTGCGCAGGAGGAAAGCCGTGGCTGGTCGCTGCGCGACCTTCTGTTCCCGCGCCGCAGCGAACGCGTCGAGCCACCGTTCGAAATCCAGAAATCAAGGCCGAAACCGAAGAAGAAAGCCAAGCCGCGCCCGCCGGCCGAGCCGGAAACGCCGATCGTCGAGAAGACGAACGACGCCCATGTCGTGCTGGTGGTCGGCGATTTTCTGGCGGGCGGGCTGGCCGAGGGCCTGGACACCGCCTTTGCCGACAATCCCGCCGTCAGGATCGTCGCCCGCGCCAACGGGTCGTCGGGCTTCGTTCGCGACGATTTCTATAACTGGCCGGTCGAGATCAAGTCGCTGATCGAGACCGAGAAACCGTCGGCCGTGATCGTCATGCTGGGCTCCAATGACCGCCAGCAGATGCGGGTCGGCGAGGTGCGCGAGCAGCCGCGCTCGGAGAACTGGACCAAGGAATACGAGCGCCGCGCCGATGCGCTCGGCAAGGCCATCCAGGACACCAAGGTGCCGTTCCTGTGGGTCGGCATGCCGGCTTTCGGTGTGTCGAAGATGAACTCGGACATGCTCGCCTTCAACGACATCTACCATTCGGTCGCCGAAAAGCATGGCGGCGAATTCGTCGACGTCTGGGACGGCTTCGTCGACGAGAACGGCGCTTTCGTCACCTCCGGCCCGGACATCAACGGCCAGCCGGTTCGCCTGCGTTCCGACGACGGCATCAACGTCACCAAGGCCGGCAAGCGCAAGCTCGCCTTCTATACGGAAAAGCCGCTGGCGAAGATCCTGGGCTTGGCGGCGCCGGGAAGCGTCACGACCGTGTCGGCGCCGGCCGGAGCTCCGGTTGAGGCGCCGAAGCCGGCCGCGGCGCCCGTCATCGTCGACCGCACCGCGCCGATGCTTCTCGGCGACCCGGCGCTCGACGGCGGCACCGAGCTGCTCGGCGCCGCGCAGCCGGCCAGGGCCGATCCGAACCTGCCAGGCGAAAAACTGATCGTCGAAGGCAAGGCGCCCGCCGCCTCGCCCGGCCGCGCCGACGATTTTTCGTGGCCGCCGAAGACGCAGCCGGCGACAGCAGCCGTCGAGTCGGACTCCACGCCCGCCAGCCCTTAATCGACGTCCATCGGATTCGTCGGGATGAGATCACCCTTAGATCGTCCTGCGCGAAAGCGATTTCACGCTAGGCCGAACAATGGCATTGTTCTATCCCGCTGGGATTACAGGGGGGCGAACATGTCGGCGACGGGCTATGCCTTGCTTGGCTTCGTAACTTGGACCCTCCTCCTGCTTGTATGGATGGAGATCCTGCGCACCCACCTTGTGGTGAGCGGCCGCATCCCGGCAAATGGCTTCACGCCGGATAACGCAGGTCTTTCGCCCTTTTTGCAGCGGCTTGCGCGAGCCCACGCCAATTGCATTGAGGGACTCCCGATATTCGGTGGCCTCATGGGCGTGGCCATGATGACTTCGCGGACGGGGATCACCGACCCCCTTGCATACTGGTTTATCGCCGCGCGGCTAATCCAGTCGGCCATTCATCTGGCGTCGACAAGTCCAAACGCGGTCAAGGCTCGATTTTCCGCGTTCGCGGTCCAGATGGCCATCGGCCTCTACTGGGCGGTAAAGCTGCTGGCCGGTTAGGCGCTTCAAGAAGCTAGAGCATGATCCCGAGAAGTGGGAACCGGTTTTCGGATAAAGATCATGCTCCAACAAAGAGTTAGACCGTGACGGCGATTCAACGAAACGCCATCAGGGTCTAATGGCTGAGTGCTTTGAAGCCTTACCGCGGCAGTACCGTCGATCCCATCAATGCCTCGTCGATCGAGCGCGCCGCCTGCCGGCCCTCGCGGATCGCCCAGACCACAAGTGACTGGCCACGACGCACGTCGCCAGCCGCATAGAGCTTGTCGATGCTGGTCCTGTAGTCGTGGTCGTTCGCCTCGACATTCTTCGAGCGGCGGCTGTCGGTGATGACCTTGATCTTACCGTCGAGCTCTTTCATCAGGCTGTCGCTCGCAGGACCGGCAAAGCCGATGGCGATGAAGGCGAGATCGGCGCGGATGACGAACTCGGTGCCGGGAATCGGTTTGCGCTTGTCGTCAACCTCGCAGCAGCGCACACCGGTCAACTGGCCGTCCTCGCCGATGAATTCGAGCGTCGCCACCTGAAATTCGCGCTCGGCCCCCTCGGCCTGCGAGGAGGACGTGCGCATCTTCGTCGCCCAGTAGGGCCATACCGCCAGCTTGTCTTCCTTCTCCGGCGGCTGCGGGCGGATGTCGAGCTGCGTCACGCGCACCGCGCCTTGGCGGAAAGCGGTGCCGATGCAGTCGGACGCGGTGTCGCCGCCGCCGACCACGACGACATGCTGGCCACCGGCGATGATCGGGTGCGATGGCCAGGCCACCGACTGGATCGGCTCGCCGCCGACGCGACGGTTCTGCTGCACGAGATAGGGCATCGCGTCATAGACGCCGCTGAAGTCGCTGCCCGGAATGCCGGCCGGGCGCGGCGTTTCGGAGCCGCCGCAATAGAGCACCGCGTCGAATTCCTCGATGAGATCGGCCGCCTTCATGTCGACGCCGACATTGACACCGCAATGGAAAGTCACGCCCTCGCCCTGCATCTGCTCGATGCGTCGGTCGATATAGTGCTTCTCGATCTTGAAATCGGGGATGCCGTAGCGCATCAGCCCGCCGGGACGGCTTTCGCGCTCATAGACATGCACGTCATGGCCGGCGCGGCCGAGCTGCTGCGCCGCCGCCATGCCGGCCGGACCGGAGCCGATGACGGCGACACGCTTGCCGGTCTTCTTCTCCGGCGGATAAGGCCGGATGTGGCCGGTCTCGTAGGCCTTGTCGGCGATCGCCTGCTCGATCGTCTTGATGGCGACCGGAATGTCTTCGAGGTTGAGCGTGCAGGCTTCCTCGCACGGCGCCGGGCAGATGCGGCCGGTGAATTCCGGGAAATTGTTGGTCGAATGCAGGTTGCGGATCGCGCTGTCCCAGTCGCCATTGTAGACGAGATCGTTCCAGTCGGGGATCTGGTTGTGTATCGGGCAGCCGGTCGGCCCGTGGCAGTACGGGATGCCGCAATCCATGCAGCGCGCGGCCTGTTTCTCGACCTCCTTATCCGACATCGGCAGCGTGAATTCGCGGAAATGCCGGATGCGGTCAGAGGCCGGCTGATACTTGTGCACCTGCCGGTCGATCTCGAGAAAGCCTGTTACCTTGCCCATAGTCCAGTCCCTGCTGTCCGAAGGCACGCTTTTTGTCGCGCACCCGTTAACCCCTTAAGGCTGCCATGGCAACCGCACCTTGTTGGAGCATGACCTTCGCCGAAAACCGGTTCCCACTTCGGGGTCATGCTCGCGGGGTCAGGATTGTTGGTGAGGATGCCGGCCGGGAAGTCATCTGCCCGGCCCGCGCCCGAAGGCCTATTCCGCCGCCACGCTCATGCGCATGCGTTCCATCTCGATCAGCGCGCGGCGATATTCGACCGGCATGATCTTTCGGAATTTCGGCCGGAAATTCTGCCAGTTGTCGAGGATCTCGCGGCCGCGCACCGAACCGGTGAAATGCACGTGGTTCGAGATCAGCTGATAGAGCCGTTCCTCGTCATGGCTGGTCATGTCGCCCGACACGTCGACGCGGCCCTTGTGGTCGAGGTCGCCGCCGTGATGGAGCAGCTTCTCCATCAGGTCGTCCTCTTCCGGTACCGGCTCGAGCTCGACCATCGCCATGTTGCAGCGTTCGGCGAAGTCGCCTTTCTCGTCCAGCACATAGGCGACGCCGCCCGACATGCCGGCCGCGAAGTTGCGTCCGGTCTTGCCGAGCACGACCACGATGCCGCCGGTCATGTATTCGCAGCCATGATCGCCGACGCCTTCGACGACGGCGGCCACGCCGGAATTGCGCACCGCGAAACGCTCGCCGGCGACGCCGGCGAAATAGGCCTCGCCCTCGGTGGCGCCGTAAAGCACCGTGTTGCCGACGATGATCGAGTCAGCCGCGACGATCTTGGCTTCTTCCGGCGGGCGGATGACGATGCGGCCGCCCGACAGGCCCTTGCCGACATAGTCGTTGCCGGCGCCGACGAGCTCGAACGATACGCCGCGCGCCAGAAAGGCGCCGAAGGACTGGCCGGCGGTGCCGGTGAGCTTCACCTTGATCGTGTCCTCGCGCAGGCCCTTGTGCTTGAACCGCTTGGCGACTTCACCCGACAGCATGGCGCCGACAGAGCGGTCGACATTGCGGATCGGCAGCTCGATGGTCAAGGGCTGCTTGGCATCCAGCGCCGGCTTCGCCAGTTCGATCAGCTTGCGGTCGAGCACGTCGTCGATCGGATGCTTCTGCCGTTCGGTCCAATGCAGCGCCTCATGCGGCGCGTCCGGCTTGAAGAACATCTTCGAAAAATCGAGCCCGCGCGCTTTCCAGTGCTGAATGACATCGCGCTTTTCCAGGAGATCGGTGTCGCCGATGATCTGGTCGAGATGGGTGTAGCCCATTTCGGCAAGCAGCGCCCGCACCTCTTCCGCCACATAGAAGAAGAAGTTGATGACGTGCTCGGGCGTGCCCTTGAAGCGCTTGCGCAGCACCGGGTCTTGCGTCGCCACGCCCACCGGACAGGTGTTCAAGTGGCACTTGCGCATCATAATGCAGCCGGCCGCGATCAGCGGCGCGGTCGAGAAGCCGAACTCGTCGGCGCCGAGCAGCGCGCCGATGATGACGTCGCGCCCGGTGCGCAAGCCGCCATCGACCTGCAGCGCGACGCGCGAACGCAAGCCGTTGAGCACCAGCGTCTGGTGCGTTTCGGCAAGGCCCATTTCCCACGGGCTGCCGGCATGCTTGAGCGAGGTCAGCGGCGAAGCGCCGGTGCCGCCGTCATAGCCGGAGATGGTGATGTGGTCGGCGCGCGCCTTGGCGACGCCCGCCGCGACCGTGCCGACGCCGACCTCCGACACCAGCTTGACCGAGACGTCAGCCGCCGGATTGACGTTCTTCAGATCGTAGATCAGCTGCGCCAGATCCTCGATCGAATAGATGTCGTGATGCGGCGGCGGCGAGATCAGGCCGACGCCGGGCGTCGAATGCCTGACCTTGGCGATGGTCGCGTCGACCTTATGTCCAGGCAACTGACCGCCTTCGCCGGGCTTGGCACCCTGCGCGACCTTGATTTGCATGACATCGGAATTGACCAGATATTCCGCCGTGACGCCGAAGCGGCCCGAAGCGACCTGCTTGATCGCCGAGCGTTCCGGGTTCTTGCCGCCGCCAGGCAGCGGCAGATAGCGGTCGGCCTCTTCGCCGCCCTCGCCGGTGTTGGACTTGCCGCCGATGGCGTTCATGGCGCGCGCCAGCGTGGTGTGCGCTTCCCTGGAGATCGAGCCGAACGACATCGCCCCAGTCGAGAAGCGCTTGACGATCTCGGCCGCCGGCATCACGTCTTCGAGCGCGACCTTCTTGCGGCCGGTCTCTTCCGCTGTTCTTATCTTGAACAGGCCGCGGATGGTCTGCGCTCTGGCTGTCGCGCTGTCGATCTGCGCCGAATACTCCTTGAACGTATCCCAGGAGCCCTGCCGCACGGCGTGCTGCAGGCTGGCCACCGCATCGGGCGACCACATATGCGCCTCGCCGCGCATGCGGAACATGTATTCGCCGCCGACCTCGAGATTGTTGCGCAGCACCGGATCGCTGCCGAAGGCATCGCTGTGACGGCTGAGCGTCTCGGTGGCGATCTCGTCCAAGCCGACGCCTTCGATCAGCGTCGCCGTGCCGGTGAAATACTTCTCGACGAAATCGGACTTCAGCCCGATGGCGTCGAAGATCTGCGCGCCGCAATAGGATTGGTAGGTCGAGATGCCCATCTTGGACATCACTTTGAGGATGCCCTTGCCGATCGACTTGATGTAGCGCGAGACCACCTCGTATTCGTCGACCTCTTCCGGCAGCTCGCCGCGCTTGTGCATGTCGAGCAGCGTGTCGAAGGCCAGATAGGGGTTGATCGCCTCGGCGCCGTAACCGGCCAGGCAGCAGAAATGATGCACCTCGCGCGGCTCGCCGGATTCCACCACGAGGCCGACCGCGGTGCGCAGGCCCTTGCGGATCAGATGATGGTGCACGGCCGCCGTCGCCAGCAGCGATGGAATGGCGATGCGGTCCGGCCCGACCTGGCGGTCGGACAGGATGATGATGTTGTAGCCGCCGGCTACCGCCGCCTCCGCGCGCTCGCAGAGGCGGTCGATGGCGCCTTGCATGCCGGCGGCGCCCTCGTTCGAGCCATAGGTGATGTCGATCGTCTTGGTGTCGAAACGGTCCTCGGTGTGGCCGATCGAGCGGATCTTTTCCAGATCGCCATTGGTCAGGATCGGCTGGCGCACTTCGAGCCGCTTGCGGCGCGACGTGCCGACGAGGTCGAAGATGTTCGGCCGCGGCCCGATGAACGACACCAGGCTCATCACCAACTCCTCGCGGATCGGGTCGATCGGCGGGTTGGTGACCTGGGCGAAGTTCTGCTTGAAATAGGTGTAGAGCAGCTTCGACTTGTCCGACATCGCCGAGATCGGCGTGTCGGTGCCCATCGAACCCACCGCTTCCTGGCCGGTGGTGGCCATTGGCGCCATCAGAAGCTTGGTGTCTTCCTGCGTGTAGCCGAAGGACTGCTGGCGATCGAGCAGGCTGACATCCTTGCGCAGCGCGCGCGGCTCGACCGGCTTCAGGTCTTCGAGGATGAGCTGCGTGTTGGCGAGCCAGGTCTTGTAGGGATGCCTGGTCGCGATCTCCGACTTGATCTCCTCGTCGGAGACGATGCGGCCCTTGGCGAGGTCGATCAGCAGCATGCGGCCGGGCTGCAGCCGCCACTTCTGCACGATCTTTTCCTCCGGCACCGGCAGCGCGCCGGCTTCCGACGCCATGATGACGCGGTCGTCATCGGTGACGATATAGCGCGCCGGGCGCAGGCCGTTGCGGTCGAGCGTGGCGCCGATCTGGCGCCCGTCGGTGAACACCACCGCCGCAGGCCCGTCCCACGGCTCCATAAGCGCCGCATGGTACTCGTAGAAAGCCTTGCGGTCGGCGTCCATGAGCTTGTTGCCGGCCCAGGCTTCCGGGATCAGCATCATCATGGCGTGGGTAAGCGAATAGCCGCCCTGGAACAGGAACTCGAGCGCGTTGTCGAAGCACGCCGTGTCCGACTGGCCCTCATAGGAAATCGGCCACAGCTTCGAGATGTTGTTGCCGAACAGCTCGGAATCGACCGAGGCCTGACGCGCCGCCATCCAGTTGTTGTTGCCGCGCACGGTGTTGATCTCGCCGTTATGCGCGACCATGCGATAGGGATGCGCCAGCTTCCACGACGGGAAGGTGTTGGTCGAGAAGCGCTGGTGAACCAGGATCAGCGCCGTTTCGAAGCGCGGATCCTTGAGGTCCTTGTAATAAGCGCCGACCTGGTAGGCCAGGAACATGCCCTTGTAGACGATGGTGCGCGCCGACAGCGACACGCAATAGGCGCCGACATCCTTGTTGTCGTTCTCGGCATAGATCCGGCCCGAGATCACCTTGCGCAGCAGATAAAGCCGCGCCTCATATTCCTCGTCGTCCGGAATGTCGGCCGTGCGGCCGATGAACACCTGCCGATGGAACGGCTCGGAGGCGACGATATCCGGCGCCTTCGACAGCGACGAATTGTCGACCGGCACGTCGCGGAAGCCGATGAGCGGCAGCCCTTCCGACTGCGCCGATTCGGCGATGATCTCTTCGATATGGGCGCGAAGTGCCGCGTCCTGCGGCATGAACCAGTGGCCGACGCCGTATTGACCGGCCGGCGGCAGTTCGACGCCCACGACCGCCATTTCCTCGCGGAAGAAAGCGTCCGGGATCTGCACCAGCACGCCGGCGCCGTCGCCGACCAGCGGGTCGGCGCCGACGGCGCCGCGATGGGTGAGGTTTTCCAGCATCGCCAGACCGTCCTCGACGATCCCGTGCGACTTCATGCCCTTCATATTGGCGATGAAGCCGACGCCGCAGGCGTCATGCTCGTTGCGCGGATCGTAGAGGCCCTGCGCGTTCATGCCGTTGGCAGTTCGCAGCTCTTTAGTCGGGACGGTATTTTTAACGGCTGCCGCTTTCGTCTGCGCGGCCTGGCCGTTCATCGCAGATGGCGTCAGTTCCGTCATCGTCCTATCCTCCGTTCTCCACCTTAGCCCCGACTGTCTCAGGGCGCTGGTTTGCCTTGGGAAGCGAGAATGCTTCCCCTTCATCCTGCTGCACGTCTCGCGAAATCCATCGAACCATACGGCTATACGCCCGGTTCGCATCCGGTATCGTACAGGCCAGAGCCGGGCCGTCTACCCGCCGCTCGCGACAATGGCCGGAATGGCAGCAATGATACGCCAGTCCAGCCTGTTTTGTGCGACAAAATAAGACAGCACTACTGTCCTAAATTTTATGGCAGAAATCAGAGAGCCGCACAAGACCGATTCACCAAAAACTTGGGCGCGCTGCGACACAAAATTTCGTGACGAGCGTCCGAAGCGCAAGCTTTGGTCCGAGTCTTTCGAGGCGACGGGCTGCTTCACCGCTTTGCCGGCGATTGGCCCTTGCGCTTCGACCGCCGAAGCGGTCAAGTCCCGCCGCTTTTGCCAATCACGATATGGACCTATCGATGTTCTTTGCATCCGACAACTGGGCCGGCGTCCACCCCGACATTTCGGCCAACCTGTCGCGCCATGCCGCCGGCACCGCTGTCGCCTATGGCGACGGCGATCTGGACCGCGCCGTCTATCGCCGCTTCAGCGATATCTTCGAGCGTGAGGTGCAGGTCTTCTTCGCCGCGACCGGCACCGCCGCCAACGCGCTTTCGATGGCTGCGTTGAACCGCATAGGCGGCATCGCGCTCTGCCATTCCGAGGCGCATATGAATGTCGACGAATTCGGCGCGATGGGTTTCTACACCGGCGGCGCGCGCATGGCGCCGGTGCCGGGACCGCTGGGGCGTATGAACCCCGAGGCTCTCGACCGGGCCATCAAGCGCTATTCGCAGGATCTGGCCCCTGCCGGCCAGCCGATGGCGGTCACCGTCACCCAGGCGACCGAGGTCGGCACGGTCTACAGCGTCGAGGATGTCAAGGCGATCGCCGAGGTCAGCCGCCGCCATAAGCTGCCGCTGCACATGGACGGCGCGCGCTTCGCCAATGCGATTGCGGCGACCGGCGTCAGCCCGGCCGAAATGACCTGGAAGAGCGGCGTCGACATCATCTCCTTCGGCGGCACCAAGAATGGCTGCTGGATGGCCGACGCGGTGGTGATCCTCAATCCGGACGTCGGCAAGGACCTGCGCTTGCTGCGCCAGCGCGCCGGACAGACCTTCTCCAAGGCTCGTTTCATTTCGGCTCAGTTCGAGGCCTATCTGACGGACGATCTGTGGCTGCGTATGGCGAGGCACGCCAATCAGATGGCGGCACACCTGGCCGAGACCATCGAGGACGCGCCGGTCGGCAAACTCGCCTGGCTGCCGCAGGCCAATGAGGTGTTCGCGATCCTCACCCGCGAAACCGCCGACAAGCTGCAGGCGGCCGGCGCCAAATTCTACGAATGGGGCGTCCCGCAGGGTTTCGATGGCCATCTCGGCGACAAGGAAGCGATCTACCGCTTCGTCGCCAGCTTCGCCACGACGACGGAAGAGGTCGACCGTCTCGGTCGGTTGCTGGCCTGACTTTGCTGCCGTCGAGGAGCAAGCCGATGACTAGGCCGCCTCTCGGCTCGACGATGCGGCTGGTCCGTCCAGCGCCGAATGTGCTCGGCTTCTATGACGGCCGCGTCGATGGCGTCCGCATCTGGTCGGACGAGCCGAACTGGCTCGACGACGGCGCCTATATGCTCGGCATCTGGCACCTATGCGATCGTCGACGGATCGCAGGCGCTTGTCTACGACACGCACATCTCCCTGCCCCATGCCCGCTTCATCCGGCGGACCCTCGAGGAGATGGGCGTAACCTCGATACGCGTCGTGCTCAGCCACTGGCATGACGACCATATCGCCGGCAACGAGGTGTTTAAGGATTGCGAGATCATCGCCAACCGCCTCACCGCCGCGGCGCTCGAACGCGGCCGGACTAATATCGAAGGCGGCAATCCGCCGATCAAGCCGCTCGTGCTGCCCAACAGGACGTTCGACGACAGCCTCCGCTTGACGCTGGGAGCCATCGCCATCGAACTGCGCCAGGTCGAGATCCACAGCCATGACGGCACGGCGCTGCTGATGCCCGACGCCGGCCTGCTCTTGGCGGGTGACACGCTGGAAGACTCCGTCACCTATGTCTCGGAACCGGAACGCCTGGGCGAACATCTGGTCGACCTCGAGCGCATGGCCGGCTGGCAGTTCGACCGGATCCTGCCCAACCACGGTTCCTTTCCGGTAATCGAAGCGGGCGGCTATGACAGAAGCCTCATCGCCGCCACCGAGACCTATGTCCGAAAACTGCTTGCCTGCCGACAAGACCCCGACCTGGCCAAGCAGGATCTGCAGACCTTCGGCGCCGAGATTTTCGCCACCACGGCGACCGAGTATTTCGCGCCATACGAAGCCGTTCACCGGCGGAATGTCGAAGCCGTTCTTGCGGCAAATAATCAGTAGGTCCCTTGCAGCTAGGCCAGAAAGGGCCGCAGCAACAGCTCGACGCCGAGCAGGATCAGGAAAACCAGGAACCAGCGGCGGAAAGTAGCCGGACTGATCTTCTGGCGCAGAATTTGCCCCAGCCACATGCCGAGCAAGGCCGGCAGCACCGCAAGCGAGGATATCGCCAGATGTCCGGCATCGAACGCGCCATGCGATGCGAGTCCCAGCGCCAGGGCGATGGTGGAGAGGGTGAAAGAAAGACCGAGCGACTGGATGAGATCGTCGCGGCTCAAGCCGAGCGCCTGGATATAAGGGACGGCAGGTACCACGAAGACACCGGTGCCTCCGGTGACCAGGCCGGTGAGCAAGCCCACGGCCGGGGAAAACCAGCGCTCTGTCCTCTCCGGAACCGACGGCTGCCGCGCCAGCAATGTATAGGCAGCGTAAAGAATGAGCGCCGCGCCGAGACCCGCGGTCGTCCATTTGACGTTGTCGCTGGCAAGCAGCCGCGCGCCGATGATCGTGCCCGCGAGAATGCCTGCCATCATCAGCCAGAGCCGGCGCAGGATCGCGGAAAAACTCGGGCCGGCGAAAAGCTGCCAGACATTGGTGACGAAGGACGGAACTATGAGCAGCGAAGCGGCTGTCGCCGGCGGCATGATCGTGCCCAGTAGGCCCATGGCCAGCGTCGGCAGGCCCATGCCGGTAACGCCCTTGACTATACCGGCGAGCAGGAAAGTGATTGCGACGGTCGCCTTAAGAGCTGGGAAAAATCGGACATGGTCCTCCGTGATCCGCCGCTGCATGCTTCAAAAGAGCCAGAAAGACCCGTTGCCGGTGGCACAACAAAAAGCGGCGCCTCGCGGCGCCGCTTTTTCGTCTCGGGAGGGAGACTTTGTCCAGGATGGACCCCGCGGATTACGCGGCGGCCTTGGCCTCGATCTGCTTGGCCTTGTCCGCGGACGAGGTGATCGTGATCTTGCGCGGCTTCAACTCCTCGGGAATGTTGCGCTTGAGGTCGACGAAGAGCAGGCCGTTCTTCAGCGTGGCGCCTTCCACTTCGACGTGGTCGGCGAGCTGGAAGCGGCGCTCGAAGGACCGCGAGGCGATGCCGCGATAAAGCAGCTCCGACCCCTCGCTGTTGTTCTCTTCCTTGCGCTCGCCCTTGACGGTCAGCACGTTGCGGTGGGCTTCGATCGAGATCTCGTCTTCCGAGAAGCCGGCAACGGCCATCGAGATGCGATAGGCGTTCTCGCCGGTCCGCTCGATGTTATAGGGCGGATAAGTCTGCGCGGTCTCGGGCTGGCCAAGCGAGTCGAGCATGGTGAACAGCCGGT
Source organism: Mesorhizobium sp. CA4 (assembly GCF_020165075.1). Classification (NCBI taxonomy): domain Bacteria; kingdom Pseudomonadati; phylum Pseudomonadota; class Alphaproteobacteria; order Hyphomicrobiales; family Phyllobacteriaceae; genus Mesorhizobium; species Mesorhizobium sp. CA4. Next base: position 265,253 of record NZ_JAIUHK010000003.1, read on the forward strand.
CGAAGCCGACAGTCGAACGATAAAGCGGGGAAAAATCAACGTGACGCATCAGGTGTTCTCCTGTTGAGCAACATGGTTTGCGTGTGACCCGGTGCGAAACCCTCGCAAGGCGTTCCGGATAGGCCAGCGACCCCGACAATCGGCGGCCGCAACCCACATTTGGGAAGCTCAAAAACCCATTTCAAGGCTTTCGTGGCGGTCGCAATGCAGCCACGTTGATGAATGGTGGATGAACCATCGCTTCGGCATCCGTTCAGTCAAGCAGCGCTAGCTTTGTCCAAGTTCGAGCAATTCCCGGAAAAGCGTGAAGCGGTTTTCCGTCCGGAATTGCCTCAAGACAGAGAGACAAGCGGCGCCTTCCCTGCCGCGACGAGGCCGAACCGGGTGCAACGTCCCTTCCTCCCGGATCGACGAGGCCGGAAGTGCGCCGCAGGCACTTCCGGCCTTCCTCTTCGCGGCTTGCCGCGTAAATCCTCGCAACGCTTTGCTTTTGCCGGCTGGCCGTCTATCACCATGCCGACGCCTCGCCCATCCGAGCAAAGAACAAGCAACGACGCCGAATGACGGATCTTTTCCATCTGACCGAGGACAATCCCGCGCCGCAGAATGCCGCGGGCGGCTTCTTCACCACGCCTGACGGCAAGAAGATCCGCTACGGCGTCTTCGCCGCGGTCGCTCGTCCGTTGCAGGGCACGGTGGTTCTGCTGACCGGGCGCAACGAATGCATCGAGAAATATTTCGAGACCATCCGCGACCTCGCCGATCGCGGCTTCGGCGTCGCCATCCTCGACTGGCGCGGCCAGGGCGATTCCAGCCGCCTGCTGCGCGACCGCCAGCGCGGCTACGTCCGCAGCTTCCGCGACTATGCGCGTGATCTCGAGCAATTCTTCGAGGAGATCGTGCTGCCCGACTGCCGCGGCCCCTATTACATCCTCGCCCACTCGACCGGGGCCGTGATTGCGCTGCTTGCCTCGCCATCCATGGTCAACCGGGTGCGGCGCATGGTGCTGCTGGCGCCTTTTCTGGAGGTGCCGGACCTGCCGGTCTCGATCGCCACGGTGCGACGCGTCTGCGCGATCTTCTGCGCGCTGGGTCTCGGCCGGCTCTACGCCGCGCTCGGTCCGCGGCCGAAAGTGCCGCCGGCTTTCGAGGTGAACAAGGTGACCTCGGATCCCGCGCGCTACCGGCGCAATGTCGGCATCTACGAGGCCTGGCCGCAGCTGGCGCTCGGCGGCCCGACCATCCGCTGGCTGAAAGCTGCAGCCGCGGCCGCGAAAGCCATCAGCGATCCGGATTTCATGGCAAGGATCAAGGTGCCGATGCTGATCGTCGCCGCCGGCGCCGACCGGGTGGTCTCGACCAAGGCGGTGGAAGCCTATGCCAGGAAACTGCGCGTCGGCTCGCTGTTGATGATCGACGGTGCCCAGCACGAAATCCTGCAGGAGAAGGACATCTATCGCGAGCAGCTCCTGGCCGCCTTCGACGCCTTCATTCCCGGCACCGGTGACGCTCTCTGAGCGCGCGCCCGCTCAGCCGCGCAGCGCCGCCATCGCCGCCGCGTGAAGCTCGGGCGTCGCGGCCGCCAGTATGTCGCCGCCCTTCTCAGCCGGCCCGCCTTCGAAAGTGGTGATGACGCCGCCGGCCTTTTCGATGAGCGGGATCAGCGCGACGATGTCGTAGGGCTTCAGGCCCGGGTCGGCGACGATGTCGATGCTGCCGGCCGCCAGCATGGCGAAGGCGTAGCAATCGGTGCCATAGCGGGCGAGTTGCACCTTTGTCTCGAACTGGTCGTAGCGCTTGCGCGCATCCCCCTTGAACAGGGCCGGCGTGGTCGTGAACAGCGTCGCTTGCGCGAGCTCGGTCGTCTTGCGAGTCGCGAGCCGGCGCGGGCCGCCCGGGCCTTCGTAATGCGACCCCGAAGCGTTGGCGTAGAACAGCTCGCCGGTGAAGGGTTGCGACATCATGCCGGCGACCGCGTCGCCATCGACGGTCAGCCCGACCAGCGTTCCCCAGACCGGGATGCCGGAAATAAAAGCGCGGGTGCCGTCGATCGGGTCGATCACCCAGACATGCCGGCTGGCGAGGTTCTGGCTGCCATGCTCTTCGCCAAGAATCCCATGCTCGGGATATTCGGAGGAGATCAGCGTGCGGATCACACGCTCGGCTTCGCGATCGGCCTCCGTGACCGGATCGAAGCTTCCCGCAAGCTTGTTGGTGACCGTTCCCTCGCTGCGGAAGCGCGGCAAGGTTTCCGCGGCGGCGGCATGCGCGATGCGCCGCATGAAATCGGTGCTGATATCCAAGTCGCTCTCCCCATCGCGGCTCTTGCCAGCCGCTCTTTCTCGCAGAACAGGCGCTTTGAAGACCGATCAGGCGCCCGCTTTTTGTTGCCCGAATGCCACATCTGAACCGCCGAAGCGGAATTTCCACATCATATTGAATTAAAAACGCCGATGTCGATTGACATTTGTGCGACGCACAATAATTTTGTTATCGGACAGGTTTTCCTGTCCATGCCCTCCTTGGGCGTTTCCTCCCTAGACTTCGACCGTGTCGTGAAAACGATGCGGTCTTTTTTTCGAGCAATTCCAGGAAAAGTGTGACGCGGTTTTCCGTCCGGAATTGCGTTTATGAGAACTCGGCCCGCCGACCGCGCTGTCATTCGGCCGCGAGCGGCAAATCGACGAAATGATGGTCGGGCATCGACATCAGGTCGGCCGAGAAGCGGGTCAGGTCATCGGCCAAAGCGTCGAAGCCGGCCGATTTCTGGAACGTCCGCTCGTCCATGTAAAGCCCGCGATTGACCTCGATCTGCAGCGCATGCAGATGCCGAGCCGGCCTGCCATAATGCTCGGTGATGAAACCTCCGGCATAGGGCTTGTTGTGCGCGACCGTATAGCCCATGCCGACAAGCAGGCCGATCGCCGTTTCGGTGAGCGCCGGCGAGGCCGAGATGCCGAACCGGTCGCCGATGATGAAGTCGGGCCGCACGCCATTGTCGCCGACGCGGATCGAGGCCGGCATCGAATGGCAGTCGACCAGCACGGCATAGCCGAACCTGGCATGCGTCCTGGCCAGCAGCCGCTTCAGCGTCTCGTGATAAGGCTTGTACACCGCCTCGATCCGTCCGATCGCCTCGGCCAAAGGCAGCCGGCCGGGATAGATGTCGAGCCCCTCGCCGACCAGCTTCGGCACAGTGCCCAGCCCGCCGGCGACACGCGCCGAGCGGATGTTGCAGAAGGATGGCACCGGCTCCGCGAACATGCGTGGATCGAGTTCCCAGGGCTCGCGGTTGACGTCGAGATAGGCGCGCGGAAAATTGGCCGAAAGCAGCGGCGCGCCGAGCGGCACGGCGCCGCCGAAAAGCTCCTCGACATAGCAGTCCTCCGACCGGCGGATGGCGTTGCGGTCGAGCCGCGCCATGGCCAGGAAACGCTCCGGATAGTGGCGGCCGCTATGCGGTGAGTTGAACAGGAAGGGGACACGCTGTTCGGCGCCCGATCGGATTTCGAAGGGTGGAACGACCGAAAAATCCTCGGCTGCCGTCTTCAATTTGTACGAACCAGGAAACAGCACTGCATCATGACGCAAAACTTGCCACCTTGCGCCCGGCATGTCCAGCATTTCAGGCGGCGAAACCGCGCTTCGAACCGGATGTTGGATGCCCTTCATTCACTTGATGTTTACCGGCCCCACCTCATATACAGGATGGTTAACGGCCTTGCCCGGCGGCAGGCTTGGGGCGGGTGATTCGGACGGGATATGATGGCACGCATTCTGCTGGCGGAAGACGATGACGATATGCGCCGCTTCCTTGTCAAGGCGCTGGAACGCGCCGGCTACCAGGTAAGCGATTTCGACAATGGCGCCAGCGCCTATGAGCGGCTGCGCGAAGAGCCTTTCTCGCTGCTTTTGACCGACATCGTCATGCCGGAGATGGATGGCATCGAGCTCGCCCGCCGGGCCACCGAGATCGATCCGGACCTCAAGGTGATGTTCATCACCGGTTTCGCCGCGGTCGCGCTCAATCCCGATTCCAAGGCGCCCAAGGACGCCAAGGTGCTGTCCAAGCCCTTCCACCTGCGCGATCTCGTCAACGAGGTCGAGAAGATGCTGCAGGCCGCCTGAGCCGTCTGTGGCCTGCATCGAGGCTCGCATCGGCAGGGACTTCACCGATGCAACAAACGGAAGCCGTCTTTCCACATTCCCGCTATTGACGCGCCGGATCAAAAATGGTGTATGCGCGGCTTCGGATGGGCGTGTAGCTCAGCGGGAGAGCACTGCATTGACATTGCAGGGGTCACAAGTTCAATCCTTGTCACGCCCACCATCCTTCCAATAGCTTAGCTAAGTGTTTGATCCCAGGCTTTGATGGGGCATCCTTATCCTCCGAATCAAAGGATGCGCTATGGGCCAGGTTCTTCAT
>NZ_JAIUHK010000030.1:0-81116 GCF_020165075.1 Mesorhizobium sp. CA4
CGCCGTCAGCCAGAAGCTTACCGAGTTCAACGTCGGGAAAGCGACGTCGCGGATGCCGAGCTGAAGGGGCACGACGAAATTCATCAGGCCGATCATGAAAGGCATCGCGGCGAAGAAGATCATGATGGTGCCGTGCGCGGAAAAGATCTGGTCGTAATGCTCCGGTGGCAGATAGCCCGGCCCGTGGATGGCGAGCGCCTGCTGGGTGCGCATCATGATGGCGTCGACGAAGCCGCGCAGAAGCATCAGCATCGCCAGCACGATGTACATGACGCCGATGCGCTTGTGATCGACCGACGTTATCCATTCGCGCCAGAGATAGGGCCAGTAGCCTTTCGCTGTTATCCAGACCAGCACCCCGGCGGCCGCCAGGAAGACGACCAGGGCTGCACCGAGCGGGATAGGCTGGTCGAAGGGAATTGCCGACCAGTCGAGCTTGCCGAGCATCGTCATCCTCCTTCTTTGGGCGGGTTCGTCATGGCCTTCGGCTGGGTTTTCGGGCTCACCTGCGGCTCGCTGGCGGCCGTTTCGGCAGGTCCCGGTCCGGGTGGCAGAGCCTGGCGCAGCACCGCATCGAACAAGCCCGGTTCGACCTGGCCGAAGGCGGTAGGCGGCATGTTGATGCTTTGGCGGGCAAGCGCGCGATAGGCGTTGGCGTCCATTACGCCCTTGCCATGCAGGGACGAAGCCCACGCGGCGAACGCATCCGCCGAGACCGCCCGCACGCGGAAATTCATGTCCGAGAAGCCGTCGCCGCTGAAATGCGCCGACAGGCCGAAATAGTCGCCTTCGCGGTCGGCCTGCAGATGCAATTCGGTCTGCATGCCGTTCATCACATAGACCATGCTGCCAAGCTGCGGCACGAAGAAGGTGTTCATCACGCTGGCCGAGGTCAGCCTGAAATGCACCGGAACACCGGCGGGGATGACCAGCTGGTTGACCGTTCCCACACCCTGGTCCGGATAGAGGAACAGCCATTTCCAGTCGAGCGCCACCACCTGAACCTCCAGCGGGCGCTGGCCGGACTCGATCGGCCGGCGCGGGTCGAGGTGATGGGATCCGTAGTAGATAAGTCCGCCAAGGAAGAGGATGGTGAGCGTCGGGATGGACCAGACGATCAGCTCGATGCGGCCGGAATAGGTGAATTCCGGATCATAACGCGCCCTGCGGTTCGTGGCGCGGAACATCCAGGCAAAGGCCAGCAGCGCGACCAATGTCGGGATGACGATGACCAGCATCACGGCAAGCGAGTTCAAGAGGATGGTGCGGTTGCCGGCGCCGATCGGTCCCTGCGGGTCGAGCACGCCTCCGGCGCAGCCGGGCAGGGCCGCTATTACAGGCAACCAGATGAGCGGGCGCAGTGGTTCGGATCTACTGGGGAACAACACAACGATTGGTCACGTGTTTGGGATAATGCGTGTCCGACGAAGCGCGCGTCGAAATCTCTGATCAAGTCTCCGAGCGCTGACGCTCTCGCTGCCGACGGCCGTACAACTCCCGGAGACACGCCCCAACTGCCACAGCGGGCGGTTGTTCCACTCCTTTGACGAGGTGCGGGCACTGAGGCGATCGGAAGGAAAGGCGGCTTTCGATGGCGATGCGATCGCGCGGCCCTAGCCGCTCTGATCGGCGGCATCACCGAGCGAGTGCCTTGACCGAGTGGTCTCAAGGCAATCTGCTACATGGGTTAAGAGCGGGACCTATCGCAGTGGCCAGATCTGACCCTGAGTGGGGCTTGCAAGAAGCTCGAGCCAAGTGCTTTTGGCCCTGGTTGGAGAACTGGCGCCCGGCCTGTGGGCGTTGAGAGTCAGGCCCCGTAGTTCGTCACTGGCATGCCGACTAGCAGACGCGCCACTCTCACTTCCCGGCAGCCTGCAGTTGCTTCCGGCGCACCGGCTGGCGGCGGCGGTGGGTGGTTCTGAGCGGGACCGCCGGTTTGGCGGATAGGGCGCCGGTTACGGCGCCAACCATGTCGAAAGCGACGAAATCGGCGTTGAGCGTGCTGGCGAGCTCGGCCGCGGCCTTGCCATCGCCATTGCCGCCTTCCGACCAGAAAACAATGCCGACGCGCAGCTTCGGTTCAAGGCGCTTCAGCCGGCGCACCATGAAGCGCGCGTGCTGGGTGGACTGGCGGTTGAGGAAGCCGATGAGGACGGCGTTGGTGGGCTTCAGGTCGAGGCGGCGGATAGCCGAAGGCTCGAGGTCTGCGAAGCTCGCCTTCGACACCGAGGCGCCTTGTACTTCCAGCACCTGCGCCAGCATGGCGGCGGCCGCATCGTCGAGCTCGCCGCGCCCGCCGGCGCAGAGAACCGCCATGCCGGAGCCGTCCGGCAGGTCGATGTCTTCCTCCTCGTGGTCTTCCCCGGAAGGCTTGCTTTCGGCAGCCTTCTTATCAAGCACCTTCTTCTCCGCCGTCTTCTTGTCTGTTGCCTTCACGTGCGCCTCAGCCACCTGCTCTTCCTCTTCCTCCTCAGCCTCCTGCTGGGCGCTGTCGTCGAGATTGGCGACCAGCGTCTTCGCGCTGTCGGCAACCTGCCTGCGCTGCTCGTCATCCATGACGCCGCGCCCCCGGTCCTGCTCGCCAAGCAGAAGCGCGGGGATGGCGACCTGATCATAGAACTGGAACAAATATTTTTCCTCAAGCATCTCCTCGGCATGATCGGTCGCCTCATCGGGATCCCCGGCCAGCAGCCGCTGGTAGAGTCGAGCATGCGGCTCCAGCACCGGTTCGTTACCGAACAGCACGTCGAGGAACTCGAATTGCGGCACATGCCGCCCGAGCACCACCAGGCAGACAGTGAGCGGCGTCGACAGCACCAGGCCAATCGGCCCCCACAGCCAGGTCCAGAAAATCGCGGCCACGATGATTGCCAACGGCGACAGACCGGTATGCGAGCCATAGAGCCACGGCTCGATGACATTGCCGGTGATGAGCTCCACGACGATGAAAAGCGCGACGGTCCACAAAAGCAGCGACCAGCCGGGCGCCACCGCCAGCGCCAGGAACAGCGGCAGCAGCGCGCCTACGATCGGCCCAATATACGGCACGAAGCGCAGCGCGAGCGCCAGGAGGCCCCAGAGCACTGCGTTGGGAATGCCAAGCACCCATAGCCCGACGGTGATGGGCACCGCGTAGACGGTGTTCACCACCAACTGCATCAGCAGATACTGGCCGACGCGCTTGCCGGCGTCTTGCAGGGCCTGCGTGGTGCGATGGAGGTCGCCATAGCCGACGAGGCGGATGAAGCGGTCGCGCAAATCCTCCCGCTCCATCAGCATGAAGATGACGACGATGATCACCAGGCCGGCGGAAGCCAGGGGGCTGATCAGCGGCCCAATCAGGTTCTGCAGCACTTCCAGGGGCTTCTCATGTGCGACGACCTCGACCGGAATCGGATCGCGCGTCGGCGCTTGGGCGGCGGAAGGCAGCTGCGGTTCCTGACGGTCGATCTCCTGGCCGACGCGCTCGATGACGCCACTGAGGCGCGAGACGATCCCCCCGCCGAGGCCGCTTTCCTTCAAAGCGCGCACCTTGGTCAGGATGTTGATCTGGTAGACCGGGATGTTCTGCGCGAGATCGCTGACCTGGGTGGCGACGATGAAGGCGAACAGCGACAGCGCGGCAAAGGCCCCCGCCACACTGGCGATGACGGCGACGATGCGAGGGACGCCGGCGCGCTTCAGCCAGGACACGACCGGCGCGATGGCGAAGGTCAAGAGCAGCGCGACCGCGATCGGCAGAAACACCTCGCGCCCGAAATAAAGTGCGGCGACAATGGTGACGACGCTCGCCACTGTCGGCAACACCGTGCGCGGATGCCCTCTGGAAGCGGCGAGCAGGCTCGCCAGCCTCGGCTCCGACACTCCATTACTACGATTGGCCGCCACCACCGAGACTCCATATTGCCTGGTAATGATCCGATATGTTCGCCGCGTGCAACGCGCCGTGGCCCGGTGGGTTGCAGATGCGCTAATAAATAGCTCGGGACACGGTTTTATGCGGAGGAAGGATTTTGCCGGATCTAGGCCCCCCGGCAAGGTGGAGTCCGAAATGACACAATTTCGGACGAAGCGTTCGCGCAGCGCCAACGGCTTTTGGTGCCGGCACGGAAGCAGCCCTGAGCAGTCTCAAGCCGCGATCTGCTAAAGGAACCCGCTTCTGCGGGGTTCTCTTCGGTCAGTCGACTGCCTTCTTCTTGTCCGGCGCTTTCGGCTGCCCTGACTTGCTCTTTGAGGCAGCGCCTTTCGAGTGGGCCGACATCGCCGGAGCTGCACCAGTCTTCTTCGCTGCTGACGACTTGGCGGCGGTCTTCTTCGGCGCAGCCTTTCTTGCACGCGCCTTTTTCGGCTCCTCCTTCGACGAGAAAATGCCGGTGATGCTCTCAATGATGGACATTGGCAGGCCCTCGGTTGAATTAGTCCAACAATGCCGGCCCCCTGAAATTGTTCCGTTGTCGAGTCAGCTACTGCTAATAGGACAGATTCACTCCATGCTGTTGAATTTGAACCCGAGTGATTTGGTGCACATGTGTAAGCCCGTGGGCAGGGGCGAGCTTACTTCATCCAGCCTATGGAACCGAAGCTCTTCAGGAGTCCTCCGAAGGGCGACCTTTGGCTTCAAGAGTCAAACAGCACGGCTACTGAACGCAGGTGATCAAACGATCGCGACGGCACCCGGCGGCGCCGCGCGATCCTCCACGTTGATGCCACCCGAACATCGGATCCAGTTCAGCGAGGCCATGCCGGGCACCGGCGACTGAGTGTTCCACCGGGTCGACGTGACCGGCGTGAAGGCATGGTGTCGAAGGAAGACGAGCGAAACTGCGCCGCGCCTCGGTGAAACGCCCGTGAAAGGATAGCAAGGCCGCTACAGCTTATGGCAGCCGTGGCAACTTGGAAGAGGAGGACCTCCGTTGCTCGAGGCCGCGTGCGCGACATGGCTGGAATGCGCTCCCTCCGACACCGTGGCCTTTCAATCATGGCTTCCTTCCTGCGGAGCTGAGTTAACGTCAGTGCCCAAGTCGAAGCTGCGCACGACGACGGCGCCTTACGTACATCCCCCGCCGTAGCTTCTTGATTGGTCAATTGGGGAACATCCGTCGGAATCACTGGTTAGTCGCAGCAGAATCCTGGGGCGTGCTGCCAGCACGCGCATCCCTCTCCGAAATGGTGTTTCGATGGCCGATGACATCCCCGAAAAGAAAGCGCGCCAGGGTGGCCGCGGACTTCCGGTCCTTGCCGTTCTCATCTGTGGGCTGGTGCTGGCGATCATCGCGTGGGGCATTGCAGAGATGTATGGTGAGCAGGCAAAGACGCCTGCAACCCAGGAAAAGCCGGCGCCGCAGGAGAATGGTCAGGCGCCCTCGACCGCCAGTCCGAATCCCGCGGAAGCTGATCCGGCAAAGTCCAAAGCCGATAATATGAACGTCGCCCCCGTCGACCGGAATCCACAGGTGGACAGGGACCCAACGCCTCGATCCAGCACAGGCGGCGACCAACCGGGCAAGCAACCGTCACAGCCCGCCTCGCAGTAGCTCACTCGGCCAATGCCTCAATGGTTGCTCAGTCAGCGCCGTGCCGTGGAAACCATTTCCGACAGCCTAACAGAGCGTCGATTCTGGCATGCAAAGCGGTCAAGCGATCCGGTCCAGAAGGCTTTCAACTGCGGCCAGCCTCTCCTCTCGCACATCGGTGCCGTGGTCAAGAATGAGCCGATGGGCCGACCATCGGAGCGGATCGTTTTTCCCAATTTTGAGGCGCTTCTGCAGCTCTGCCGCGTGCTCGGCAGGAAGTCTCAGCGCAACCCCCTTGGGTCCGCCATCGATTTTGCTAATTCCAAGCATCGTCGCGCGAATTCGAAGCGACGCAAGGGCGAAGCCTGTCTCGAGCGAAGACGGGATCGGCCCAAACCGATCGCTGAATTCCTCACGAGTTTGGGCGAGCGCAACTTCGCTTTCGGCCCTATCGAGCGCGGCGGCTAACTCGATCCGCAGTTCGGGATGGGGGATGTAGTCAATCGGAATGGCGGGAGTAAAGCCAAGGTCAATTTCAGCGCGGTTCGCTGCTTCTGTTCTTTCGCCTCGAACTTTGGCAAGAGCACGCTCGAGCAGGCTTCGATAGAGCGACAAACCGATTGCATAAAGGTGTCCGGCTTGCTCTTTGCCTAGCAAGTCGCCGGCACCGCGGATGTCGAGGTCGCGAGTGCTGATGTCAAACCCCGAGCCGAGGGCATTGAACTGCTCCAACGCCTGGAACCGACGTCGCGCACCCTCGGACACGTCAGCGCCGGGTTCTAGCGCCATCAGCATGTTTGCCCGGCGAGAGCCACGTCCCACGCGACCCCGTAGCTGATGGAGCTGGGCAAGGCCAAACCGCTCGGGCTTATAAACGATGATTGTGTTGGCTCCTGGAACATTGAGGCCGCTCTCAACTATGTTGGTTGCCAACAATATGTCGCCCTTGCCCGCAGCAAAGTCGAGCATCGCACGATCGATTTTCGCACCTGACATGTCGCCATGAAGAACCGTGAGTGAGAGCTCGGGGACCATGTCGTTGATGCGTCTGGAAAGCGGAGCGAGGTCCTCGATGCGCGGGCACACAATCAAGCTTTGCCCGCTCCGCTCTTTTTCAGCGCGCAGCGCTTTTCGCACGATTTCGGTTTCGAACGTCACCGTCGCTGTCCGTATCGGGCGACGTCTTACCGGTGGCGTGGTGATGACACTCAAATCCATGAGCCCCACGAAGCCTGCTTGTAGCGTCCTCGGAATGGGCGTTGCTGTCATCGAAAGGACGTGCTGTCCTCGGGCCAGATCGCGCATCGCCTTCTTGTGGCGCATCCCAAATCTCTGCTCTTCATCGATCACGACGAGTGACAGATCCTTAAACCGGACGTCCTTGGCGCAGATGGCATGGGTAGCCACAAGAATTCGGACTGAGCCCTCCGCTAGGCTGGCTTTCGTTCGGCGGGTCTCGGACACGGTTTGCAGGCGAGACAGCATTGCAACCTCGATGCCATGTCGCCTGAAACGCCTTCTGAACAGCTCGAAGTGCTGGCGGGCAAGGACCGTGGTCGGAGCGACCAGCGCCGCCTGCCGCCCCGAGAAGACCGCAGCGGCTACGGCGCGCACGGCGATCTCGGTCTTGCCGAAACCGACATCTCCGCAAAGAAGCCGGTTCATCGGCCGGCCGGAGGCGAGGTCCGTGGCGATGGCGGCAGAGGCATCGGCTTGCCCCAGGGTCAGATCGTATGGAAAGCCGGCGCAGAGGCGTTCAAATTGTACCCGGTCGGGGTTGAGCGGCGTGGCCCGGCGTAGGTCGCGCTCGCCGAGCATTCGCACCATCCGTTTGGCCGTTTGCTCGATCCTCGCCACTGTCTTGTCGCGGCGTTGTCTCCAGGCGTCACCCTTGAGGCGGTCAAGCGTGACTTCCGTTTCGGCGCCGCCATACCGCCACAGCTTCCCGATTTCCCGCAGCGGGACCAGCAGGACGGCGTCATCGGCGTAACGCAGGCGCAGCGCTTCATCATCTCCGATTGCGGGCTCAAGCCCTTCCAGAATGCCGATGCCGTGTTCGAAATGAACCACCACGTCGCCGAAGCGAAGCTGGGCGTCCGGGTAGTGCGATAAATCATTCCGAGGCTGGTGAACTGGGAGTGCCTGTCCAGCAAGATCTCTCAGCGCGACACAAAGAAGCATGTCCTCACGATCAACAAAGCCATGCTCGATTGGGGCTACATACAAGCACGCAGATGGCGCTGTGCACACGGCCTCCCAATCGTCCTGGGGAGCTAGCGGCAACGCCAAGGCGCGTTCGACACGCCGCCTCCACAGCTGCAGCACATGTCCGGCCGGTCCGATGAGAACGACCCGCAATCCCTCTGCGATCAGATTTTCCGCAAAAGATCGCAAGGCACCAGCAGCATCGGCTTCTCGGGCGAAAACGGGTATTTGCGTCTTTGCGTCGGGATCGTTCAGCACCTCAGCGGCGATCTTGCTGGAGATGGATTCCCACTCATCCCGGGAGAGGAAGTCGGACATGTTCTCGCCATCTTCCTGCAGCGCTGAGATGGCATCCAGACCCCGCTGATTGGCGCCACGCTCGGCGATCACCTCGGCATCATCGAGATAGTCGAAAAGGGTCTCGCCCGGCCGGGTGAGACCATCCGGCGACGTGCCGTGGACCGGGACCGATTCCGACGCCGGATCCACGATGAGGTGCCTGGCTTCCGCGACTGAGCGCTGCGACAAAGGATCATAGGAGCGGATCGAGATGATAGTGCTGTTCTCTATTTCGATGCGGCAGGGGCGGGGCGAGGCGGCAGGGAACACCTCTATCACGCGGCCACGGATCGCTGCTTCGCCGGGCTCGTCGACGCGGTCGTCGAATACGTATCCGATTTCTTGCAGCCTATCCTGAACATCCTCTGCGACCACCTCGTCGCCGGCTTGGAATTCGAGGTGAACGTTATTCCAGATGTCACGAGGAGGGACACGGCGCAAAAGTGCCTCAGGTGTACTGACGAGCACGCGCGGCCGCTTGTCTCGATCCAACAGCCATCGCAGGACGCTCATGCGCCGCCCAACCGCTTCCGCGCTCGCCGGAATAGCGTCAGCTGCTGAACCATCCCAACGCGGATAAAACGCAGCCGCCAACTCGCCGGCCATCGTCTTGAGGATTGTTGTTAGCTGCTCGGCTCTGCGGGTGTCTTGTGCGATATAAAGGATCGGTGCAACGCACGTGCGGATGCGGCGGTGCATCATTGCTGCCACAGCGCCCACTGGGTTCAACGGTGTCATGTCGGCACTGATCTCCTTGCGGTGCACGCGCGCTACTTCGCTCTCCGACATCCTGGCCAGGGGGACACTCGCCAGCGCGGCCGGCTGGACTTTTTCGCCGGCGAGTCGTCGGGTCTCCGGCCGAGATAATGTTTCCCCTTTGGCATTCGAAATGCCTGAAGCAAGATCACCTGCTGCGCTCCCCGGTAGAGATCGAACCCCCGATTGAACAAGCACGCCCTCTCGATCCGCACAGAGAAGCCATCTAACCGCCGTTGCGGCGACGGGATGTCTGCCGCCCGCTTCGCATTTTCAAGGCATTACGGAAGGCTTGGGCACCCACCTCGCAACCATGTTTCGAAGGCCCATTCGAGCCGATTACGATCTTCGCCTGCTCGATGGTCAAACCAAACATCTTTGCAAGCTCGGCTGGGCGATAGGTATCGCTCCAGCTCTCAATTGATTGGTCATTTGGGTCCGCTGGATGGGTCTGCTCCCGCTCAACGTGGGTCGGCAAGCAAAGTTCAAGACGAAGCGCGAAATAGGTGACGCCGAGGGATTCCAAGACTGGGCTTTTGTAGCCGATGTTGGCGAGGGTCCAGAAGCGGTGCGGACGGTAGTTCGACGGCGCAGGGACTGTGCAGCCATGCGCTGCATAAGCTAATGCCGGGCCTGGCCACGCGGTTGTTCCGCTTGGTCGACAGGCCGGTGTCGACACATAACTTCTCAGCGGGTGCGCAGCTGTTAGCAGCGGGCCAACCGTGGAATGGCACGAGGGGACCCAGACCAGCCGCCGGAATGATCAGCTAGCAGCATGATCCGGGCCAGGCTACTCCGGTGCTTATGAAGGGATCGCTATGTCGCTGCCGAGTTTGTCAATTTGGGCAAGCAGCTTTGGGAGCAAGGCGACCTGCCTCCGGGCGGGTTCACTAGGCGTGAACTAAAATTCGGCTGACGGGGGCGGGGTGGAAAGCGGCCCGGCAGGTCTGGGGCAAAACTCTACCAAGCCTGCCATACGCCGAACCAGCGATATTCCTCCGAAATGGCATTGCTCTGGTTGGCAGCCAGAACTTCCGAGTGCCGGCGCAGTACGATGAACGCAAAGGTGCGAACCCACTCGGCTAGACATCAGATATTCTCGGCGTCGTGGAAGAAGGGCATTCCGTCGGCAGTCGTCATCACCGTTCAGCGCGGGTTGGCCGGCTAGTCCACGGGCGCGTAGCGACCTCTCTGTGCAACCTTTGGTGCGGGCTTGTCTGACAGTTCGATCCATACAGGCGCGTAGTCCGCTGCTCCTTTCCCACCGCGCACCTCGATGTCGACCTGGGCGTCGACTAATCGCTTCTTGAGCGACGGCCTCTGCGGAAGGTGGTCGATGCGCAGGCCGGCGTTGCGGCCGAGGCGTTGCGGATAAATCCCAGAACGTGTAGATCTTCCCACCGGGACGGCCCGCGCGCAGCGCGTCGGCCAAGCCTCGTTTGAGCAGCCTCGCGTAGGCGGCGCGCGCCTCAGGCGCGAACAGAGCATCCTCCAACCAGCGCTCGGGCTTGTAGACACCGAATTGAAATCGCCTGCCAGCACCAGAGGCTGTTTGGACCCGACTTATCGAAGCCTCGCGAGTGCGAGCGCAGTGGGCAGTCCGCCGAGAGGGATTCCGATCGGCAGAAACGTTTGACCCTGAAAAGACGTGCCGGTGAGAATCCCCTCGAAGGTGCCGCCGTCATATCGTTCGGGCAGTAGAAGAAAGGTCGACCGCAAGCCATCGGACTCGCGCCCGAAAGCCCGTCGCTGCACGACGACCAACGCGGCGTGATCGTCAAGCTCCCTGAGAAAGGCTGTGAAGCGATTTGACTCGGATCCCACGATCTCGACAGGCCGATATGTGCCCCGCGCGAAGAGCGTTTCGTTTTCGCGTCGGCACGCCAAGGCCCGACTTATCATCCATTGTTTGAAGCTTCCGTCGACAAGCGTATACTCGCAACCGGGTGCGGCCTGCTGCTGATTGAGGCGGCGTTCAAGATTTGCGAAGTTGACCGGACGGCGATTGTCTGGATCGACAAGGCTGAAATCGAGCCCTTCGGAGCCCTGGTAAAAATCCGGAATGCCCGCAGCCGTGAGCTTTACGAGCGTCTGGGTAATCGAGTTGATGCTTCCGGCCTCCACGAATGGCCGCAATGTTGCAGCGAAGTCTTCGAGGAAGGTGCGGTTGGCCGGTTCAAGAAGAGCCCTCGCGTAGCTCAGCACGCCTTTCTCGTATGCCTCGTCGGCATCAAGCCAGTCCGTGCGGAGCTTTGCTTCGCGCAAAGCCTTTTCGACATAGGGAAGAAAACGGCCGGACAGTTCAGCCAGCCCGTGTTCGTCTTCGATCCTGAGCAAGGGTGGCCAGACGCCTGCCAGAGATTGATAGAGGAGCCATTCCACGTCCGGTTCCGGCGCGAAGCCGCCTGGAAGAGCTCTCCGGTTTTCCTCGTTTATCTTCGCCCAGCGCCCGACCGAGTCGGCCCAGACCGAAGGCGCACAGGTGAGGCTGTAAAGCCGCGTGCGGGCATCCTCCCCCCGCTTGGTGTCGTGCGTCGCCGTGGCCAGCATGCCGGAGCGCCCCTTGACCCAGCTTGCCATGCGGCGATGGAATTGACGAACACCGCCCCTTGCGCTGCCCGGAGAGCAGCCCACCTCATTGTCGGCGATGAAGGGGTTGACCCGGTAATAGAGGGTGTCTTCGACAGCCTTGGCCATGACCGGACCTGTCAACTGCTGAAAACGGATAAAAAAGGTGGTGGCGTCCTCGTCGCCGGCTCCCGACAGCATTGCTTTAATGAAGGCAATCAGCTCCGGATCGGCTCGACCCGAGGCCAGCGCGGAGGCGGTTGCTCGATCCAGTTCGATTTCGTCTCGTCCGGTCCACCGACCAGGCTCCGCATAGGTGCGGTAGACATCGAAGCCTACGATAATCTCAGCGATCGAGTTCAGGATGTCGTCGTCTCCGGCCTGTTGCACTTCAGCGCGTTGGCGGATTTCCTGGGCCAGCCGCACAAGCGCCGCCAACTCGCCTTCGAAGTTTCGCCTGAGGATCAGGCGCTTGGCCTCGCGCGTCTCCGCATCAAGGTCGACATGTCGTCCGATGAAGCGTTCGTAGTCCCGTACCAGTTCCGCGAGACCGTCGACGTCGGCAAGCAGATCGGCGACAGTTGGAATGAACTCGTACCCCGTGGTGCCGGAGATCGGCCATTCGCCCGGCAGTTCTTCGCCTTCCGCCAGTATCTTCTCCACGAACACCGGGATGTCCGGCCCTACCTCCTGTCGTAACTTGCGTAAATAGCTCGTCGGGCAGGCGAGCCCATCCACATGATCTATGCGCAAGCCATTCACCAGGCCCTCGGCGACAAGCGACAGCGCCAGCCGGTGGACATCTGCGAATACCTGCCCATCCTCGACGCGGACGCCGACCAGTCCCGTGACCTCGAAGAAGCGCCGGTAGGAAAGATTTCGGCGAGCGTCCCTCCAATAGATAAGTTCCCAGGGCTGCTGCTTGTGCAGGTCGTCGATTAAACCGAGCTCGCGAGAAAGGGCGTCCAGACTCTCCGCAAGCACATGGTTGTCGCGGGCAAGAAGTACTCCTACTGCGTCGTGGAAATCTGCGTCCCTTTCCGGGCGCTCGCCGATCAGCGCAACATCGCGGAGGGCTGTTGCCACGTCGCCTTCCAAGCGCTCCGCGATCAGCCGGTAGCTTGCGGGCAGCAGCGGCAGCTTGCTGTCGAAGTAGCCAAGCGCCAGGCAACTTTCCTTCGCATCCGCCTCAATCCTCAGTTCGCCGGCCTCGAGTGCTTCGCGGTAAGGTCGTCCAAGGCGAGGGAGTGTGAGCTTCCTGCCCCAATCGATGTCGAAATGGCCTGCGAACGGACTGGCCTTGCCACGCTCGACCACGCTGCGCCACCACCGGTTTTCGAGCGACGCGGCCATATGGTTGGGCACGATATCCAGGATGAGCCCCATGTCGTGACTCCGCAGCGCCCGATGAAGCCTGCGAAAACCATCGATGCCGCCGATAGCCGGGTCGATTTCGTTGTGATCTACCACGTCGTAGCCGTGCGTCGATCCGGTTTCCGCCGAGAAGATTGGAGAGGCATAGAGATGACTGATCCCGAGTTGCTTCAGATAGGGGATGATCTCTGCCGCTCTGTAGAATGTCATGCCGTTGCGAAACTGCAGCCTGTACGTGGCGACGATCGGTATATGCATCACGCACGTTCCTTCGCGAATGCGGCGGTGATTGCCCGATAAAGCGACAGAGAGGCTAGTTCTTCGATGTCGACGTTGAGCTTGCGCCGCCAGTTTGGATACTCTTTGGAGGTGCCAGGCAGATTGGTTGGTTCCTGTTCGCCAACGGCATCGGCGAGCCGCATGCTGGCGAGCCTGCATGGGGTGCGGGCGATGAACCGGTGAGCCGCGACGGCGAGTGCTTCAAACGAGCTTTCGTCCGGTCGGGCGGCCTGCTTCAGCCGATGATAATCGGCTCGCGCCAAAAGCGCGTTTTCGAGAAATGTACGCAGCAGCGTCTTCCGCTCGGAAAGACGCTGTCTCGTCTGCTGCTTTGCCGCCGTAGCGTCGATCAACCGGTGCTGCAGCCGCAGGCTGACATCGCTGCCGGACCACCATCCCTTCAGCGTCGCGAGATCATGCGTCGACAGACAGGCAAGAGCCAGCGCAGGCCACATTCGCGCGGGACGAAATCGCGGTCCCGCTTTTTCGAAGTAAAGAATTCGGTAAGAGGAAATCTGCGTCTTGGCCATCAACGCGCGAAAGCCGTCCGGTACGTGGCCGAGATCTTCGCCGATGATCATTGTGCGGTTCTCCTGCGAGGTGAACGCAAGCACGTTGAGCAGACCTTCGGTGGGATAGCGGACGAACCCCCCTTCGGCTGCCGAACGACCCTGCGGAATCCAGAAGAGCTGCATCAGCGACATGGCATGGTCGAGGCGCATCGCGCCAGCCTGATCCATGACGCTGCGGATCAGGGCCCGGTAAGCTGCGAAATCATGTTCGGCAAGCTTCAACGGCGACAGCGGCGACAATCCCCAATCCTGGCCGCCGGCGCTGAACACGTCCGGGGGCGCCCCGATCTGAATGCCATGGACAGCAAGCAGAGGATCGCTCCAGGTTGCGGAACCATCCTGCGCCTCGCCAACTGCGAAATCGAGATACAGCCCGATCTGCATGCCCGCTGCCTTGGCGCGGGCAGCGGCGCGAGCCAACTGGTCCCGGGCGATCCATTGAAGCCAGATATGGAAGTCGATCCGCTCCGCATGCGTCTCGCCGAAGGCCATTACGTCGGGATCATCGAAGCGGTGAAAGCCGTCGGGCCAGCTTTTCCAACCCGCCCCATAACCGGCGGCCTTCATGTGCAACGACAATGCCTCGAATAGCGCGTGCCTGCGCAGGGGGTCCCCGCCCTCGGCTTTGAATGTCAGAAAGGCATCCGCAGAGGCATCGGGCCGGCTTCGCCAAATCCACAAAAGTGCTTCGAGCTTGGCTTTCGCAACACCGTCGTAGTCTACCAATTCCTGTGTCCGCAGCCGCTCGAGCTCCGCCTCGCCGGCCATGGCGCCATCGAATCCCGCCACGCGATCGACGGCTATGTAGAGCGGGTTCAGGAAGCGTCGGTCGGACGGCGAGAAGGGACTGCACCGGTCCGGTTCAGCGAGAAACAACGCGTGAAGCGGGTTGAGGCCGACGAACTGCGCTCCGGCATCGGCGACGATCTCGCACAGCCTGCCGAGATCCTCGAAGTCACCAATGCCCCAGTTCCTCGCGGAACGCAGTTCGTAGAGCTGGGCTGCAAGGCCCCAGGCCTTACGTTCACGCAGCCAATCAGGGAAATAGCATTCAGGAGCGGTCCGGGGGCGATCGGGTGGCTCGTTGCGGGTCTGACCGATCACGCCAGCCTCGTAATCGAGGTCGCCGCCACCGAGTGCTGCAACGAAACAACGGCGGGTTTCTTCAGATACTAGTACCGGCTGCCCGTCACCACCGGGATAAGACGCAACTATGCCGTAGCGTTGGGACAACTCATCGATCGACGACATCATTGGATACCGAAACGATGACGGTTCCCGGCGCGAGCTCGAACTCGGTTTCGCCGGCCGCTGGGATCTGCTCAGGATTGGGGAAGACGATGTGGCCGCGTGGCGGAGGCAGTTGCGCCGACCGCTTGCCAAGGTTCGCTCGCAGATGCAGTTGGACGTCGTCGAAAGACCACTCGATCGCGAATGCAGCGTCCTGGATTTTCGTTACACGGCCTTGGCCGCCCACATCATGGAGCAAGGGCACGATGTGCTGTTTGCGCAGACCAAGAAGGTTCTGGATGAACTCTTGCCGGCATTCCCTCTCACGGGTGGCCCGCGTCCAGTCCAGTTTGCTGGAATGGAACGTCTCCAATGCGTTGGGATCCGGGATCTGCGTCTCATCATTCTCTCCCTGAAAGGCCGCGAAATGCTCGAACTCTTTCCGGCGTCCGTCGCGCACCGCCTTGGCCAGGGAGCCGGTGAAATCGGTGAAGAAGAGGAAGGGCCGCGTCTCTCTCCATTCTTCTCCCATGAAGATCAGCGGGATGTGTGGAGAAAGGATCAGGATCGCCGTCAGTGCCTCGATCATTAGTCGGTCGGCCAAGCAGGAGAGACGCTCGCCTCTCGCCCGATTTCCGATCTGATCGTGATTTTGCAGGAAGTCCACGAAAGCTGTTGGCGGGAGGTGACCGCTTGGCTCGCCCCGCGGTTTCTTCTCTGGACCGGATGGCTCGCCCTGGAATGCAAAACCCTCGGCTAGACACCGGGCCAATTGGCCGATCGGGTCGGCCGAAAAGTCGGCGTAATATCCTTCGCTCTCTCCGGTCAGCACCACGTGCGCGGCATTGTGGAAGTCATCATTCCATTCCGCAGTATAGTGGTGGCATCGCCCATCCGCTCGCTCATGGAGGTACGTCACGTTGCGATTGTCTTCGGTGATGAGGTGGATGTGGCGCTCGGGAAATTCCTGGCGGACGGCTTCAGCGAGTTCCAGCAACAACTCGGGGCGCGACGGATCCTGGATTTGGTCCACGGCATCGAGCCTCAGCCCATCGAAGTTGAACTCTTCGACCCAATAGAGCGCGTTGTCGATGAAAAACCGCCGCACAGCCGGGCGTTGATAGGCGATTCCGGCGCCCCACGGCGTGCGGCGCCCGTTGTCGAAGAACTCAGGGGCATAGCTTGGCAGATAATTACCTTCCGGACCGAAGTGGTTGTAGACCACGTCGAGGAGCATCATCAGGCCGCGTTCGTGCGCGGCGTCGACCAACGCCTTCAACGCGTCGGGGGGGCCATAGGCATTATGCGGAGCATAGGGCAGAACGCCATCGTAGCCCCAGCCTCGAGTTCCCGGGAATTGACCGACAGGCATGAGTTCGACAGCTGTGACGCCCAGGCCTGCGAGGTGATCTAGTTTCCTGGCCGCTGCGCTGAAGGTACCCTCGGGCGTGAATGTTCCGACATGAAGCTCATAGATGACGGCCTCGCGCCAGGGTCTGCCACTCCAGTCTCTCGCTCGCCATTGGTAGGAGCTTGGATCGACCAGCAGTGAGGGTGAATGAATGTCACCGGATTGTGCCCGCGAGGCCGGATCCGGCACAAGCCGGCCATCGGGCAGAACGAAACCATATGTCGAGCCCTGCTGAACCCCCGACGCCAGTATTTCGTACCATCCTTGGTCGTCGCAGCTCATCGGCGTTACCTTGTCGCCCAAGCGCAGCGACAGTGTATCGACTCCGGGCGCCCAAATCCGGAAGTGGACATCGCCGGAGCCTACGAACTCGGCGCCCCACTGCTTCGGGAAAATGCGAAAATCGGACGGAGCCTCAGGCATGATGAGGAGCCTCCAGAACGACGAGCGAACGGCCATCTAACTCCCAGGCTTCGCTCTTCGGAAGCTCGCCGCCCAGCGGGCTGGCAGTGCCGCTCGCGGTGTCGATCAGGAGCTGCCAGCCAGGTCCGGTGAACGAGGGCAGCGCGAAGCGCACGGTTTCGTAATGAGCATTGAGAAGCAGGAGCAAGGAGCCGCGGCTGTTGCTCAGCCTGGCCGCAACCGTGCGGGTGTGCGGGTTGATCCAATCCTGGTCGTCCATTGCCTCGCTGTCAGGCCGCAGCCAGGTAATGTCCGGCTCGCCATTTGTCGTTGGCCGGCCATGCAGGAAGCGGTCCAGCCGCAGCAGCGGTCGCGAACGACGGATCGCGATAACGCCGCTGACAAATTTCCGGAAAGCCGCGTCGCGTTCGCCTATCTCGTCCCATTTGAGCCAGTTCATTTCATTGTCCTGGCAATAGGAATTATTGTTTCCGCCCTGGCTGCGGCCGATCTCATCGCCCCCAAGGAGCATCGGCGTCCCTTGGGACAGGAGCACCGTTGCAATGAGATTGCGTCTCATCCGGTCGCGCAAATCGAGTACCTGAGGATCGTCCGTTTGCCCTTCGGATCCGCAGTTCCAGCTCAGGTTGTCCGAGTGGCCATCCCTGTTATCCTCCTGGTTGGCCTCATTGTGCTTGTGGTTGAAGCTGACGAGGTCGAGCAACGTAAACCCGTCATGGGCAGTCACGAAGTTGACGCTCGACCATGGTCGCCGGCCTCGCTTCTCGAAAAGGTCCGAAGACCCCAGCAGCTTGCCTGCGAGCTTGCCGGCGAGAGCCTCGTTGCCCTTCCAGAAGCCGCGCACGACATCGCGGAAACTGCCGTTCCACTCTGCCCATCCCGGGGGGAAACCGCCCACCTGATACCCGTCAGGCCCAAGATCCCAGGGTTCTGCGATCAGCTTTACCGTGGAGAGCACAGGGTCCTGGCGGACTGCGCCGAAGAAAACACCGTCAGGTTCGAAAGTCTCGCGGTCGCGTCCCAGTGAACTGGCGAGATCGAAGCGGAAACCGTCGACATGGCACTGCTCGACCCAGTACCGCAGGGAGTCCATCACCATCTGCAAGACGCGCTGATGACGAAGGTTCAGCGTGTTGCCGCACCCCGTTGTGTCAAAATAGTAACGGCGGTCATCCGCAAGCATGTAGTAGCTGGCGTTGTCGATGCCGCGGAAGGACAGGGTGGGCCCCATCTGGTTGCCTTCCGCAGTGTGGTTGTAGACGACATCGAGAATAACTTCAATGTCGGCCTCGTGCAGGCGCCTTACCATTAGTTTGAATTCATGAAGGTTGCTGCCGGGCGATAGGTATCGCGGCGCCGGCGAGAAAAAACCGATAGTATTGTAACCCCAGAAATTCTTGAGCCCGCGCTCGATCAGGTACCGGTCGTCGAAGAATGTCTGGACCGGCATCAGCTCGACAGCCGTGACGCCGAGTTTCACAAGGTGATCGATTACCCGCAGGTCGGCCAGACCACCGAAGGTGCCGCGCAACTGCTCCGGCAGCGCCGGGTGCCTGGCCGTCAGCCCTTTCACATGTGCTTCGTAGATGATCGTATTTTGCCAAGCGGTTCTCGGGCGGATGTCGTTGCCCCATGTGACCGCGGGATCGACCACCACGCATTTGGGCATGACGAAAGCAGAATCCCGCCGGTCGATGCCGAGATCGGCGCGGGCGCCGCCGATGCGGTAGCCGAACGCGGCGTCGTGCCATCGAAGGTCACCTCGCAATTCCAAGGCATAAGGATCGAGCAGCAGCTTGTTGGGGTTGAAGCGATGGCCGGCCTCGGGCGCATAGGGGCCGTGCACACGATAGCCGTAGAGCTGCCCGGGCCTGACTTCCGCAAGGTAGCCATGCCAGACTTCCTCGGTGTGCTCGGGCAGAAGGACACGATCGAGCTCGCGACGGCCCGTTTGGTCGAACAGGCAAAGCTCCACCTTGGTCGCATTGGCAGAGAACAGAGCGAAATTCGTCCCGGAGCCGTCCCATGTCGCGCCAAGCGGAAACGGCAAACCGGGTTTGGTGAATGTTGTGTTTCGGATTCCCACCAAAGTCCCCATCGCAGTCAGGCAACGAACCTCCGAAGGGTAAGGAGGTTCCACGTCCTCGCTGAATTTGGGTCCGGGCGGAACAAGCCCGGCGGTCAACAGTTGAACGGGCGCAGGTCGCAGAATCGATAGTTGAAGGGACTCCAATGGCAAACGAGCGCGAGAGTAGTAACCTGGCGGGCACGCACAGAGAGCAGAAGGTTGAGCCGGAGAAGCTTCCGCCAGAGCAGATGACGGCTGCGGCAGGGAACCACCGCGCGGTGGACTGCGGCGCGCTGTTTTGGTCCTGGGCAATGCCGTCCAACATCGGCTGAGGCATGGAAGGCGAATGTGAGCGCCAGAGCGATATTCGAAGGATTGCGTGCCGACGGTCAGAAGCTTCAGGAGCTGACGACGAGCGTGCTTGGCGCCGACGGGGAGGGAAGCCGAGAACTGCTCGCCCTCACAAAGATCATCGACGACATCAATGCCCGCTCCAATCAGCTCCGACGAGAGATTGAAGCGGGCGCAACATGTGAGGCGGTTTTAATGTCAGATCAGGAATCCTCGTCAAAGCTTTCGCATGGAGTGAGTATCAGGTCCCGATCAGGCGAGGCGGCGGAGGTCGTGATCGTAGTGCAAGCCGGAGACAGCGATTTCGACGAGCCAGCCCTGTTAGCTAAGGCCTGGGCTCAACTCGCCGATGCAATCAATGCCCACAAACAGAATACCTCTGAACCGCAATCGCGGCCGGAGGAACCGATGGCTTCCCCCGACGCTCCGACCACACCAGGCTCCGGGGCCTGGTGGAATGGCTGAGGCCTCTCGATCGGTCATCGCTGGCCGGCGTGGCCGGTGTTGGCAACGGCCGTCCGTTTCGAACGAAAGGTCGATAGCGATCCCGAGCTACCGAGTCCAAGAGAGGAACATTTGTCCGCGAGACCGGCTGGGCTGCGTCCACCTTCTTCGCGCCACGGCGAGACGTGACCGCGTCGTGCTCGGACGTGCGCAGCCACTGCCATCCCTGCATGCCTGGAACCGACCTGTGCTCGGGCAAAGGCTTAAGCCGGGCATCGAGATCGATCGGGCCACAGCGTTGAAGCGGCGAAAGCAATGTCATCGGGCCGCCGCCGATCCAACCGTCGGACGGGGTAAGACCCGGTTCGGTCGGCATAGATATTCGAGCCGGTAGGCGATGGCAGTGTGCAACAGCCTGCGGCGCATGAACCGACGGCGCCCGCCTTGCCTGGAACACCAGCGCCACTTTCGGGTTTGGCGCCGCTGCTTGGAATAAAAAGTTTCATGGCCGAGTCCGCCGTCAGGAACTTCAATATCAATTTCGGTCCGCAGCATCCGGCGGCGCACGGTGTGCTTCGCCTTGTGCTCGAGCTTGACGGCGAGGTGGTTGAACGGGTCGACCCTCATATAGGTCTGCTCCACCGCGGCACCGAAAAGCTCATCGAATACAAGACCTATCTCCAAGCCCTGCCTTACTTCGACCGCCTCGATTATGTGGCGCCGATGTGCCAGGAGCATGCCTGGTGCCTGGCAATCGAGAAGCTTGCGGGCCTGACCGTGCCGCGGCGCGCGCAATTGATACGTGCTCTTTACAGCGAGATATCGCGGATACTGTCCCACCTGCTCAATGTCACAACCCAGGCATTGGATATCGGCGCGCTAACTCCACCGCTATGGGGCTTCATTGAGCGAGAGAAGCTGATGGTGTTCTATGAGCGGGCCTCAGGCTCTCGCATGCACGCCGCCTATTTTCGGCCTGGCGGGGTGCACCAGGACCTGCCGCCGGATCTCGTCGAAGATATCGGCAAGTGGATCGATCCCTTTCTGAAGTCCGTCGCTGACTTGGATCGGCTGCTCACCAACAACCGCATCTTCAAGCTTCGCAACGTCGACATCGGCCAGATCTCCGAGGCGGACGCCTGGGGATGGGGCTTCTCGGGCGTGATGGTGCGCGGCTCGGGCGCTGCATGGGACTTGCGGAGGGCGCAGCCCTATGAATGCTACGCCGAAATGGATTTCGATATACCCGTGGGCAAGAACGGCGACTGCTACGATCGGTATCTCGTGCGCATGGAAGAGATGCGCCAGTCGGCGAACATCATGCGCCAATGCGTCGATCTGCTGGTGAAGGAGGGGCCAGGGCCCATCTCCAATCCGGACGGAAAGATCGTGCCGCCGAACCGAGCCGCGATGAAGCGCTCGATGGAAGCGCTGATCCATCATTTCAAACTCTATACGGAAGGTTTCCGCGTGCCGGCGGGAGAGGTCTATGCTGCTGTCGAAGCGCCCAAAGGCGAGTTCGGCGTCTATCTGGTCGCGGACGGCACGAACAAGCCATACCGGTGCAAATTGCGGGCGCCGAGCTTCGCACACCTGCAGGCGATGGACCTGCTCTGCCGAGGCCACCTGCTCGCGGACGTCACGGCCGTCCTGGGGTCGATCGATATCGTGCTGGGCGACGTGGACAGATAGCTCCGAGCCCTTGAGGCGCGAGCCCAACGTTCAAGTTGGGCCGGTACGGCACCGTTGTGCTCTTCCGAAACAGCCTCCATCAAATACCGATTGTTCGGCATTCCCGGCGAGACGCTGGACGGCTGCTCGACGGCATCGGCAACAGGCTAACCTACAAGCAGGATACCGCCCAGTTCGGCGGTTCGGCGCGGGTCGGCATGGCGCATCAGGCGCTTCTACCTGCAGCCCAACGATCCAGTTTCGACGGGTGGCCTTCTCCGCCAGGAGGAGGGCTCGGTCGGCGCCTTCAGCTTCGAAGCAGCGACAACATGTTTATGCCGTGACGCCGGCGCTGGAGGTCGGAGCCGAAATCCCAGTCAACGACATTGCCAGTTGCCGCACCTACGGAAAGGCCTGCGTCGAGTTCTCCCCCCAAGCGATGGGAGATCGTGGGAACGTTTTCGCTGCCGCCGAGAATCTGCCCGGCAACCCCGCATTGCACCTGACGGAAGCCATCGATTCGCAGCTCTATCGGGTCCGCGCCGCGCGCCGGAGCTCAATGTGGTCAACGGCGTGGGGTTGGCGGTCAGTACAACGGCGCCTTCGGGGAGCGCCCAAGCAGAACGCGCTCAGCGCGCCTCTACGTTAAGCTGGCTTCGGGCGGGGTCAGGAGGGGATATCAATCTATTCGGAAGGTCTCCGGCGGATGTAGCGCGTCCACTTTCGTTTCCCCGTCAGCCGGCTCGGCACAGTTGAAAGGCGATCCTATCCTCGACGTCAGGCGCCATGGCGCAGGAGACCAGCGGCAACCCCGGTGCCGGCGCTACGATACGGAGCATTGGATGGACCCGAAAAGGAGGCGCCAATGTACAAAACGCAGGAAGAAGACCGAGCAGGTCGAGTGCTTCGGTTGCCCAAGCCAAGGTCAGTGAACCACCCAAGAGCATCGCACTGCCTCTGAGCAAGGTGGCGAGATGCTGGCCCGGTACGGTGAGATCGGAATGCTGTGGAACGGCGCCGGAAACGCTAGGAAGCCGGCTCACGCAGGGCGCAGGATCGAGAACAAACGAGCTTAGAGGTGCAATACCGGCGGTAGATGGAACCTTCGCCCGCCAGGCAAGTTCGGCCTCGCAATTTCCGGACTTCGCAGCTGTTGCCCGTTCCATTGAAACAGGAGCCTTCAAGGCTCCCGACGAAACCAGCAGTTCCGACTAACCGAGCATCGGGCGAGTACGGTCCGAGCCCGGCAAGCAAGGCACCACCCTCGAATTGCCTTCTGGCGATTCTTACAGCACGTGAGATATGAGAATGTCCGCTTCTATCCACCCCGATCTCGATGGAAAACTTCCAGAGCAACAGCAGAGCGCACCTGGAACCATGAGTAAGATGTCTCCCCGGCCAGACCACGGAGAGCAAAGCTACAGGGGCAGTGGTAAGCTTGCTGGTCGTGTGGCGGTTATAACGGGAGGCGACTCAGGCATTGGCAGAGCAGTTGCAATCGCGTTCGCGAGAGAGGGCGCAGACGTGCTTATTTCCTACCTGGAGGAGCACGAGGACGCCCGCGATACCGCTCAATGGATCGAGCGGGCAGGCCGAAGAGCCGTCCTCGTTCCCGGTGATGTCGGCGACGCAGCGCATTGCCGGCACATTATTGAGACAGCAGTAAGTGAACTTGGCCGCCTAGATATTCTCGTCAACAATGCAGCACATCAGGCGAGTGTCGACAGCATCGCAGATCTGACATTTGAGGAACTGGATCGCACTTTCAAAACGAATGTCTACTCCCAGTTCATGCTGGCTCAGGCTGCATTGGAGCGGATGGGCGAGGGCGGCAGGATAATCAACACAGCCTCGATCCAGGCTTCCGATCCTTCGCCGCCGCTTCTTGCCTATGCAGCTACCAAAGCGGCCGTCGCGAATTTCACCAGGGGGCTCGCCAAGATGGTCGCAGAGCGGGGCATCAGAGTGAATGCGGTCGCACCGGGCCCGGTCTGGACGCCACTCATTCCCTCGACCATGCCCGCCGAGAAAGTAAGGGAGTTTGGCCGAAATACCCCGATCGGCAGGCCAGCTCATCCGGCGGAACTTGCTGGCGCGTATGTACTGCTCGCGTCCGACGACGCGAGCTATATGGCAGGTGCGGTTGTCGCGGTTACCGGCGGCCGCCCCATGTAGACTCGCCGCAACTCGCGCGCCTGTGCCAAGGCTGGCGACGAGTTGCCTTGCGTAAGGTCATCGGCAGCGATTCCCCTGATGAGCCCAGAGGGCCAAGGGGGCGTCCATTCTGCCGCTATCGCGCTTGACCCCAGCGATTGCTGCCGTTGGTCGGCGCCGCTTAACCTAGCAGAGTTGCAAAGGATGACTCGCGGATCCATACGCAGTTCAGTTCTAGCGCGAAATGCTCAGCCTCTACGGTTTTTTATGTCGTTCGCCTTTAGCCGATCCATGATCGCACGCAAGTGGTCGGGCAACCATCTCTCCGTGCGAAAAATCGGGAGCGCACGCAAGTGGCGTCGCATTATTTCGTTTTTGAACTGCTGTCGCAGAAGTGATGCAGCCTGTTCCGTAGTACGCCTGTTCCGCTGCATCGTTTATCGGCAAACTTGATCCCAGATACCGAGCAGAACTGGGCGTTAGGTGAAAGGTTCCTCAGCTCTGTTCCCCAGCCTTCGCTTCTGCCGGAAACACTGCAAGCTGACGCTCGGCTCCGGGGCTCAATTGGAACGCCGGCTCGCCCCTTGAGGTCAGCCTCCGACCGCGCCGGAATATGCCGCCCCCTGAGAAAGGGACAAGTCCTTGGCAGCACCATTTTCGCATGGAGGTTGCCCACCATACTGTCGCCGTCTGCCTCGATGGTCCCACAGGCTGCGCGTCGCGGTCGACAGATGGAGGCATCCCACCGTTGCCACGCTTTCGGCGGATGGGCTGGAAAAGGTTCGGACCCGTTGCCGTACAATACGTGAGTATTTGAAAAGGCCTCGGACGGTTTACCGATGACCGGCGTTTCCCACGCGTGAATTCAGTAATCCGGCCGAGATTTCGAGGATGCCAGCTCCGGTCGCCCGGCCTGATTAAGCCAAAGCCCAATCTCCAGCAGGTTGGCTTTATGCGCTGATCAAGCAAAAGGGGCCTACCCGCTGTCGGCCCCTTCAACCAACCGAGTGCGCGCTTCAGCGAACTCCAAATGGGTGACCATTAACGGCAGCTCTGCGCCCCATCACGGTCGTTGGAGCGAAACTTTGCGCCGCCTGGGCGCCGACATCTTCTGCTAAGATTCGGACCGTCCGGAAATTTTTCAGGCCACGTGCCGCCGAATTGGCTTGCGATCGTCAGCCGCGAACACCGCGCTCGCCTCGCTGACGATTGAGACATGGTCCCTGGCGGCCTGGCCCGCAGCCACGCTATCTCCGCGCATGATTGCGGTGACGATCAGGTCGTGTTCCTGCCAGGATTTGGCCAGCCGTCCGGGCAGCATGAACTGCGCGCGGCGGAAGGGTGCCAGCCGGCTGCGGGTCATCACGGTGAGTTCGTGGATATGCGCATTGTGGGCGCCACGATAAAGCCGGCTATGGAACTCGGTGTTGAAATACTCATAGTCCTCCTCGGCGCCCAACTGCACCATCCGCGCCGAAGCCTGGTGCTCGATCTCGAGCCCGCGACGCTCGCTGCTGGTCATGCGCTCGGCCGAGAAGCGCGCGCAGATCGCTTCCAGTTCGGCCATGCTCTCGAACATCGAGGCGAGATGCTCCTGCGTCACGACGGCAACGATAGCACCCCTGTTGGGCCGTCTCTCGACCAGTCCCATGGCGCTCAGCCGGCCGAGCGCCTCCCTGACAGGGGTGCGTGATACGTCGAAGCGAGCGGCGAGCGAGGTCTCGTCCAGCTTTTCGCCGGGACGCAGGTAGCCGGTGACGATCCGGTCGCCGATCGCCCTGACCATCTGATCCACGGTCGTGCCCGACCTGATCAAGCTGCGCTTCCCCGACAATTTTCCTCCGTCGCGTCTCTCGTGGAGTCGGTCGACTCGTTGGCCTTCGACTCGGATATGCCCTCTATGCCTTTATTTTAATCTGCCTGTCAAATTGGCTACTTTCAAGGCAAAAAGTGCATGCAATGCCTCCGGCATAGGCATAAGCCTTCGAGCTGGTTACTGATTTTATTGATTAATTTCAAGACACAAACTGGCACAGTGATTGCATGCACTTTCTTCGACGGCATGTTAACCGACCCGGAAAAGGGTCTCAAAGGGGAGCATTCACTATGACCGACAGATTCATGCTTAACCGCCGCCAACTGCTCAAGACGACCGCTGCAGGAGCCGTGCTCGGCCTCGCCTCGGCATCCTTTCCGATCAGCCGTGCCTTCGCCACCGCCGCCACTGTCGGCTTCATCTATGTCGGCCCGAAGGACGACTATGGCTACAACCAGGCGCATGCCGAAGGGGCGGCCGCGCTGAACGGCATCGAAGGCATCTCCGTCGTCGAGGAGGAAAACGTTCCCGAGACGGTCGACGTCCAGAAGACGATGGAATCGATGATCAATCTCGACGGCGCCTCATTGATCTTCCCAACCTCCTTCGGCTATTTCGATCCGCACATGTTGGCCATGTGCGCGAAATTCCCCGACGTGCAGTTCCGCCATTGCGGCGGCATGTGGGACAAGGCCAAGCACCCGATGAATGCCGGCTCCTATTTCGGCTATATCGGCATGGGCCAGTACCTGAACGGCGTCGTCGCCGGCCACACATCGAAGTCGAAGAAGCTCGGTTTCGTCGCCGCCAAGCCCATTCCGCAGGTGCTGCTCAACATCAATTCCTTCCTGCTCGGCGCGCGCTCGGTCGATCCGGCGATCACCTGCCAGGTCATCTTCACCGGCGAATGGTCGCTGGCGGTGAAGGAAGCGGAAGCCGCCAACGCGTTGGTCGACCAGGGCGCCGACGTCATCACTTGCCATGTCGACAGCCCGAAAGTGGTGGTCGAGACGGCCGCGGGCCGCGGCGCCTTCGTCTGTGGCTACCACGCCAACCAGAGCCCGCTGGCGCCCGAAAAATACCTCACCGGGGCCGAGTGGAACTGGGCCAAGGTCTACAAGATGTTCGTCGACGACCTCATCGCCGGCACGCCGCTGCCCAATTTCACCCGCGGCGGACTGGCCGACGGCTTCGTCAAGATGAGCCCGCTCGGTCCCGCCGTCGGCGAGCCGGCCCGCAAGCAATTCGACGCCACCTTGGCCGAAATGATGAAGGGCGGCTTCTCCGTCATCAAGGGCCCGCTGAAGAGCAACAAGGGCGCCGTCGTGGCGACGGAGGGCCAGGCCTTCGCCGAGACAGCCATCGAGCTCGAAAGCATGGACTATCTCGTCGAGGGCGTCGTCGGCTCGACCGCCTGAAGCCGAGCGGAGACGGGACTATGGCCGATACGGTCAGCAGTGCGGATGCGCCGGCCCTGCTCGGCGCCAAAGGATATCCGGCGGCGCTGGAAGGGATCGCGCGGCGGGCGGAAGCTTTCGTCATTCCGCTCGGGGCACTTGTCGTCGGCATGGCGCTGTTCAGCCTGTTCATCGCCCTGGTCGGCAAGTCGCCGGTCCTGCTCTACGAGACCATGTGGCGGGGCGGCTTCGGTTCGTGGTTCTCCATCCAGAATTCGCTGTCGCGGGCCGCACCGCTGCTGCTGGCGGCGCTGTGCGTGGCACTGCCGGCGCGGCTCGGCCTCGTCGTCATCGGCGGCGAGGGCGCCATCGTGCTCGGCGGCGTCAGCGCCGCTGCCATGGGCGTGGCGCTGAGCGGCGCGCCTTCCTTCATCGTCATTGTTGCCATGGGCGTGGCGGGCCTGGCCGCCGGCGGCATCTGGATCGGTGCCGTCGGCGCGCTCCGCCACTACCGGGCCATCAACGAGACCATTTCCAGCCTGCTGATGGCCTACATCGCCATCGCCCTGATGAACCAGCTGGTGGAAGGGCCGCTGCGCGACCCGGCCTCGCTCAACAAGCCCTCGACCCAGCCGCTCGCCAACATCTACCGCATCGGCAACATTCCGGGCATGGAGGTGCATTGGGGGCTTGCGGTCGGCGTCGTCGCCTGCGTGCTCTCCTGGGTGCTGATCGAAAAAACCCGCTGGGGCTTTGCCGCCCGCATCGCCGGCGGCAATGTCAGGGCAGCGCAGGTGCAGGGGCTGGCGGTCGGACCGCTCATCGTCGGCTTTACCGCGCTCGCGGGCGGCTTTGCCGGTCTTGCCGGCATGCTGGAAGTCGCAGCCGTGCAAGGCAGTGCCAACGGCTCGCTCGCCGCCAGCTATGGCTACACCGGCATCTTCGTCGCCTTCCTCGCCCGCCACAACCCACTGGCCATCATCCCGGTCGCGATCCTACTTGGCGGCATCGACGCGTCCGGCGGGCTGATCCAGCGCCGCATGGACCTGCCCGACGCCGCCGTGCTGGTGCTGCAAGGCATGCTGTTCATCGTCATCCTGCTCAGCGAAACCTTGTACGGCCGCGTCAAGGCCTTCAATCCCGATTTGTGGCGGAGGGCCTCGTGATGGATGCGACCGGGATCGGCCTCTGGGGCGTGCCGCTCGCCATACTCGGCGGCGCGATCCGCGTGTCGACGCCCTTCATCTTCGTTTCGCTGGGCGAAGCCATCACCGAGCGCTCCGGCCGCATCAATCTGGGGCTGGAAGGCACGCTCGTCTTCGGCGCCATGACCGCATATGCAGTCGCGGTCATGACCAACTCGCCATGGCTCGGCCTGCTGGCCGCTGCGGCCGCCGGCCTTTGCTTCGGCCTGTTCCATGGCTGGATCTGCAAATTCCCGAAGGTCAACGACATCGCCATCGGCATCGCGCTGATGCTGTTCGGCTCAGGGCTCGCCTTCTTCTTCGGCAAGCCGTTCATCAAGCCAAAAGCGCCCAACCTTCCGGCCATTCCCTTCGGCGCCTGGTCCGACATTCCGCAGGTGCAGGCGGCACTCGACGTCAACGTCCTGTTCCTGATCGGGGCAGCACTTTCGCTGGTCCTGTGGTGGGCCTTCCGCAACACCCGCGCCGGCCTTATCGTGCGCGTCGTCGGCGACAGTTCCGACGCCGCGCGCGCCATGGGCCTCGACCCGAACACAGTGCGCCTCATCGCCACTGGCGTCGGCGGCGCGCTGGCCGGCATCGGCGGCGCCTATCTGTCGCTCTACTATCCCGGCAGCTGGACGGAGCGCATCTCGTCCGGTCAGGGGCTGATGGCGGTGGCGCTGGTCATCTTCGCGCGCTGGAATCCGCTCGGCTGCTTTGCCTCCGCGCTTCTGTTCGGCGGCGCCGGAGCGCTCGGACCGGCGCTGCAGTCGGTTGGCGTCACGCAAGGCTACTATTTGTTCTACGCCGCCCCCTACATCCTCACCCTCATAATCATGATCGCCACCTCGTCGCCGACACGCTCGCTAGCGGGCGCGCCGGGCGAATTGTCGATCACCAAGTAACTGGAGTTTTTGCCATGAACGCCAAAGCGGAAATCACCCGGTGCTATATCGACGCAGACCCATATCCGTGGCCCTACAATGGCGAGCTTCGCCCCGACAACACGGCGTTGATCGTCATCGACATGCAGACCGATTTCTGCGGGCCGGGCGGCTATGTCGATCATATGGGGTACGACCTGTCGCTGGTGCGCGCGCCGATCGAGCCGATCAAGTCCGTGCTGTCGGCCATGCGCGCGAAAGGCTACACCGTCATCCACACCCGCGAGGGCCACCGGCCCGACCTCGCCGACCTGCCCGCCAACAAGCGTTGGCGCTCGCGCCGCATCAATGCCGCCATCGGCGACCCCGGCCCCTGCGGGCGCATCCTGGTGCGCGGCGAGCCGGGCTGGGACATCATTCCCGACCTCTACCCGGCCGAGGGCGAGCCGATCATCGACAAGCCCGGCAAGGGCTCCTTCTGCGCCACCGACCTGGAGCTGATCCTCAACCAGCGCGGCATCGAAAACATCGTGCTCACCGGCATCACCACCGATGTCTGCGTGCACACCACCATGCGCGAGGCCAACGACCGCGGCTTCGAATGCGTGATGCTGGAGGATTGTTGCGGCGCGACCGACTACGGCAATCATCTTGCCGCGATCAAGATGACCAAGATGCAGGGCGGCGTCTTCGGCGCGGTGTCGAGCTCGGCATCCTTCGTCGCCCAGCTGCCGTAAGGAAACCAGGATGAGCGCGATCACCGGCAACAAGGCCGTCGGCGTCGAGACCATCGGCATGACCATGCGTTTCGGCGCCTTCACGGCGTTGGGCGACGTCTCGATCAAGGTGCCGGCCGGATCCTTCCACGCGCTGCTTGGCGAAAACGGCGCCGGCAAGTCGACGCTGGTCAAATGCACAATGGGCTTCTATCACCCGACCGCCGGCGACATCCTCGTCGACGGACGCGAGGTGGCGATCGCCAGCCCCAGGGACGCCTCGGCGCTCGGCCTCGGCATGGTCTACCAGCATTTCACGCTTGTCCCGTCGCTGACCGGCGCCGAGAACCTGGTCATTTCGCGTGAGAAGGTTCCGGGCGTGATCGACTGGCGCAAGGAGCGCGGCGAGCTTGCAAAGTTCATGGATCGAATGCCGTTCAAGCTGCCGCTCGACGTCAAGGTGGCCGAGCTCGCTGCCGGCGAGAAGCAGAAGCTGGAGATCATCAAGCAGCTTTATCTCGGCCGCTCCTTCCTCGTGCTGGACGAGCCGACCTCCGTGCTCACCCCCGGCGAGGCGCAGGAAGTGCTTGGCCTGGTGCGCGCCATGACCAGGGCCGGCGAACTGACGGTGCTGATGATCTCGCACAAATTCCATGAGGTGACGCAATTCGCCGACGATGTCAGCGTGCTGCGCAAGGGCAGGCTGACCGGCACTGGCCGCGTCCTCGACCTCGACCGCAAAGCCATGGCGGCGATGATGATCGGCGACCAGCCGATCGCAGCCCTCGACAGCCGCGCCGAGCCCAGGCCGGACGCCGAGATCGTGCTCAAGGTCAAGGCGCTGAAGGCGCCGGACCGCACCGGGCTGAAGTCGATCCGGATCGAGGATCTCGGCGTGCGCGCCGGCGAGATCGTCGGCATCGCCGGGATTTCCGGCAACGGCCAGAAGGAATTCCTAGAAGTGCTGGCCGGGCAGCGCCCCCGCCATGCCGGCGAGGTCATGGTGCGCGGCGCCGCCTATACGGCAACGCGGGCCGAGGCGCGCGCTCTCAATGTGCGGCTCATTCCCGAGGAGCCGCTGAAGAATGCCTGCGCGCCTAAAATGACGGTGGCCGAAAACATTTCTTTCCGCACCTTCGACATCGACGGCAACGGCAAACCGGTGAGCTGGATCAGTGCCGGCGCCATCAGAGCATTCAGCGCCAGGCTGGTCGAGCAGTTCAAGGTCAAGACCGCATCGCTTGCCTCGCCGATCGCATCGCTGTCGGGCGGCAATGTGCAGCGTGCCGTGCTTGCCCGTGAGCTCACCGGCAAGGTCGACCTTCTGATCGTCTCCAACCCGTGCTTCGGCCTCGACTTCTCGGCCGTGGCCGAAATCCGCGCCCGGATCATGAAGGCGCGCAATGCCGGTGCCGCCGTGCTTCTGATGTCCGAGGATCTCGACGAGCTGCTCGAGCTCTCGGACCGCATCTTCGTCATGTCGGACGGTGCGCTGGTTTACGAGACGCCGATCGCGCAGGCCAGCGTGCAGACCATCGGCGAGCATATGGCGGGGCACCACTGATGGCGGAAATCGCAGCACAGCCATTTCCGTTCGCCTTCAAGCCGCGGACCTTGGCGCTGGTCGTCATCGACATGCAACGCGACTTCGCCGAGCCCTGCGGCTTCGGCGCCAGCCTCGGCAACGACGTCAGCCGGGTGACCGCGATCGTGCCGACGGTGAAGAGATTGATCGACGGCTTTCGCGCCGCCGGCCTTCCGGTGATCCACACGATGGAGTGCCACCGGCCCGACCTTTCCGACCTGCCGCCAGCCAAGCGCAATCGCGGCAATCCGTCGGTTCGTATCGGCGACGTCGGGCCAATGGGTCGCGTGCTGATCGCCGGCGAGCCGGGCACCGCGATCCTCGACGAGCTTGCGCCGCTGCCCGGCGAGATCGTCATCGAGAAGCCGGGCAAGGGCGCCTTCTATGCGACCTCCTTCGGCGATGACCTGAAAAGGCTCGGAGCCGAGCAGCTCGTCTTTGCCGGCGTCACCACGGAAGTCTGCGTGCAGACGACGATGCGCGAGGCCAACGATCGCGGCTATGAGTGCCTGCTCGCCGAGGACGCCACGGAAAGTTATTTTCCCGAGTTCAAGGCGGCGGCGATCGCCATGATCATGGCGCAGGGCGCCATCGTCGGCTGGACGGCGACGACCGACCAGGTGCTCGAGGGAATTGCCAATGCCTAATCTTGCCTTTGCCGGCCTGCTCGACGGCGGCTTGCGCGACCTGGCGTTCGAGCCTTTCCGCGACGGCATCGGCGTGCATTGGCTGCTGAAGGGCGGGCCGGTCGAGCCGTCGGTCGCAATCCTGAAATACCGGCCCGGCGCCGGCGTGCCGCGTCACCGCCATGTCGCGCTGGAGACCATCGTCGTGCTGGAAGGCACCCAGAGCGACGAGAACGGCGACTATCCTGCCGGCAGCGTGATCCTCAATCCGGTCGGCACCGAGCATTCGGTGTGGACGAAGGACGGCTGTGTCGTGCTGATCCAGTGGGACCTGCCGGTGATCATCCTGGGGGAGACGAAATGAGTGATATCCACTTCGACATAGCGAGTCTGCGCGCCGCCTATCGTGGAGGCATCGGCGTCGGCGATGTGATCGCGGCGATTTATGCCCGCATCGAGGCAGCCGACGATCCGGGCATCTTCATCCATCTCGCCGCCAGGGCGGATCTGCTTGCCGCGGTCGAAGCGCTCGGCCCGTTCGATCCGGTGGCAAAACCGCTGTGGGGCATTCCCTTCGCAGTCAAGGACAACATCGACGTCGCCGGAATGCCGACGACTGCGGCCTGCGCGCAATACACCTATTGGCCCGACAAGGACGCCACCGTGGTGGCGCGGCTCAAGACCGCCGGCGCGCTGGTCGTGGGCAAGACCAATCTCGACCAGTTCGCCACCGGCCTCGTCGGTGTGCGCACGCCCTGGCCGATCCCGCGCAACGCCATCGACGCGGAGCTGGTGCCGGGCGGCTCCTCCTCCGGGTCGGCGGTGGCGACGGCGCGCGGCATCGTCTCCTTCGCGCTTGGCACCGACACCGCCGGCTCCGGCCGCATCCCGGCCGGCCTCAACAACATCGTCGGGCTGAAGCCGACCGTCGGCGCGTTGTCGACGGGCGGCGTCGTTCCGGCCTGCCGCACGCTCGACTGCGTGTCGGTGTTCGCGCTGACCGTCGACGACGCCTATGCAGTGTTCTGCGTCGCGGCAGGGCGCGATACCGCCGATCCCTATTCGCGCGACATCGCCGTCCGGCCGCTCGCCGCGCGTCCGCCTGTGCTGAGCGTCGGCATCCCGGCAAAAGCCGACCGGAAATTCTTCGGCGATGCGGCTATGCAGGCCGGCTTCGAGGCCTCGCTCGCCATGCTGTCGCGGCTCGGCTGCCGGCTGGTCGAAATCCCGTTCGGCGATTTCTACGCCACCGCCAACCTTCTCTATGAGGGCGCCTGGGTGGCCGAACGCTATGCTGGGATCCGCGATTTCATGGAAGCCAACGAAGCCGCCATGCACCCGGTGACGAGCAGGATCATCGGCGGCGCCAGGAAGCTGTCGGCGGCGGACGTCTTCCGCGGCCTCTATGCCTTGCAGGCCTACCGGGCCAAGCTCGCCCCGCTCATCGCCTCCGTCGACCTGTTCTGCGTCCCGACCGCGCCGACGCATTACACCACCGCCGCCGTGCTCGCCGATCCTGTCG
Organism: Mesorhizobium sp. CA4; assembly: GCF_020165075.1. NCBI lineage: Bacteria > Pseudomonadati > Pseudomonadota > Alphaproteobacteria > Hyphomicrobiales > Phyllobacteriaceae > Mesorhizobium > Mesorhizobium sp. CA4. Next base: position 33,092 of record NZ_JAIUHK010000030.1, read on the forward strand.
AGACCAACAGCCGGCTCGGCACCTACACCAATTTCGTCAATCTGCTCGACATGTGCGGCATCGCCGTGCCGACCGGCACGCGCGATGACGGCCTGCCGATGAGCGTGACGCTGCTTGCGGCCGCCGGACTGGACGGCCTTGTGGCGTCCGTTGCGCGCGATCTCCATGCCGAGAGCGGTCTCACGCTCGGCGCGACCGGCTGGCGGCAGCCGAGCGCGCAGCCCGTCGGCGCACCGGCCGAAGACGGGACGATCGAATTGGTGGTGGTCGGCGCTCACCTCTCGGGAATGCCGCTCAATGGCCAGCTCAAGGAGGCCGGCGCCCGGTTCTGCCGGGCCATAAGGACGGCCGCTTCATACAAGCTTTATCAGCTCGCCGGCCAGGCCACGCCCAAGCCGGGGCTAGTCCGTGTGGAGAGCGGCGGCACTGCGATCGAGGTAGAGGTCTGGCGGCTGCCTGCCGACGCCTTCGGCCGCTTTGTGGCCGCCATTCCGCCGCCGCTGGGCATTGGAAACATAGAGCTTGACGACGGCAGCACCGCCAAAGGCTTTCTGGTGGAATCCGCGGGCTTGCTTGGCGCTTCCGACATCTCGTCATTCGGCGGCTGGCGCCGCTTTCTGTCAGATCGCGTTCCCGTTTGAACGCGCCGTCAACGGATGCCGCGAAGCAAGAACAGCTGGCGGCCCGACCGAGGCAGTTTTAACTTCTGACATCCTTCGTTGCGAAGCCGGAAAGCCGCCATTCCGCTTGCGGCCCCATTTCTGTCATCTTGAGCGCTGCCCACGTGGGCAACGCTCAACCTTCGTTTTTGAAGCTCGTCCGTCGGAAACTGGTGCTTTGCGCTGTTTTACTCGAAAATCAGTGGGATGCGGCGACTTAGCTTTGCCCTAACTCGGGTTCTCAGCGCTTACGCCGCTCAGCACTAAAGGACTTCAGGTGAGCAACGTGAAGGGCTAACTGCTTGCTCCGCAACTAGAAATTGGCGCGCCCGGCAGAATTCGAATCTGCGACCTCTGCCTTCGGAGAATGGATAATCGGTTTCGCAGAACCTGTCCATTTCTATCCGATCGCGCGCTATACCGCTGAAGTCACAAACAAATTCGAATTCAGTAAGCGCCAAGGCTACGACAAGGCGGTCGAAACCCTGCCCTGTCGTGCTTACGCTTTGCTTACGCGCGGAATCTTTCAAGGAGTCGCCCGAGCATGGCGAAGCTGACCAAACGAACTGTCGGTACCACGGAAATTCGTTCCGCCGATTATGTCATTTGGGACGAGGAGTTGCCCGGTTTCGGGTTGCGCGTCTTTGCCTCGGGAAGAAAAGCTACGTCGTGCAATACCGTTCTGCAGGCCGGTCGCGTCGCTAGTCATCGGCCTGCGTTGGGGCGAAGTTGATATCGCGGGCAGTTGCCTGCGCCTCGCCGACAGCAAGGAGGGAGCATCAGTACGTCCCATCGGCTTGCCAGCCCTGGAATACCTCGAAGGTCGCCGCGACGAGGAACAGGATGCTGAAGACTGCGTCTTTCCCGGCTGGGAGGACGGCATGCCGTTCGAGAGCTTCCCCAGGGCAGTGGACGAAGCTGCTCAAGGACACCGACTTGGCCGACATCACGCCGCACGTTCTGCGACACAGCTTCGCTAGCATCGGAAATGACCTTGGGTTCACCGAAGCGACGATCGCCGCCCTGGTTGGGCATTCGCGAGGCACGGTGACCAGCCGCTACAGCGCACGCGAAAGGGCAAGCGCGAGCGAGCCGCGCAGTCCACCCCAAACCAGGACATGCTGGTACTTGAGATCCACCTTCAGCGAAGTCGGGTTGAGGAGGGCGCAGAGCGGATAGATGGCCAGTACCCGGCCCAGCAGCATGAGTGCGACGGCTACTGCAGAGCTACCCGCAAAGATCGCGAGAGGCTGGTGCGCCTCATGGCCGCCAATCAAGATGAAGACGATCGAGTTGGCGAGGAACGCGGCATAGCCCCAGAATGCCAGCACGTGGCTTCGCGCGTTGGCCGATATCGCGCCCTTCCAGCCCACATTCCCAACCAGAAGTCCGGAGGTGAGCGTCGCAAGAACGCCTGACATGCCGAATTTCTCGGCAATCAAAAAAGATCCATAGGCCGCGATCGTGGTGAGAGTGATCTCCACCAGGTGGTCCTCCGTCCGCCCCGCGATAAGAAGGAGCACTGCTGCGACGGCCGCGCCGATCGCGATGCCGCCGGCGACGATCCAGACAAAGGAAGAGGCGATGGCCACGGGCGTGGCGCTGGCGTCCGACGCCATGGCGATCAGGATGGCGAAACCGACTGCCGCCGCGCCATCGTTGAGCAGGCTTTCGGATTCGACCAGTAGTCCAAGGCGCGGCTGCACTTTCAGCTCCTTGAATGCAGCCAACACCGAGACCGGATCCGTCGCCGCGATCAGCACGTCAAACAGGCTTGCGCCGGTCCAGCTCCATCCGAGCAGCCAATGCATTCCGAGCGCTACAACAGCAGCGGCGATCGCCACCCCAGGAAAGGCGAGCAAAGCAGTCACCGGAAGGTTGACGCGGAAATGGCGCCATTCGATTTCAAGCGCCGCCTGGAAAATCAGCGGCGGCAGAAACACCGTGAAGATCAGCTCGCGGCTGAGTGGCAGCTCGGTTCCGCCCGGGACAAAGCCGAGCGCTATCCCGGCGGCCACCAGCCCGACGCTGTAGGGAAGGCAGCCGCCTTGAGATCATGGCGACAAGCGAGGCCGTCAGAAGGATCAGCCCCAGCGTGGGAATCGAGAGTTCGTCCATGCCGGATCATGGCTGGACGGGATAGGATTCGGCAAGCAAGAGCCATTGTCAACAAGCGCGGTCGTGGATGGCGGCAGCTGTGGACAGGCCAGGAAGGTCTCGGCCGATTTTTCCTTCGAGGACGGATTAATTAACCTGCCGTCTGACGGTGCGACATCGAAGTCGGCGAACGCCGGCGGATACCAGTGTCTTCGCACGCACGGCACCCGGACCCGGGTTCGCAACTCAGTCCCCAGGGATCCAAATGCTAACCTGCCCTCGGAGGGGAGTTAGGGCGTTCTGCGCGCATCTGACCAAAACGCTGGACGTGAAGGTCCTATCGCAATGCCGTTGGCCTCTTGGTGCGAGCGCAAGATCGAAGTAGCCTGGCAGTTGCTGGCGCTTGTCACGGATCGACGCTGTCGTGTCGGGATCGGCTGGCCGAAGGACGACCATTCGTGCTCGGCGTCTGGGGAAGATTTGGCCTGCCGGAAAAATCAGGGCGAGGCCGCATATCACCAAGATAGTTGTGAACGTGTTTACAATGATCTCGCCCAGCCGCATCGCGATCCACCGCGTGCGCTGTCTAACCCCGTTTTCCGATGACGCCGTAAAGCACGTTTCGGTTCTCGCCGAAGAACACTTGCGCCTCGACCGTGTTGCGGTCGACGCTCCCATTGATGATGTTCCACATATCGGCCTCAGATCGCAGCAGCAGCACCCAGTCCATAAACGTTTCGCGGTATCCGGCGTCGGGATTGCCCTCGGCGTAGTTCGCGAACAGGAACGTGCCGCCGGGCTTCAGCATCTGCATGCAGTGTTTCGTGAGTTTCACTGCGACATTGTGCGCAAGATAGTCGTAAAGGCCCGAGGCATAGATGAGATCGAACTTGCCGAGCCTATGACCCCTAGCGAGCACGGTCCTCACCGAACCGTCCAATGCCTCGACCGCTGTGCCCTGGAATTCGCGCGCGATCAGGCCGACGCTCTGCGGGTCCTGATCGAGTGCAACCCAGCGCTTGATGTGCCCTTCCGCCAGCGCCGCCGAACGATTGGCCTCCCGCAAATGGCCGGCAGCTATTGCCAGAACCTCGGTTTCCGGCCCGTTTCTGGCCGCGGTCTCATCGACATAGCGGGTCAGAAGATCGCGCCGCTCCCGTGCAGCGATGCAGGACGGCACATTCTTGGTATGGCTGTAGAGCGCCGTGCCGATCTCGGAGGCGTTCGCCACGCTGTCGGCCACATGAGGGTCGCAATAGATGTAGTCGAGCAGCTGCGCGTCGCCGGAATAACCCCTGGGCTTTGTGAAAGACCAGCGCGTCAGCGGGTCTTCGAGAAAGTATTCCAGGATTGGATGGTTCTGCGCCACCGGTATTAAGGATTGCCAGACATCGGGGCGAAGCCTGGATCGCAGTGCGTTGAGCGTCGACAGCAGGCGGCTAACAAGATCGGCCGGGTTCTTACCTCGTTCGATCTGCTGGCTGGTCGTGTGCAGGATGAGCGCAAGCTCAGCGCGTGCGGTTTCGAACGCTTCGCCATGATGTTCTGGTTTTCGATGTAGGTTGGCGGCGATTATCTCGGCTGTAATCAGGCTTTGGCCATCTAAGACGGTTCGCACGCGCCGCTCCATAGTTAACAGGCAGTTAACTTATTGCGTAGAATGCGTCATTTGCCAATGCCGGCTCGGACGCATTTTACCGATATGATTAATTCTCCGTTAACCATTTCAGATGTTTGAGCATCTCCTGGCTCGGAGTCCGGGTTCCAGTTAATGCAAACTTGGCCTGCGCCAGTGCAATGATTGCGTGGCAAACCGTGTCCCAAGGAGTCGACGCGTGGGGCAGAAGCTGGAAAGGATCTCGCAACGCAAAACCCCGTTCAGCGGGGGGGTGCTGTGAACTACCGCGTCTCCTCCGCATTGGCCGATATGGCGCATGTGGAGCCGCACGAATCCCGCTGCGAGCCGGGGCGTGACGAGCTCCGCGTCCTCTATCGAGCGGAAGCCCAGGCGAAACGAAGAACGGAAGCCAGGCCTGGGCTATGGATGGCAGTCGCCATTTATTTGACGTTTTCGGCAACGGATCTGCTGCTGATACCGGACGTGGCGGCCTATACGATTGTAGCCCGCTTCGTCGTCGGCATAACAGCCTTGCTGATTTTGGAAGAACAGCTTCGCCGCGGGGTCGCGACGGAATGGCTCGATTTGACTTGCGCCGGAGCCATCATTTTCGGTTATGTCGGTTGGCTTTGCCCAGCCTTTACCGGCGCCGACAAGGAAAGCGTTGGGTACTACATGGTGTTCGGCACGATTTTCATGATGAGTGCCAATCTTTTCTTCACGTTCAGCTTCAAGTTGTCGATAGTAACGTCAACAATAATAATGTTAATATTGTACCTGGTAAACTATTTTTTGCCCGCTACATTAACCTACAAGATGGTGTTCGCGACCTTCTACGTGTCGTGCTTTACGTTCACGTCATATGTGAACTGGAAGCTGAATGGGGAGCGCTACAACGTCTTCCTGAACGCCCTGGAAGCCAAAATTCAGCACAGGGAGGCCACAGAGCGCGGCAAGGCCCTGCTGCGGCTATCGCGGACAGACCCGCTTACGGGGCTGGAGAATAGGCGGGCAATCGATGAGAAGCTGCGTGACTACTGGAGCGACTGGCAACAGCTAGGCAACGGTTTCGCGGCCATCCTTATCGACGTGGATTTCTTCAAGAAATTCAATGACTGCTATGGCCATCAGGAAGGCGACCGTTGCTTGATCCATGTCGCCAATGCGCTTCGCGATCTCATTAAGCAATATGACGGTTCGATCGGGCGCTACGGCGGCGAGGAATTCATCGTGCTGGTCCGTATGGACAAGAAGGAGCGGGTCGCGGAGCTAGCGGAAGCCATTTGCCTCACAGTGGAAAGGCTGGCTCTTACCCACGAGCTGCGGCGTGACGGCATCTCGATCGTCACGGCCAGCGTCGGCGCCGCCTTGACCAGAGTGCAGGCTGGCGCAAAGCTGGAGAAGATCATTCACGAGGCTGATCGCGCGCTCTACCTGGCAAAAGCCGGCGGCAGGAACTGCGCTCGGCTGTTCGATCCGACCGATCCCCAGAGCAGCGACGAGAGCGAGAACATCGCGGCTTTGCTGAAAATCGCGATCGGCCAGAATCTCGTCTCGCTCGTTTACCAGCCCATCCAGGATGTCGCTTCGGGCAAGGTCCACGCCGCCGAGGCTTTGATGCGCCTCAAGATGCTGGACGGCACTTTGGTTCCGCCAAGCCTGTTCATTCCCGTGGCGGAAAGAACCGGCGCCATCCTGGAACTCGGGCGCTGGGTGATAAGATCGGTCTGCACCGAGCTCCTGGCGGACGACCACATCGGCGTCGTCAGCGTCAACGTCTCGCCGATCCAGCTCAAGACGCCCGGTTTCGCAACGTCCGTCGCCGGCATATTGGGCGAGACCGGTGTTGCCGGCAGCAGGCTGGCCTTCGAAATTACCGAAGGCCTCGAGATGGAGATGCATTCGGACGTTCTACGCTGCATCAGCGACCTGAAAGTGCTGGGTATCAAGATATGGCTTGATGATTTCGGGACGGGCTTCGCAGGCCTTTCGTGGCTGCGTCTCATCGATTTCGATACGGTCAAGATCGACCGTTCGTTCCTTCACGCCTGCGGTACCCAGAAGGGCATGGCGATGCTCCAGGACATCGTCGCCTTGGTCCGAAATCGCGGCCCCAAAATCCTGGTCGAGGGGGTGGAAACCGACGAGCAGATGGCGCTCATGCACGAGTTCGCCATCGACAAGGTCCAAGGTTACCGTGTTGGCCGCCCTGCTGCCGCCGGAAGCTTCCAGGCAAAGCGGACCAACCAGAAACGGCCATTTACCGTGCTAAAGTCCGCATGACCGAGCAGGCGGCGGCGTTCAGGGTGGGAAAGCCGCCGGGGCTCCGACCGGGCGGCCTTGCTGATTTTTGATCTCTGATCGGCGATCGAATGGCGGACGGGAACGGGACGCTGACACGATCCTCGCTGCTTCGCCGGCGCACCGTCGCCATGATCGCGTCGCTTGATGCGCGGTTCGCCATGCTAATGTTCGTGCTGTCTGCTCTTGATATCTCCTTCCGGGCGGCGCAAAGCTTGGATGTCGTCTTTCATAGTAGCGGCCCGACAGCTCCGCGTTGGGGTGCGTTGGGTTGAACCGCCGGGCCTAACCGACTCGGTAGGGGAAGAGTCGGCTAAAACGCGAGGCTAAATTAGCGCCCCCGCATTGATATAGATGTTTATGTCTTTCCACCGGTTTCGTAGCTCCATTGGTCGCCCCAGCAGCAACGGCATCGCCGCTGCGGGTCTCAGGAGTCGCCGCCGTGTTTGAACCCAGCTGCCGGTAGCGCTCGGCCCTACCGTGCGGTTGAACCCTTGCATTCCACACGCTGGCTTGGACCGGCGTGCATCTTACAACATCGGCATCGTGGGTCCGTCTGCTTAGATGCTTGGGCTTCTCAAAGAGGTGGAGGTTTTCGGGGTATCCAAGCCTGAGCGCGGCGTTGCAATCTGGTATCTTTGGGCTGATAGGACGCTTTCGATGGCGTCAGCGGGCGCCTTTCAGCCGACTATGACGGGGCTATGCTCGCCAGCACCTGAATGAACATCTGCGGAAGCAGTTTTCCGTCGGGATTTACGAGTTGGCGGATAAGGCGTTCGTCTCACGCGCTTTGCGACTGGCGGGGCAAGGCACAGGTGTGCCGGGAACACGCAGGCTCTCCGTCGTTGTCATTTAAATTAGCCTGGACCAGGCCGATTCTGTCGATCGGCATCTTGCCCCGGGCCGGGTCACCACTTTCCTGGGATTGCCCAGCTGGAAAGAGCGTCGGTTTCCAGATCATGTCGGTTGCGCGCGCCCGTGGCCCACAGGCATCATTCGCAGCGGACAGTGACCTCGGCCTGATAACTGCCTGCCGGGAAGATGCCCGGCGACTTTGTGGCGGTCAGATCGACCTGGATCGTATGGGTCCCGTTGGTCAGCTTTTGCGGCGAGCTGCCCGGGACATCCAGCCCCGAGCCGTCGAGGCGGAAGACGGAGGCGAAGGTGAGGTTGGTGTCGCCGCCGGTCGGCGCGGACGTGAATGCGGCCGGCGCGGGCGCGGAAACGGTATAGCAGTCTAGCAGGTTTAGGATGGAACACAGCGTCGAGTTCGCGGTGATGGTGGCGCCGGCGCTCGAGCCGCCCGCCTGCTTGGAGCCGAAGATGTTGATAGCGGGGTTCGATTTCATCGTTCCCGGTGCCCCGATCACGATTGTGCAGGTGCCGATGATCGCCGCCTGCGCCGGGAGACAGACCCAGGCAAGCGCTGCCAACGCCAACAGCGCGCGGCTATTTCCGTTTCTTTTTCTTTTCACCACCGGCCGTGCCTCTGATACTCCAGCCTTCGTTGGCCCATCCCCTTGATTTGGCTTGGGCCGCGCTGACTTGAGCCGCGCCGGCTTGGGGTTCGGCGCCCTGGGGTGGAGAGGCGGCCACACTCCCCACGGTCTGGCCGTCGGCGCCGAGGCCCATTTTGAGCAGCTTCAATTCAAGCTGCAGGCGCTCGACTTCCAGCTCGTAGAGGCGGCTGCAATCGACGCGTTTCGGCGTCCGCCCGATCGGGATCACCACGCGGCCATAGGTGGCGATGTCGCTGTTGGCCTGGTTGCTGTTGTTATTGCCGCGGATGATGCCGAGGTCGAGATAGGCGCCGCTGCCGGAAACGGCCGAGCGGCAGGTGGTGCCATCGCTGGCATGAACCTCGTCCTGGCCCTGGGGCAGGGTGACGCCGGGCAGGCTGAAACCGGTCTGGTTCTGGTTCAGGTTCAGGTTCAGGATATCCTCGGCAAGCCCCTGACTGACGGCAGCCAGGGCGGGCAGCAAGGACAAGGTCAGAACCTGCGATGCCCGAAGAACTTTCCGCATATCTGTGCCCTTATCTGGGTCTGCTCGCTTGGAAAGGGGATACTCTCGGTACAGATGCGCACTTTGCGCTCATTCGCGCCGTCGAACGGCACGACCACTAGGACAGGGCGCGAGGCCTGGCCGGCCAGAAGGAAGGTGCCCGGCGTGATCCTGGCCGCGACCGGCTGGAAATCCTGGTCGTAGACATGGACCTCGACCCGGATGCGCTGGTTGTACGGATTACCCGGAAAGACGCGGACGGCAAAGGCATCGGTGAAGGATCGCACCTCACCCCGCATCGGCGTCATCGACTGGGCGATCGCTGCAACGGGAGACAGCGCGGCGATCAGGCCCGCCCCAAGCATTGAAATTCTTCTCAAGGACCGATCCTTTCGCATTAGGACTATTCGCAGCGCAGCGTCACCGTCGCCTGATAGTTGCCGGCGGAGAACCGGTTCGTGCCGCTCTTGGTGCCGGCGAGATTGACCGCCACCGTCGATGTGCCCGGCACCGTCAGCGCGGTTGCGGTGCCGGTTTCGGCAATCGTCTGCGCGCCTGAAGTGGCGAAGGTCGGGATCCATGTCGTCGCCGTGGTGTCCGAGACCGGCACGGTCGTCGTGGTCACGGGGTCCACGCTGAGCGAGACGCCGCCCGTCGTATCGACCTGAGCGCTGCCTGCCGAGCCGGCGGCATTATGTGAGCTCAGCGACTGAAGATTGCTGCTCACGGTCATAGTGCCGTTGGAGTTGATCGTGATAGTGCAGGTCGCGGTGACCGTGCCGCTGAACAGCACATTTCCGGTGGCGGCCGATGCCCTCTGGCCAGCGCAGACGGCCAGCAGGCTCGCAGCCATGATGGCGCGAAAGAACTTCATTGAGATCCCTCTTTCGAGCCGGACGATGCGGCTCAACGTAGTGCTTATCATCCATTCGTCGTGGTTAATTTAGCGTTAATTAATATACGTTCGGTAAGCAGTTCCAAGAATGTCGGTCTGAACCCCAGGTTGTTACAGGTTGCATTTCATGGTTAAAACGGTTCACCTGCTTGTCTTGTCCCAATTTATTCTTCAATGCGCGACCTGCCCGATCATGGCCGATCTGATGACGTTGTGCCTCGTTCCGCGCGACATCGTTGTCGCAGCGATTGAGACCACTAGACGATGCCAAGAAGAGACTCGGCAAGCCTGCCGGCGCATGTTCCATTGGTATGGTTCGGTGGTGAACATCAACCCGGCCCTGTTCAACTTCGTCGTTGCAGCATATGAGCGCCTGAAATTCGTGGCGTCCCTCTAGCGGGAGAGGCGATTGAAGAATTCGAGGCGAGCTATCGCTATGAAGAAGAGCACAATCTTCCTCATGCTGTTGACGGAAGGCTTACCACATCGTCTGGAAGCATCGACGACCTCCTGACCGACATTGTGAATGCGACACGACTCTAGGCCAAGTATGGCGGCCATCCGGTCGGCCACAAAGTACGATCACGCGCCTAAGGCGAGACCGACGGATCCAGGAAGAACGCTGCGGCTTCCCGATCTCTTAGGCTCAGCAGGTAGTGTTCAAACGCCTTGGTCTCCGCGACCGACCGATCGAGCAATGCATTCAGTAGGCTCAGGCTTCGCTGTTCCCGCTCCCCCAGGCCGCGCCGCGCAGCCATTAATCCCGCGTCGTCTGACGAGCAGACGAACGAGAGGAATTTGCCGAGAATACCGACGATGATATCGGACAGTTGAATACCAGGTTCGTCATGGGAAATCGCAAAGTGTTTCAGCTCGCGATCGCGGTCGGTGAATGACAACCGCTCGATACGCTCCTTCACGATCTCCTCAACGCCGAGGATGTGCTGGGAGTTCTTGAAGAGACAGAGCCTCTGCACATAAAAGGGCGCGCAACTCTCGACCAGCACGTTGGCTGTCTCGTCCTCAAGATAAGGAAGGGCATCGAGCGGTTCCGCAATCTGAAGCACACCTTTCAGCATCATGTGGTTGAACTGCGGGAGCAACTCCCGCCGGTGCTCCAGGAGATCGAGGAGTTCGGCCACGAAAGCCGGCCGCCGTTCTGGCCCCACATCCGGGTACCGGTAGCGAATGAAAATATCAACGGTGTCGTCGCAGTCGTGGCGGAGGAGCGTATAAAGGTCATTCTTGAGCTGAGACGCAACCGCCAGCAGAGCGGCCGCGGCTCGCGCTTTCAGAATTGAGTCGATTGTATCCACAATCGACCAATAGAGCGGAATAATCGAGTATTGGACGAACAGCTCCTGTTCGATGAGCCATTTCAGGAAAATCTCCAACCTTGGCGCGTTGAGCAGCTCAAGAATTTCTCCGGCCGCCACATGCTTGAGTCTTATCTCGGGGGCATTGAGTTGCATACGTAGAGCCGAAGCTCGGCAATCGGCAACGGTCGCGGCGTCCCGCGGTGCACAATGCCGCCCACGACAAAGCACTTTGGCTCGCGCACGTTGAGCCCGTCCGATCGCACGTGCAACCGGCGAATGTTGTTCGTCTCGTCGTAGTAAATTATGTACCTATCATCAGCCTTAGCAAGGCCATGAAGGGTGATCTCACGCTCCCGGATCGACCTGACATCAATCACACTCGCTCCCTTGGTCATCGATCTGCGCTGCCCTGATTTCGATTGTGCGTACGCATGCGCTAGCAGTTCGACTTGCGTAGGAAATGCAAGCATGAAGTTGTTCGCTTCACGAAAGCAGAGGCGCCGAATTACGGCATAATGCTAGGTCGACGCGGAGCGAAACCAAGAATAAGATAGCGACACGTCTCATTGCTATCAAAAGTGCGCCGATCTCGCATCCGTCGTGCCGACGGTTCAAACCCAATCTCGCTACGCTGTGGAGGCAGTATTGCCGGCTGTACGATCTCGTCGTCAAAGAAGTGGCGCGCAGCGAACTGTGCCGACGCTTCATGGCGATCCCGGCGTCGGTCCGGTCACGGCACTTTCGTTTACGACGGCGATCGACGATCGTCACGCTTTCGCCGCTCACGCGATGTCGCGGCCCACTTCGGGCTGACCTCGCGGCGATGGCAATCGGGCTCCTCGATTGACGTTCAGGGTTGCATATCAGGAGCCGGTGACGCCGATGTTCGACGCTCGCTTTACGAGGCGGCTTCGGGGTGATGACGCGCTTCAAGGCTCCGACAAGGTCAAGGGCTGAGGTCAGGCGATCGCCAAAACGCTCCTGGCCGCCGCAAGGCCTGTGTCGCCGTGGCGTGCAAACTGGCGGTGACCATGCTCGCCATGTGAAGCGACGGAATGGTCCATGCCGGCGATTCCGCGACGAACCGAAGCGATGCTGCCCGGCGCGCTCATAGGAAGGACCGCCGGCTTCCGGGAGCGCATCCATGAACGCGCAACGGACGTTGAAACGCGTGGCGTCGGCGCGCTGTCGGGCGCCATCTGACACAAGGAAACCGCTCCGGCGGATGAGGACTAGGAACGATGGAACGCACGTTATCTCGCTTGCGGCCGCCCGATTGCGAGGCGGCAGGACCACGCCGGATTGCCTATGACGATGCTCCGTCTGCCCGAGGGAAAGTGCGCCGCGAGGGTTCCAGTGCTGCAAATAAGCAGCGCAGCTACGCCGTCCCAGAGCGCGGAAGACTGCACGGCGCATCCGAAATCAGCGCCAGCAAACGGAATCGTGGTATAGAGCATAGAGTGGCATATTATTGCATTAATAAGTCCTCCAAAGTACGACCGATTAAGACGGCAAGGTAAAATGACACACATTGTGCCGCAGTCGGTTGGTTGTATTTGCAATGAATTACGACGCGGTTTTGCAATGTGCGGGGGTTTACCGCACATTGCGAGAAGCGCGATGTCGCGGTGAGTCCCGCGTCTTAATGCAGTGTGGCCGAGGACCGGCAGGACCACCGCGGCACTCATCCGGGTGATAGCCGTGGGCTGCCGGCGCAGCGAAGTCATCAGTCTGCGTTGGGGCGGAGTGCCGACTGTCAGCCGTCTCACGGGGACGGCGCGATGGTGGTGTCGGCCAGGATGACGGGTGGTCACACGAGTTCAAGCAGTGTCTGGCTGGCAAGCCAGGACCCGACTTCAGAATAGGCTGCGCTCCCAGCGCCATCGCATACGACAGCCGTCAGAACCTGACCTTCGGGGCCGTCGAAAAGCCTTGATCGCCTGTTCGGCCGCCGCCACGCTTTCAGCCGGCGCTCCGTCCGTGATTAGGAACACCCAAGGGGGTAATAGGAGATGCCGTTGGCCTTGTTTGCGGCGCCGGAGCATTTCCAAGCCATGCTCGATCGCCGCGCCTTGGCCGCCCCTTCTTAGGCCTTGACGCACACGACCCGGTCCCATTTCCCCCATTAGGATTGCAGCCGGTTGCCTGCCCGCCGTAGAACCCTTGCGACGGGTTCTTTCGCTGTTTGCCGGCCGCTTAGAAAGTTCTGATGGCCGCCCACTCGGCCATGATCACGGGCGCCTCTATCTGCGTGCGACGTATCAACCGTCGCCCAACTCGTGAATGACCGGTTGCATGTGGCTGGGCGTGACATCGACTGTCGCCAACGTGATCGGCACCTTGAAGCGCCGCCGGCCGGCGCTGCCAGGATTTAAGTAGAGCACCCCATCAACGGTCTCGATCATCGGCACGTGAGAGTGGCCCGAGATTACCATGTCGACGCCAAGCGCCGCGGGCGAGATCTGCAGCGTCTTTAGGTCGTGAAGCACATAGATGGTTCGCCCCGCAAGCCGCACGTGCTCAGTGTCAGCGTATTGCGCGGCCCAGCTTCCGGTGTCCACGTTTCCTCTGATGGCGGTAACCGGCGCAATCCTGCGAAGCGCGGCGATGATCTCCGGCCCGCCTATATCTCCGCCGTGAATGATGTGATCGACACCGGCCAGGCGACGCTCTGCCTCAGGCCTCAACAAGCCGTGCGTGTCCGAAATGATGCCGATCCTGAATATCATCGTTTGAGCCATGGGACCCAAGGTGTTTGTGATCAGAAACAATCGATGTAAAGGCGCGTCCCCATAAATCTGGTACGCGCGCGCGGAGATCTCCGGGTCCGATGGCTCGCCGCTCAATTAGCCAAAATGTTGGCTGACCCGCCGGATTTCACGCGATTGGCGAGCGGGCCCACTCGATCCGCTCGGGCGCCGGTCGGGATCTGAGGGGAGAAGCGGGTGGTTTGGCGAGGTGAGTAAAATGGAGGGATCATCCTAACGTGTTGTTCACCAAAACCTGTAAACGGGCTCGGTGAGAATAAACATACGCCCTTGCTAATCTGTACTTCGCATGATCACGTCACCGCAATAATTCGACCTGACATTTCCGTTTACCGATGCCCAGTAATTTTTATTGGGGGCTGAGATAACGGCCGCAGTCCTGACTACGTCCAATCAAAAGGCAATGCATTTTTTGCGCCACGGCACCGGAGGGGACGTTCCCTTTCTTCGCCCCACAGTAGCACGACTGATCACTCTCAGGCAGCTGGATTATCGTTATGACTTCAACGCTTGAGCTTCAGGTTCGCGCATCCTCGGGCTGTTGCGCTTGGCCAGAAACCGGCTAAGAGAGTTAGGCTATTTGTTGCGAGGATCGGAGATATGCATGCCGGAAGAGATTGAGAACAGCCGAAGCCAGTTGATCGAACTCACTGCCGATATAGTGTCCGCGTACGTCAGCAACAATGCGGTGCCGGTTGCGTCTCTCTCGGATCTGATCGCGAACGTGAACTTCTCGCTTTCGAAGATCGGAGGATCGGCCGAACCAGAAACGCCGGCCCAGGCGCCCGCGGTCAATCCGAAGCGATCGGTTTTCCCTGACTACATCATCTGCCTCGAGGACGGGAATAAGTTCAAATCTCTGAAGCGTCATCTCAGCGTGCACTACGGCCTGACGCCTGACGAGTACCGGGCCAAGTGGGGCTTGGCGCGCGACTATCCAATGACGGCGCCAAATTATGCCGCCCAACGGTCAGAATTGGCCAAGGCGAGCGGACTCGGTCGAAAAACGGGAGCAACGCGCGTTGCTAAACAGACCAGAAGGCGAATGCAAAAAGCCTAAAAGCCAAGGTCCGCTCACTGTAAATTGCAATGCACTCATCAAGTCTATTTTCGGAAGCGACGCCTCCTATCGTGATCGTCAACACTGCTCACTCGGGCAGTCGACTTCTCACTAGCATTTTGGTGGACGCTGGCGTCTACATGGGCAGTAACGTCAGTGGCTCACTAGACTGCCTGGAGATGGTGCCATTGGTTGAGCACGCCATTCTATCTTCGAGAAGCGGCGTGCCTACAGGGAACGAACTTCGCGACCCGGAAAGCCGGCGCCTGGCGAAATGTCATATCGGCAAACACCTGCAGAACATTGGCCAAGCGGAGCGGTGGGGATGGAAGCTGTGCGAGACGCTTCTCATTGTTCCTTTGATAAAGGCCTATTTTCCGCAAGCGAAATTCGTTCACCTGATCAGGGATGGTCGTGATGTGGCGTTGAGCCCTTTCGTGGCGCCTAAGGCGCCATTGTGGCGAAAAGTCTATTTCGGCAGTTCCGAACTTTCGTCGTGGCACGGATTTCCGATGACGCAACGAGCATACCGAGCCAATGGCATGCTCTTCAATGCGCACAGGTGGAGGTATCACGTCGACCTCGCCAGAGGGTTTTCTCAATGGCTTGGCGACCATTATATCGAGGTAAAATACGAAGACCTTGTTCTTAATTGCGATGTCACTCTCGACAGGCTCTTTTCCCGCTTGAACTTGCCAGAGGCTCCGCCCAAGAAGCCGCGGCTCTCAGCGAAGTCGATTGGAAAATGGCGTCGATTATCGCCGACTGATCTCGACTCTTTGGCCGCCATAATGGAGCCTACACTGGCCGATCTCGGATACACACAACGCGGTGCGATCCCTCCGGCGCGACGTGCGACGTTGTTCGAGAAGCTTGCGTATGGTCGGTATTTTTGAAGATGGTTTCGTGGGGCCCTCCGCTACTCATCCCGCCAAATCACCCGCCTCTCCCATCGGATTTCTACCAGGCGCCGAAAGCGGATCGTATGGGCCTGCTCGCCGGTCGCGTGGAATAGCTGCGCGCTCATCCAGTCCCGGCTGCCGCACTTCTGACAGCGCGCCTTGTCCCTCACCTCATCGATCGTGACGTTGCCGATCACCTCCCGTAGCTCGAGCGGCTTATAGTAGCGCGTGATATTCCAGCGGGCGCAGCGGATGCCCGCCACCTGCCCCGCGTCATGGGCATGCGTCAGGGTCCAGGCGGCGCCTCTCGGCCATTTTTGCGGTTGTTCCGGCATACTCTGAAATGAGGAACATATTCCTGCCTGGTCAAGAGGCTCTTGACTCCAGTGTTCTCATTTTGTTCACTGATGCTCTGACAGCCACAGGAGGCCGGTCATGGACATTATTATGAACGCCAGGGGAGCCACCCCTGAAGAAAAACAGCGCGGCCTCGCCGCAGCTCGGGCCGTGATCGAGCAATCTGGCCTGACGGCCGAGGAAGCGGCGGAAGGCTCATTCGCAGTTGAAGGCTGGGATGAGATGGGTTTCCCGCCGGACCAAGAGCCATCGGAAGACGAGTATGCTGCGGCTGACGTTTGGTGGGCGGCTAGCAATGCCGCAATCAAGGCGTGTTGCGAAGGGTGGCCGGACGAGAAGCGTATGCAGGTCAGCGGCCTGCAGTTGCTGCATAATCCGGATGTGCAACTCGCCGACCGCACCACTGCACTCCGCCGGATGCGGGCCCTCATCCAGGCCGAGGACGGCAAGCACGAATATCATGACCCTAGGGTCTTCTTGCTTGCTCTGGCCGCCACTGCTGAGGTTCCGGATAGTTCGGAAGCGCAGCAACTCGTCAGCGCCGTAACGGTTGCCTATACGTCTCTGTCGCTCGCAGGGTTCCACCCAAATGAGCCTATCGTGTCAAAGCGCCAGGCAGTGCTCGACGCGATCGACGCTCTTGAGGCGGGATCAGCGCCGCTCAATTGAGAAAGGCCATTGAATGTCCACGCACGTCCTTCCGGAGCAGAGAAAGCCGAAGCTGATTGTTGTGGTCGCATTCGATCGCGGCGACGACGGCGAGTTGTTTCCTATGTACGGCCCGGCCGACCAGCAAAGCGAAGACCGGGCGATCCGAACTGCAAAAGCACTCGCCGGCAAGCATGCGGGCGTCATCGCATGGAGCAGGGATGCCGATCCGGCGCTTGGGGACTACGGCCCGCCAAACACTTTGTTTGTGAGCGGTGATGTGCCCGACATGGAGTGATAGACATGTGTGGGCGCTACACCCGTTATCTCCCTTGGTCGGAAATCCATCGCCTCTATCGGCTGACGGCGCGGCCGATGTCGGGCGCAACGATGCGCCGCGTACAATATCGCGCCGACCGACGAGGTGCCTTTCATCACCGCCGCAGATGACGGTGACCATAAGGTTCGCTCGGGCCGTTGGTGGCTTGTGCCTTTTTGGGCGAAGGAAATGCCAAAGGCACCGATGTTCAATGCGCATCGAGAGCGTCGATACCGCTTTTCGAGATGCGTTCAAGTCTAAACGCTGCCTGATCCCTGCCGATGGCTTCTACGAATGGACTATCAGCCCGGCCGATCGCGGCAAGGACCCCTGGCACATCTTCCTGCCCGGTCACGCGCCTTTCTCCTTCGCAGGCCTGTGGGCTTACAACAAGACGCTGGACATGACGAGCTGCACGATCATCACCGAGCCCGCCGGCGAGCCGATGCGCCAGCTTCATGACAGACAGCCGCTAATCCTCGATCCAGCCTACTACGACGTCTGGCTGAATGCGGACACGCCGGCGAGCGACCTTAAGGCGCTGCTCTCCCGCGACATTGACGGGCAGCTTCAATTCAACCGCGTCGAACGGGAGGTCAACGCCGCCACGATCAACAAGCAGCCCAACGACCATTCCGGCCTTGTGGGACCCATCAACCCGCTATGAGCGACGAAATCAGACTTCCACGGCCCGAATACGCTACGCCGGCTGGCGTCCAGCACCACGTTTGCGAGCACGACGGCTGCAGCAAGGACGCCGGTTGGGGCTTTGCCAAGCCGAAGCAGGCGCCGCACTGGTTCTGCTTTGAGCATAGGGCTGAAGGCGAGCACTTCCTGTAGGAGCATGACCGATGTCCCGATATCAATTCGTGCATGAACTGGAAAGCACCGCCGACCACATTGCGGACGCTTCTCGGGCGGACATGCAGGTGCTGTTGCGGCGGGCCGCGCTGCTGATCAGAAACGCCGGTGGGGTCAGCCTTGATCCCCGCACCGACGACGCGCTGACCAGCCTGGCGGCCGAGATGGGCACTGCTAAGCCGGATCTGGTGGAAAAGATCGTCGGCGAATGGCTCGTCGCCAATGCTTATCTGCCGGTGCCGCGCCAGTTGGACGAAGAAAGCACGGTGGACGGCAACGGATGATCAGCAGACCGAGACGCGAAGGCGACTACCCCGACCGAGAGGTCGACAGTCAGGAAGCTATGGAGCCCGGTTTTCAGGCGATCGTGGATTGCATGCTTGAAGCAGGATGGGGCGCGCCGAAGTCATGCGCTCCCTGCGACGCCTGATCGCCGCCGACAACATGACCCAGAAGGAAAACGCCAAGGTCGAGGCAGAGCTTGCCATTGCTCGGGCGATGATCCGGGCGGGAAAGGCGCTTTAGTTGTCGCCCTTCGCGAGCGCGCTTTCGTCGAGCTCTGTTTCGAACGGATCACTCACCGGCTTCGCCTCGGTGCCAATCGGCACGCCGTCGAAGCCCTGCAGCCAAGCGTCGGCATGCTCTGCCCAATAGTCCGGCACGGCACGTTCCTTGCCGTCTTTGCGCGCCTGCTGTCCATACATCCAACCGTAGGTGACGCGCTCCTGGCCTTTCTTGGCGACTGCCATTTATTGTCTCCAGGCTCGTTTCAGCGAAGCGTGACGCAGCTTCTCCTCGCCCTTCAGGGTTTCGACCTGGCCAACGAGGCCAGGCCTCAGCCACTGCGCTCTTTCCTTCTTCAATTCCTTTGGGGACGGCGCGCCGGTCAGGCCTTGGACCTGATCCCATAATTTCTGCCGCTGGTCGAGCTTGAGTGGACGACCGCCGCGCCGACGTAACGGCCCTTGTCGGCCATCAGCACGCGCGTGGCCTGGCCAGGGTCACGCTGGTAGCCGATGATCTCCAGCGTTTTCCTCTGGAAGCATTTCACCTTTCGAGATGACGGATGAGCTCGCCTGGTTCTTAAATGACCTGGACCGCCAGAGAAAGCGCCCCACTAGGTGGCTTTGTCGACCAGCGGCGTCTTTCTCTTAGGTGGCACGTAGGCAGTCACCAGCCTGACCGTATCGGCATTCACAGTGAGCGGCACGCCGAGATTGACCGTCACTTTGCCATCGCCGACGCGCGTGACATCGCCTATCAGCTTGATCGGTTGGCCCTGCTTCACGGTCGATGTCCGATCCACGGTGGAATGCGGCTGATTGTATGACGGGATCCAGACGCTCACCCAGTCTTTTGTCACCCGCCTGCGAACCGTGGCTGTGATAGCAACTTCATCGCCGATGTTGATGCTGCCCTTCACCATCCCGGGATTCTGGTGCGGCCGACGGCTTCGTCAAGCGACCTCTAACATATTGCCGCAGCCGGGTGTTCTGAAGCTTGGACGAGCTACAATGGTACATACGCCAGGGAACAGCCGTCTCCCGACCCGTCTGTCCGTGCAACCCGCAGGGGAATCGCATATGGCTTTTTGGGACTTGAAGTTGGCCTGAGAAGGGATTCTTTGGGCAGGCAGTCGAACGAGGGAGAGACTGCCATTTCCAGCCTTGAGAGCTATTTCGGCGCGCTGCCCGATCCGCGCGCTGGCAACGCCACGCATCGGCTTGGCGATCTGATCGTGATGATGATCGCCGCAAGCCTGTGTGGGGCAAGCAATGCGACTGAGTTCTCGCTGTTCGCACAGGAGCGCCAGCAGGCGCTGTCGCGGTTGATCGAGTACGAGGTGGCGCCCAGCCACGACACCTTTTCCCGGCTGCTGCGGCTGCTTGATCCGGAGGCATTCGGTCGGGCCTTCGCCGCCTTTGCCGCAGGCTTCGCGCGGGCCTGCCAAGAGGTGGTCTCGCTTGACGGCAAGACGCTGCGGCGAGCCTATGAGAAGGGCCTTGCGGCCAGCCCGCCCCTGACGGTGTCGGCCTTTGCCGCCGAGACGCGGCTGTGCCTGGCGGCGGTGTCGCCGGGCGATGGAGAGAATGAGGTCGAGGCAGCCCTCAAGGTCGTCGAACTCATCTTGCGGGCAGAATGGTCACGGCCGATGCGCTCCACTGTCACAAACGCATGGCACAGGCCATCACCGAACGCGGCGGGGACTACTTACTCGCGCTCAAAGGCAACCGCCGCCATTGGGTCGCTCATGCCAAACAACATCTGGCCGAAACAGCCCTCGCTGTGGCGGAGCGGAGCGAAACCAGCCATGGTCGCAGCGAATGGCGGCAGGCCGAGGTCGTGGCCGCCATCAAGCCACTGATGGCCGGCCACGAAGCCTTCATCCGCATCACCAGCCAGCGCGATCAGGCCAAGCCGATGACGCGCCTGTTCATGGCTTCCACCTTACTGTCGCCACAGCGGGCGCTCGAGCTCACGAGAGCTCATTGGCAGATCGAGAACGGCCTGCATTGGATGCTCGACGTTCATCTGGATGAGGATCAATCACGTGCCCGCAAGGACAATGCCCCGGCCAACACCGCGCTTCTCACCCGCATCGCTAGAAACGTCCTTCAGGCCGCCGATGTTGACAAAGTCCCCATCAGTCATCGCATTAAGAAATGCGCATGGAACGACGACTACCTAGTCCAGGCGCTAACCCATATGCGATAGCCCTGGTGCAACCCGGGAGAAGGCGAACCAAAACACGGCGGCCTCCGTCTCGTCGGTAACTCGCGCCTTTCGTGAACCTAGTCTAGCTGGCAGTTCCTATTCTGGCCGCACACAGCGGTGTTTCGGCTACCACTCTTTGACTGGCTGTCACCACTTCACCGGCCACTGTCTCGACAACGTAACTTTTCATGCAGTGCTCCCGTCGGTCACCGACCAACGATGATCGCGAAGCCTTGTTCCTGCTCGGAGGTAACGACGGTTACACTGACCGCGGATTTGGGCCGCCAGTGCTTCAAGCGCTGCACACGGGCGCGTATGGGCAGCCTGTGTTGGATATCGTTTCTGCTGCTGAGGGCGACATATATTTGGCAGACCCAGCCGGGTCCCGGTAGTGTCTCATTTCGAAATTTGACGGCAGGCCGAACCGCCTCACCGCGTTTGCTCCCATAGACCGAACCGCCTATATGTTTAACGGACAAAGCATAAGCGAGGTCTTCAGTTGGCGATCGGAATTTGCAGGATAAAGAATGGCTGGGCCACGCAGGATAGCGTGTGGGTTCGGTACGGCGACGGCAAGGAATTGGAGATGCCAGCCAGGGAATATGAGGCAAAGGCTTACGCGCCCGGTATCGATGATCTGCCGGCTTGTCCGCCCAACAAAGGCAAGCAAGATGCCAACCGGACCTAAAGGCCTGAAGCGAGACCCGCCGACGTGATCGGCAACGCCGTTCGCGTTATGCCGCATCGCCACTGGCGAGGAAGCCGACGACAGACGACACCAGCTCAAACTGTGGCTCCCATCCCATTGCCCAAGCCCGCTGCGAAGGTCGATGGAACACGTATGCGAGCAGATGGACGCCGTTGCGCCGAAGTTGGGCAGGCAAGCGCGGTGTGGCTACACTCCTAACGATCGCCCGCTTGCCCCCATAACGCTGATACGGCTCACAGTTGCCGACAAATCTAAGAACGTCAAATCAAACTGAGACATTACCGGATCCATAACGCTAGCCATAAGTCTTGTTAGGGCGTAAGCTGTTTTGGTCGCCCGCGCATAACTGGCAACGGACGCTTGGAAGAGACGATCAGGCTTTCGCCCAACCGGAGGAAAGCCATGCCCAGCGAGAGCGGCCGCGAAACTCAGACTGCTAAGCAAAAGCAAGTCAACTGGCTTGTAGACAGAACTGGCATCACCAATACACAGGCCTATGAGCTTATTGACTTGCTCGGTGTGGGCAATCTGCCGTCGCTGGTGCGTGAAGCGCTTTTGCTGAAAAAGTAGTCCTGCCCAAGGGTGGCGACTTCCCACCCTCAGGTGCAGCGTTTCAGCAGATCGATCCGCAGCGCATGTCGCGAAAGTCCGAGCGCTGCGGCGTACTCGGCATGGCGCATGCCGCTCCAGTTCATCGCCTCGACATGCATGCTCCACAACGCCCGAAGCGCGATCGGACCGCTGTCCGTGCGCTTGCCGTAGCGATAGCGCGACCGCCTTTGGTAACCCTTCGGCTGCGGCGCCTTGCGCTGGCGTCCGGTCTTCTTGCGACGCAAATTCTGCAGCTTTTTCGCACGCTAGCGCAGGTCATCGTTGCTCACCAGATGGTGCATCCACAGCTCGAATGCTCCTGATCGAAAGATCGCGCTGCCGGCCGATTGCCGCCCGTAGTCGGGGCAAGCGCCTGGCCAAGCAGCAAAACTGTGCGTCGACTGAAGGTCAACTGGCGATCGCCGGCGACTCGGCGGCAAAATCTGCTCCTGTGAAGCAACGCAGGAGGCGAACGATGGAATTCTTTTGCGGACTGGACGTAGCGATGGACGAGACAGCGGTGTGCGTCGTCGACGATCATGGCGTCGTGCATCTTGAGATAACGGCGGTGACTGATCCCGACGCTGCTGTTTGCGGTGCTGAAGCCATTTCTGCCGCACCTGCGGCGTGTCGGTACGAGGCCGGCGCGTTGTCGCCGTGGCTGCATCCAGAGCTCAAGAACTCGGCCTGCCGGCCGTCTGCCTGGAGACGCAGCACGTGCGCGCCGCGGTGTCGGCGAAGCGTAACAAGACCGACAAGGCCGATGCGCTGGGCATCGCCCACATCATGCGCTCCGGCTGGTCCCGGCAGACCCATCTCAAGTCGCAAAGCTGCTACCGGACGAAGCTTTTGCTGACGCATCGGCGCAATCTGGAAGCCAAAGTTCCTCGACTTGGAGAACGCCATACGCCATTCGCTGAAGGCATTCGGCATGCGACTGGGCAAGGTCGGGCGAGGGGCTTTCGAGTAAGCGGTGCGCACCGCGGTGGCGGAGGATCCGCTGTCCGCCGAGTTGATGGACGCCATGCTGTCGGCGCGCGCAGCGCTGTGGACACAGTATTGCCGGCTGCACGATCTCGTCGTCAAAATTGTGGCCCGCAGCGAGCTGTGCCGGCGCTTCATGGCAATCCCCGGCGTCGGGCCGGGGCCGGCACTCTCGTCATGACGGCGATCGACGATCCGTCGCGTTTCCGTCGCTCGCGCGACGTCGCGGCCTGACCTCGCGGCGCTGGCAGTCGGGCACCTCGATCGACGTTCAGGGTCGCATATCGAAAGCCGGCGACGCGGATGTGCGGCGCTCGCTTTACGAGGCGGCGTCGGGGCTGATGACGCGCTTCAAGGCTCCGATAAGGTCAAGGGCCAGGCGATCGCCAAACGATCATGCCACTGCAAGGCCTGTGTCGCCGTGGCGCGCACTTCCTGCATCGCCGCGCGGATCACTTCGGGCAGCCCATCCGGGTTCGAAAGCAGAATGTCTTTGACGCAGCTATGGCAGTCTTGTTTTCAGTCTTGGTCTTCGGTGGCGTTCCTTCGTGGGAATCAGGTAACGTTGAACATCACCGGCGTGCCATGACCGCCTCCCTCAACGAATTTGCAGAACTCTCAGCAAACTACCTGCCGGCCGCGACGAGAGCGCCCGATCGGGCGTCAGCTGGTCGGGGTTGCGCAGCCCGATCGAGTGCGATCCAGTAGATCTCCGTCGGTTTTAAATTAGCTTTGAGAGCCGCGTGGCCCCCTTCGCGGCGCACGCCAGAAACGCGCTCCGGCCCCAACTGGGCCGCCTTAGAGCAGTGAATTCTAAAGTCTCGCCCGGAGCCGGCGATGCCACTAAAATGCCGAGCAGCAGTGCTGCAATTTTAGGCCATACGAGGATCTTTTGGCCGCCGCCGGGGAAACAGAGTCCGGAGAAAACAATATGGAGGTTGTGGGGACCACAAGCGGTCAGTCTCGCCCAAGATTTTACCTGATGCTTCCAGAACCGCGCTGATGGCGCCCGCCATTGTCTCC
The DNA here is from genome assembly GCF_020165075.1 of Mesorhizobium sp. CA4. Lineage (NCBI taxonomy): Bacteria > Pseudomonadati > Pseudomonadota > Alphaproteobacteria > Hyphomicrobiales > Phyllobacteriaceae > Mesorhizobium > Mesorhizobium sp. CA4. The sequence continues at coordinate 56,922 of NZ_JAIUHK010000030.1, forward strand.
TCGGGGCGCCACCGCTCAGGCACTACGGCAAGTGAGCAGGCGTTTAGACCTCGGATAGGTTTTGACGGTATTTATTTGGAAAAAGGAGCCGGAAGTCATGTCCGAGATATGGCACTCACTCCTCGCCAATCTTGCCTTGGTCTCCATCCTAGTCGTCGCCTGGGATCTCGTGGCGGATTTTACCGGGCGTCTGTCGCGGTTGATGCAATCGCTGCTTCTCGGCGTGGTGATGGCCGTGGGTTCGATCATTTCCATGGCGACGGCCCTGTCTGTCTCAGGTTTCATTGTCGACCTGCGCGCCGCGTTTATTGGTGCGGCCGCATTCTTTGGCGGTTGGCCGGCGATGTTCATCGCTACCGCCGGCTCAATCGTCTATCGGTTCTATCTTGGCGGGCAGGGTGCCAGCGTCGGCATCATGAGCATACTGATCAGCGCTGTAGTCGGTCTAGTATGGCACCACATTGTTGGGTCGCGCTCACGCTCCATGTTCGACGTTTTCGGCCTCGGCGTGTCGATCGCGCTTGCCGGACTGATCATGCTTCTAGTCATACCGTCGCACGTCGTGACCGGTTTCGTTCAGCAGAGCACGTTCCCCTCCCTCGTGCTCCGCTTCCTCAGCACGTTCATCATCTCCGTGCTGCTTGATCGGCAGCAGAGGCGTCGCGATCTCGCCGTGTCCAATATGATCTACCGGGCCATGGTTCGCGAGCTGCCGGATTGCCTCAACGTGAAGGATGTCCACGGCCGCTTCGTCGTAGCCAATCCAGCCACCGCCCAAATGATGCGCGCCGCCTCGGTTGAGGACCTCATCGGCAAAACGGATTTCGATTTTTATCCGAAGGACGTGGCCGAGCGCTTCAGGCAGGACGAAATGGGTTCGCTTGTGGCAGGGCAGACATTGCGCATCGATCAGCCCGCGCTTTTCCCGGATGGCAGCCAAGGTTGGCTCTACACCATGAAAGTTCCCTTCCAAGACGAGTCCGGCAAGATCACCGGCGTCATCACCTACAATCGCGACATAACCGAGCAGAAGAAAAACGCCCAGCTCAAGAACGACTTCATCTCCACGGTGAGCCACGAGCTGCGCACGCCGCTGACATCCATCCGCGGCTCGCTCGGCCTGATTGCGGCGGGCGTGGCGGGCGAATTGCCGTCGAAGGCGGCCAATCTCGTCAACATCGCCCACAACAACAGCGAAAGGCTGGTTCTTCTCATCAACGATATCCTCGATATGGAAAAGATCGAATCGGGCGTGATCACCTTCAAGATCAAGCAGATGGCTCTGCGCCCAGTTCTGGAGCAGGCAATTGCCGCCAGTTCCAATTACATGGCCGAGAACAGGATCCGCATCGTCCTCGTCGATGATGCCCCGCGCGCCGAGGCCAATATCGACCCGGACCGTGTGCATCAGGTGATGGCGAACCTGCTGTCGAATGCGATCAAGTTCTCCGATCTCGGCGGCTCCGTGATGGTGAAGCTCCAGCGTCGCGACCGAGACATCCTGCGCATCTCCGTCATCGATCAGGGCGCTGGCATTCCGGAAGCGTTCCGCAGCCGCATATTCGGCAAGTTCGAGCAGGCCGACGCGTCCAGCACCCGCAAGAAGGGAGGCACCGGCCTGGGCTTGAGCATCGTCAAGACAATTGTGGAAAAGCTGGGCGGCGCCGTTTCCTTCGAGACGGAGGAAGGTAAGGGAACCTCGTTTCACGTCGATCTTCCCGAGGCACACAGGCCGGCCGAGAAGCCGGTTTTGGTCGAGCGACGGGCGCGCAAGCGCGATGGCCGGCTGCGTGTCCTCATTTGTGAGGACGAGGCCGACGTCGCAACGGTAATCGCGGCACTTCTCGATGCGGAAGGCTTTTCCACCGACGTTGCCCCGGACATCGACACTGCCATGGCGCTCCTGCGCTCCCGCGACTACGTCGCGCTGACGCTCGACATCAAGCTGGCGGGGGAGTCCGGCATCAAGCTCTTCCACGATATACGGGCACCACCGGTAAATTCCGATATTTCGGTCATCGTCATCTCCGCAGTTGCCGATGAGGCCAAGCGCTCGCTGAACGGAACCGCCGTCGGCATCGTCGACTGGCTGGAGAAGCCAGTGGATTCGGCGCGCCTTCAATCGGCCCTTGCCAAGATCCTCGCCAGCAAGGTCGAGCGGAGGCCGAGGATCCTCCACGTCGAGGACGACGAGGGTGTGCTTGCGGTGATGTCAGCGGGGCTGGGTCCGGATGTTTTGATCGCCTCTGCCAAAACGCTGCAGGAGGCTCGAAGGGCGGTCGCGAAGCATCGCTTCGACCTGGTCATACTGGACATTGCGCTTCCCGACGGATCGGGGCTGGACCTGCTCATCGATCTGCCGCTGGAGACCAGAGTCATCGTGTTTTCGGCGGCGGAGCCGGATCAGAATCTTGGCGACCGGGTGCAGGCAATGATGACCAAGACCAAGGCATCGGAGATCGATGTCGCCAGGTTGGTTAGAAGCATGTTGGTCTCATCGCCCGATGGCGCCGGACCTACCCCCCGTGCCAAGGAGTGACGATTATGCCGGCAAGGATCCTCTATGTAGATGACGAGGATGATATCCGGGAAATTGCCGAGATGTCGCTGGAGCTCGACCCTCAGTTCGAGGTTCGGTCCTGCTCTTCGGGCGCCGAGGCGCTGGTGGTCGCAGCCGATTGGCAGCCCGATCTGATCCTGCTTGATGTGATGATGCCGGAAATGGACGGACCGGAGACGCTGAAGCGCCTGGCCGCCTCACCGCCGACGGCATCGATACCCGTGGCGTTTATCACCGCACGCACCCAGACGCATCAGGTCGAACACTATCTGGCAATGGGAGCGGTTGGCGTCATAGCCAAGCCCTTCGATCCGCTGGCGCTGGCCGGCGAGGTTAGGACGCTGCTTTGGGGCCGTCCCGGCTAGCCCAGTCGCCCGGTCGCGAAGGCGGCTGCAAGGCGCCTGTCGCCAAGCTCCATTTTGCCATTTACGGTCCTATACCATGGCCCAATATTCATCTACAGATTGTGTCGAAATCAAACCCTCGCGAATCGGCTTTGTTAGGATCGCGGTGCGGGCGGAATTTCCAGCATGGGCCGCTTTGGCGGATGTCGGTTCATGCGTAGATCACTCCGGGGGGCGACGGAACCGGAGCAGGCCTGGTGAATGGAGCGAAGGCAAGAGTTCTGATCTGCGATGACGACCCTTTATTGCTCGAACTGATGGAATTCAGGCTGAGGGCAAAAGGATATGAGGTCATCAAGGCGGTGGACGGGGCCGAGGCGCTGGCGAAGGCGGAACAGGATGGCCCCGATATCATCGTGCTCGACGCGATGATGCCAAAGGCCGATGGCATCGAGGTGCTGGCAAACCTCAAGGGCCATCCAGCCCTGTCGGAGATACCGGTCGTCATGCTCACCGCCCGCAAGGCCGAAAGGGACATCGTCTCGGCTCTGGAAAAGGGCGCTGACGACTATCTGGTGAAGCCATTCATTCCCGAAGAGCTTTTGGCCCGGCTCGCGCGTCTCATCGCGCGCAAGGGCGGGAAGCGCTGATGCGGCGTGGCCGGCGCTTGAGCTTTGCCGCATGCTTGGCCCTGGCGATCGCCGCCGACCCCGCGTTGGCGCAAACGGCCGACGAGCTCTACGCTTCGGCCGTGAAGGCGAGGCAAGCGCAGAATTTTGATGAGGCAGCCGACCTGCTTAAACGTGCGCTTGCGCTCAAGCCCGATAATGCCGATGCGCTGGTTCAGCTAGGCTTCGCCGAGCTCGGCCGCAACGACCTTCTCGCGGCGCGGGACGCCTTTTCCAAGGTGCTTTCCCTCGCTCCGACTTATCGGGATGCCTCGTTGGGAATGGCCGAGGTCGAGTTCCGCTCCGGTAATCTGGATGCCGCGCTGCCGCTGGCCGAAACTGTCGCCAAGGCCGATCCGGCCAACGCCGACGCCGCAGCCCTTGTCGGAAACATCCGCAAGGCGAAGCAGGTCGGCAATCCGAAACCGGCTGCCGCGGCTCCGGCGAAGGCGACGAAACAGCTTCGCCAGCCCGATCCTGTCCCTGGCCTGATCGAGTTGGGCAGGCGCCTCCGGACAGCCGGAAAGCTGCCCGAAGCGGAAAAGGCCTATCGCCGCGCCCTCAAGCTGGCTCCGAAAGACACTGACATCCTGGTCGGGCTTGGCCTTGTCGCTGGTTCCAGCCAACGCTTCGACGAAGCCGACCGTCTCTTCGACCGCGCGCTGGCCATAAAACCTTGCCTTCTCGATGCTAGGCTGGGCAAGGTGCGCCTGGCGATCTGGCAAGGTAACACGCCGCGCGGCCGCTTGGCGGTTGACGGCGTGCTGGCGACCGCGCCGGACAATGTCGAGGCGCTTGACCTCGACGGCAGGATCGCCCTGCTCGAGGCCGATTACACGAGGGCCGGACAGTCGTTCCAGCGCGCGCTGACGCTCGAGCCGCAGAGTGCCGAGGCGCTGGTCGGGATCGGCGACGTGCGCCGCGCCGAGGGCGACGACGAGGCGGCGCGGCAGGCCTATCGTCAGGCGCTCGCCCTCCAGCCGGCCTCCGCCGATATCAAGCAGAGGCTGGCCGTGCCGCCGCCGCGCAAATGGCGGCTCGACCTCGGCAGCGAGGTAAGCGATCTCACCAATGGGCTGGGCGACTGGACCGACAGTTCGGCCGGTCTCGCGTATCGGCTGTCGCCGCGCACGACGATTTCCGGCGGCACCCGGCTGGCGACCCGCTTCGGCCATACCGACGTCCAGCTCGAGGGCCGCATCGACCAGGCCTTCTCGCCGGCCTTCTCCGCTTATATGCTCGCCGCGGCGACGCCGGATGCCGATTTTCTGGCGCGCTATTCGGTCGGCGCCGGCGCGTCCTGGCAAGTCGTGGCGCCGGCAAGGGCGTTCGGCCCGCTCTCGCTCAATGTCGACGCCCGCTACGACGATTTCGCCGATACCGGCGTCACCAGCATCCAGCCTTGGATCCAGGGTTATGTCCTCGACGGCCGCCTGGGGCTATCGGCCCGCTGGGTGCATGCCGAGGACGATACCGGCACGCGCACCGATGGCTATGTGCTTCGCGCCGACCTTGGGGTAACGGAGCGTTTCAACGTCTTCGCCGGCTATGCCGACGCCCCCGAGATCGACGGCGGCGCGCTGGTGCCGACGCGCACCGTCTTCGGTGGCGTTTCCTTCGACGTCAGCGATCCGCTGACGCTGCGCGCCAGCATCGCGCATGAAGAGCGCCCGACATTCGACCGCAACATATTCGGCCTCGGCCTGACGGCGCGGTTCTGACCATGTGGTACATCTGGGACCTGTCGATACTGCTCAGCGCCTTGTGCCTGGTGATCATGCTGTTGCTGATCGCGCGCCGCGTGCTGCAGGAGCGCCGGGGCCGGGCGACAGCCGACCAGCGGCGCCAGATTCTGACCGCGCTGATCGCCTTCTCCGAAAACCGCGATCGCGAGGCCTTGAAGGCGGCGGTGCTTGGCGTGCCGGCCGGTGTGGCGATCGACGCCGGCTTTGAGTTCATTTCGCTACTGCGCGGCGAGGAGAGGGACGACGTGCTTGTCGCCTTCAACGAATGCGGCCTGCCGGCCCGTGTCGCCAGGCAGCTGCGGAAAGGCAACGTCGCCGAACGCATCCATGCGGCCGAGATGCTGGCGGCGCTGGGTTCGGATGATGCCTCGGCAAGCTTGCTTTCGGCACTTTCCCAGGACCGCGCGCGCGAAGTCAGGATCGCTGCGGCCATCGCACTCTGCGACCTGGGCAGCCTGCCCCTGCTCGGCACCGCGCTCGACTTTATCGGCGCGGCGGGGCAGCGCTCGCGGCGCCTGATCGAGCTATTCAGGCGCTTTCCGCGCTCGCGCTTCAACGAGCTTGCCGTCCACGCATCGCGAGTAGATGCCTCGCCCTTCGTCAGGGCCGCTACGATCGACGCGCTGGCCCGCGCCGGCGGCTTCGGCTTCGCCGATTTCTTCGCGGGCCTGACCGGTGATGCCGCGCCCGAGGTTGTGGCCGCGGCGCTGCGGGCGCTGGGTCTGACGGGTCACGCCGAGGCGCCGGCCATCCTGAAGCGCGCCATGGCCAACGACGATTGGGACGTGCGCGCCGCTGCCGCCGAATCCGCGGGCCGTCTCGGTCTGCCCGAGCTTACCGCGCCGCTGTCCGCGCTGATGGACGACGAGATCTGGACCGTGCGCTATGCCGCCGCCAACGCGCTGCGCTCTTTCGGCCTGTCGGGAGAGCGGCTGCTGCGCGAGATCGCGTCCGCCGAGGTTTCGCGCAGCCAGCGCACCGCTTCGCTTATCCTTGCCGAGGGGCCGGCCCTATGATCGCCGACTGGAGCCAAGAGGTCGTTCTTGCCGCCACCATCCTGTCCTGGTTCATCATCGGGGCCGGGCTGGCGCAGACGACGATCTATCTCTTGCAGCTCGTCGTCGCCGGCTACGCGCTGTCCCAGCGCCCGCCGGTGGCGCGCTCGGCGCTGCTGTGGCAGCGCTACGGCGACGTCGCGCCGCCGATCGCGCTCTTGGTGCCCGCTTATAACGAGGCGCTGAACGTGGTCGAGAGCGTCCATTCGATGCTGGCGCTCGAGTATCCGAATTTCGAGGTGGTCGTGATCAATGACGGCTCGAAAGACGACACGCTGCAGCGCCTCATCGACGCTTTCAAGCTGGTGAAGTTTCACCGTCCCTACGAGGAGGCGCTGGCGCACCAGCCGATCCGCGGCGTCTATTCCTCGCCAATGACTGAACGACTGTTCGTGGTCGACAAGGAAAATGGCGGCAAGGCCGATGCCCAGAACGCCGGCATCAATGTCTGCCGCGCGCCGCTCTTTTGCGTCATCGACGGCGATTCCATCCTCGAGCCCGACGCGCTGATGCGGGCCGCCCAGCCCTTCATCGACGACCCCGAGCGCACCATCGCCGTGGGCGGCACGATCCGCATTGCCAACGGCTCGAGGATCGAGGCGGGCAGGGTGCGCGAGATCCGCCTCCCGAGCCGTCTGCTGCCGTTGTTCCAGGTGGTCGAATATCTCAGGGCCTTCCTGATGGCGCGGCTGGCTTGGAGCAGCATCAACACGCTGATGCTGGTGTCCGGCGCCTTCGGCATGTTCCGCCGCGCCGAAGTCGTGGCCGTGGGGGGCTTCACCAAGGGCTCGATGGGCGAGGACCTCGACCTAGTCATCAAGCTGCACCGCTATATGCGCGACAGGAAGCGCAAATACCGCATCCAGTTCATTCCCGAACCGGTGTGCTGGACTGAGGCGCCGGAAACGCTGAGCGTGCTCGCCCGCCAGCGCTCGCGCTGGCAGCGCGGCGCGCTCGAATGCTTCTTCCGCTACCGCTCGATGCTGTTCAACCCGCGCTACGGCCGCGTCGGCTTCCTCGGCTTCGGCCACATCCTGGTTGTCGACGTGCTGGGACCGGTTGCCGAGGTACTGGGCTATGTTCTGATGCCGGCCTTCTGGCTGCTCGGCATCCTGTCGGCCGAATATCTTCTCGCCTTCACCGCGCTGATCTTCATCTATGGCGTCTGCGTGAGCGTCTCCTCGCTGATCCTCGAAGAGGCCGAGCTTCAGCGTTTCCCCCGGGCCAGGGACCTGGCCGTGCTGACGGCCGCAGCCGTGATCGAGAATTTCGGCTACCGCCAGCTCAACAATTTCTGGCGCGTGAAAGGCTGCTGGCAATTTTTACGCGGCAACCAGGGCTGGGGCGAGATGACCAGGACCGGCCTCGGCGGCGCGAAGAAGTAGGCGCGGCGGGCGGCCTCAGGCCGTGGCCAAGTCACTCCAGCGTCCGCTCAATCTCCGCGATCACCGCATCAAGCGCCGCGTGCACGCTCCCGCCATCCGCCCGCTCGACGAGCAGCATCTCCAGGATGGACGCCTGCTTGCTGATTTCCGCGAAGCCGAACGTCCCGGCAGCGCCTGCCAGCGAATGGGCGACGCGGATTAGCGGCTCGTTGCCGGGGAGGGGAGGCGCCTGATGCGCGGCCTTCAGTTCCGCAAGCTGATCGGCGCATCGGGCGAGGAAACGCTCGCGCAACGGGGCGAATGGATCGTCAGGGATAGGCGGTGCTCCACGGCTGTTGGAGTATTCAAGCAGAAAGCAACCTGGGTTGAAGCGGGTTGCTATGACCGTCCAGCCTTGCAACGACAAGTCATCCCGCTGATCACGCTGGGGGTTATGTCCGCCTTTATCGAACGTTTTGCGCACGATGCCAAGGCCGCGACTGGACGACAAAATATTGACCCATAGCTTTGGCGGTCGACCTGCCATGCCGGGCCGCCATTCTCCACGGCGAAGTAATTGTATCAGCCGAGCGGAGCTCGCTCGATTCCTCTCGATTGGAAGTTGCGATCTGGAACGAGCCGAGCCGGCTGGTGTTCGTCGCGTTCGACATCCTTCATCTCGACGATCGCAATCTAAGCCTGTTACCTTTGCTGCAGCGCAAGCGTGCGCAGCGGCAACTGGATGACCTGGCCTCGGGAAGATCCAATACAGCGAGCATTTCGAGGGCGATCTTTCGCGCCATGGAGAAAACCGGGCTCAATGGCGTGATTTCGAAACGTGTCAATAGCCGCTACCGGAGCGGGCCGTCCAAAACGTGGCTGAAGGCCAAACTATTCGAGAAAGCCAATTTCGGACTGCTAGGTGCGCCATCACGCCCGGGCGGCCAACGACGCTCTAGCGCCGGGAACGCCGGCGCTGGGCCGACTATCCGAAAATTTCCGATCTTTTAACGATCGATGATTGATCATCGTCGTGAATAACCTGGCGTCGACCGCACCGGAGCATGGCTCGCGACTGCACCACACGGCGCTTGTTAAGAATGCAAGTCGAAAGTTTGCCAAGCTTGACGGCTATGCTATTTGTTGACTCGGGGACGTATATTGGCACCGCCTATGGAGGTGGCACTTGCATCCAAAGGCATCGGGCGCCGGCAAGGAGGGGGAGAGGCCTTCGTCTACCGCTCCACGTACTGACGACGCGCTTCTTGGTGACCTCTTGTCGAACACCTCCGATCTCGTGTCGTTCTATGACCGCGACTTCCGCCTGAGGCACTACGCAAGCAAGCTCAAGGACATGTACGGGGGCGCGGTAACGCTGGGTGCCGCCATTTGGGAAATCTACCCAAGCTTCCTGGATGCCAAGTGTCGCAACGATTTTCTTCGGGTGTTTGAGGGCGGCTCGCCGGCAACCATCGAATTGCCGCGATCGTCAGGCGAGGCGTCCCGGTCCGTTTTCGTCTTCGGCACAGCAAACGGTGTCGGCATCATCGAATCGAAGGAGCCCGGCGGGCGTAGCGCGACGGAGGATCAGGAGCATTTAACTCTGCTCCACCAGGCGACGCACGACGTTCTGACCGGCCTGCAGAACCGCCGGCAATTCGGCGACCGGCTCCATCAAGCACTGGCTACCATCGGTGGACAAAAGCCGAAAGCGGCCCTGCTGCAAATCGACCTCGACGATTTCAAATCGGTCAATGACACGCTCGGCCATGGAGCGGGCGACACGCTTCTTCAACTAGCGGCAGGTCGAATACGCGACGTGCTGCGGGACGGCGAATCTGCGTATCGGTATGCAGGCGATGAGTTCGCTGTCATCCAATTGGGAAAAGAGCAACCCGCGGAAGCCGAACGCCTCGCCGGATCGTTGGTCGATGCGTTCAAGGAGCCGTTCGTCATCAACGGCATTCCCGTCTTCGTCGGCTCCAGTATCGGAATTGCTTTCGGGCCGGAGCACGGAACCGACGGCGAGCAACTGATGAAGGCCGCTGACATTGCTCTTTACGCAGCCAAGACGGACGGACGCGGTTGCGCTCGAACGTTCAACCGGTCGATGCTGCTCTTGCTCGAACAGCGCGAGAATCTGAGGCGCAGCCTTCGAACCGCGCTGGAGCGGGGCGAGCTTTATCTGGAGTATCAGCCGCTCATTCGGCCTCCCTCGTCGGTGGTCGGGTTCGAGGCGCTCGTGCGGTGGCGACACCCCGAGGTCGGGATCATTCCGCCCGGCGTGTTCATACCGATCGCCGAAGCCGACGGCCTGATGGACGCGATTGGACGGTGGGTGCTCGAGGAAGCCTGTCGCCAGGCATTGACGTGGCCTCCCTCTCTAACGGTCGCGGTTAACCTGTCGCCGGCTCAGTTCCTTAGCGGTTCGCTCACGGACACAGTCGCTCAGATCATTGACGGGGTTGGAATCCGCGCCGACCGGCTCGAACTGGAGATAACCGAAACGGTTCTTCTTGAGAAGACGATCGACAATATCGACACCTTAAATACACTCAACGTCTTGGGCATACGAATTTCGCTCGACGATTTTGGAACCTACTATTCGTCGCTGAGCTACCTTAAAAACTTCCCTTTCGACACCTTGAAAATAGATCAGTACTTCATCGCCGATCTGGAGACCGATCTGAAAGGCCAGACGATTGTGCGATCGATCATAAATCTGGCGCACGGCCTAGGAATAAGCGTCACCGCCGAGGGAGTAGAGACCTCAGGGCAGGCAAGGTGGCTGATCAAGGAGAATTGCGATTGCCTGCAAGGCAATTTCCTGGGACTGCCGCTCGGAGCCGAGCCAACCAGGGACTTCATCAAGCGGTCACCGCCGAACGTGGCGCGAGCGATGGAGGAATCAAATCGGCCGCGCTAACGCCTTGCACCCTTTGTTAACCGTGAAGTCGGTTTGTGGAAAGGATCGAGGCCGATACCGGGCAATCCTTCGAGTCAGTGCGAGACTGACTCATCAAGGGCGCAGTGAAACTTCGTCCCCTGGGCCATCGCCCACTAGGGCGCAACCTGCATGGAAGAAGGGAGGATGCCGATGGGAGCTGCACATCACGACGTGGCTGGCGAGCCGACTTTTGAGCCGATGATCCAGATCGACATAGAAATGAAGGCTTTTATCTCAGCGTGGAGGCACTGCGACTATGTCTCGACTTACATGGCCCGCATGATCAGCCAAAACAGGTCGGATTCGGTCCGATACTCAAACCTCTTTTCTTCCGCCTTTAACGAATTGCTGGAAGTCGCCTTTCGTACGCGTCATGGCGACGGCGAACTGGAATGCCGAGTGTCTCGCCATGGCGCGACGGATAGGATTGAGCTGACATTTCCTTGCGTGCCGGAGGAGCGCCAGTTCTACGAGGAAGCCGCAGCGCAAGTCATAGGATCCGACGCCAAGGAGAGATACCTTAACTCGGTTTCGGGGGATCTCGCGCCCAGCCGAGAAATCGTGCTTCTGGAACTGGCCATCGACTACAACGCGACGATCAGAGTAGAAGAAGCCGGCAACGATGCGATCAAGCTTGTCGTAGATCTTCCACTTGAGGGCCAATAGAGTTGAGCCCTTACGACCTTCTTCCCCGTTTCAAGGCGCGCTATGACGCGAACAATCAGGAATTTTCCATATCGGGAGTAGTCCGGCCCCAGGCGATTGATGAGCTTGGACCCAGCATAGCCTTGCTTCGTGATGCGATCGGCGGCGTTCGCGGTGTTCTCTACATCAATATCAGGCGCCTGACGCAGATGAACAACGCCGCATTTCACGCCCTTTCGAGGATCATCATTGACGCCTGCCGCGCTCGACCCGATCTCAAATTCGTCGTCGTCACTTCGAGCGTCGTTGGATGGACGTCAAGAAAATTCGGTCGCTTGAGCAGGATCGAACCGAACATAGAGGTCAAGGAGTACGACAGCGAATTCTATCCGGGGCAAGGCTTCCTTGAAGAAGGCGGGTTCGTTCCAATCCTGCGCACGCAGACAAAGATGACTTGGCGCCACGAGCGCACTATCTTGCAGCGACACGGCATGCGGCCCGGAATCGTTATGGCCGACATCTGTTGCGGGATCGGCGATTTCGCCGTGCTTGTGCAGAAGGAGTTCCAGCCATCGCGGCTCGTGGCCCTCGACCACTCCATGTCAAGCCTCGATTATGCTCGACGCGTGATGCGGGAGTTCGATATCCGCGGCATCGAATATACCTATGGCGACGCGTCCGAAATGCTGCTCGATGAAGCGCAGTTTGACTTGGTCACCTGCCGACATTCCCTTCAAATCTTCAATCGGCCAGAACTTATCCTCAAGGAATTATATCGCATATGCAAACCAGGCGGGCGGGTCTACATCACCAACGAGAAGAATTCGCATTGCCTTGGCGAGCCGCGCGCCGAAAGCATTAATTGGACCTACAACGAGGTGGCGAAGTTGTTCGGGCATTTCGAGATGGACGTCGAGCTTGGGCCCAAGAGCCGGCGCTACCTGGTCGAAGCAGGGTTCGAAGATATACGAATCGAGAGCTTCATGGTCACAAATCTGGACGGCGATCCGCAGGACTTCGCGGATGTCATTGCAGCCTGGGCAAATGTCTATGCGGGCGAGATGGCGGCCAGACGCGGTGACGACCCGGAATTCGTTGCGCGATTCCGACAGGGCTTCCAGGACCACATTTTTGCGGCGCTCCACCCCAAGGGTTACGCCGGTTGGCCGATCTGGGTTGCCTCGGGGCGAAGACCGCAATGAAAGCCGACAATGAGCATGCACCGCGCTTTGGCCTGCGTTCCTTTCGAGCGAAATTCGTACTGGTCGTCGGCGGCGCGGTGTTGTTCGACCTCCTGATGAGCGGTGGTCTGGCGCTTTGGAATGTTCAAAAGCTGTCGCGTGATGCGACATCGGAAGTCGGCGAAGGCCTGACTACCGCAAGCCAGGAATACATTCGTTCCTATGCCGAATCGACGGCGCTGAGCGTCAACCTGTTGCTCGATCGGGTTCATGGCGACGTCAACGCGCTCGCCGGCGTGATGCAGGCCCAAATCGACGAGCCGAGAAAGCGGCAACAGGTCGGGGCAACGCTCGCGCAGGCAGCGCCCGGCTCCGTGCAGGTCGTCTACGATGCAAAGGGTGATTGGGCGCAGAATCTGACGGGTTCGCCTTCCGTGGTAAGCGTCTGGGGCTACCTGCTGGGCGCCGACCACATGCCACTGCCGAGCGTACAGCAAGAAATAGAAGACAGTACCGTGATCGACCTCGTCGCGCCGGCTCTGATGGCCAGCGGATCGCCTAAACTTCAAATGTACTATATCGGTCCAAAAGAACGCCCGATCTTCAGGACGGTACCGTATACGGACCAGGCACAGACCTTCGACCGGCTTTATCCCGGTCACAACAAGTCTGAGTTCTGGGAGTTTTTCTTTCCGGGGATCTACGGGTCGTGGCAGCAATGGGCGAGAGACCCAGCGTCACGTCCGGCCCCCGAGGACATCACTCAGACGGCGCCCTACACCGACGCTATCACTGGAAAGCTGATCGTCAGCTTTTTCAACCCCTTATGGACGCGCGACCGCACCGGTATCGCCGGAATAGCGGGTGCAGACATCACTCTCGATCAACTCGCGGAAGTCGTCGAGCGTGTGAAGATCGCTGAAACCGGTTTTGGCTTCCTCACGATGTCAACCGGGAACGTGGCGGCGATCAATCCGTCCGGCGAGAGGATCATCGGTCTGACTAAATCGAATGATGCGGGCAAACAGGGGGTCACCGGCCTCGAGAGAACCCTAAGGGCAAGCACGCAGTCGGCCATCGCGTCGCTGCCACTCGACCGGAACAATGATGGCGTCATTCAGCACATCATGCTCGACAACAATGGCGAACGCGTACCCTACATTGTTGTCCTCAAGAGATTGAAGCCGATCAATTTGTGGAGTTCGGGACCGATCAGGGCCGAAACGATGTCAGTCGGCATCGTCGTTCCCGAACGGGAGATCTACGCATCCCTATTTGCCGCGCAGAAGAGTATTTCTCGCGCAACCAATCGTATCCTGCTCTTTCAGATCGCCGCGATCATCGTATCGCTTCTGATTGTTTTTGCGGCCGTGCTCGGAATCTCCAAGCGGATTACCGCTGGCCTGAGAGCACTTGCCAGTGCCGCCCAGCGGCTCCAGTCCAAAGATTACTCAGTGCGCGTGAGCATACCAACGCGCGACGAGGTTGGGGCGGCCGGGATCGCCTTCAATCGGATGGCTGAGCAGATCAGCTTTCACACGGAAAACCTCGAGCAACTCGTCGATGAACGAACCAGAGAACTCGGCGACGCAAATCAGGAGATATCCGCACTTAACGAGAAGCTGCGGGACGAGAACGTCCGGCTCGGCGCGGAGCTCGCGGTTGCCAGGCAGATCCAGATGATGGTCCTGCCAAAACCATTGGAACTCGAAGCGATTCCTGGGCTGGAGATCGCGGCCTATATGCGCCCGGCCGACGAGGTTGGCGGCGACTATTACGATGTCCTGCAGAACGGGTCACGGGTCAAGATCGGCATTGGCGATGTGACCGGCCATGGTCTCGAAAGCGGTGTGCTGATGCTGATGGTCCAATCCGTCGCGCGCGCGCTGCAGGAGACCGATGAACAGAATCCACATCGGTTTTTGGATCGGCTGAATAGAGCGATCTATAAGAATATCGAGCGGACGAACACCGGCAAGCATCTCTCGTTGGCCTTCCTTGACTTCGAGGATGAGCGCGTAACGCTATCCGGCCAGCATGAGGACGTGCTCGTCGTCCGGGCGGGTGGGGAACTCGAGCGTATCGATACGATTGATCTGGGCCTCCCGGTTGGTCTGGAGAACGATATCTCGCAGTTCATTGCGACGCATGACATCCAGTTCGGGAGCGGCGACGTAATCGTATTGCACACCGACGGTGTAACCGAGGCGGAAGACGAGAACCGCAGACTGTTTGGGTTCGAGCGCCTCTGCAAGAGCGCGCAAAAACGTTACGGCAGGAGCGCAGAGGAAATCAAAAGCGGGATCATTGAGGATCTGATGACCCATATCGGGATCCAGAAGATCCACGACGACATCACCCTCGTGATCATAAGGCACACATAGGAATGACAACGCTGTTCGGTACCCCTGACATTGCAATCGGGATGAAAGAGAGTGTCAGTCGCCTGCGGCTGTTCGACGGACCTCTCGACTTGAGTTGGCGTCATTGCGCCACGACATCGGATTTCATCGCCGAACTTTTCGCGTCGCGCTTTCAGTCGTCCCGCAATGACTACATGGAGGTGCGCCACAGCATCGGATATCTGGTCAACGAGCTCACCGAAAATGCCGTGAAATTTCGCGCACCGGGAGAAATCGTGATTGAGGCTTCGATGGATTCAGATTCGTTCAAGCTCAAAGTGTCGAACGACGTCGACGGTGAAAACGCGGCTCAGTTCCAAAGCCTCCTGGCGGACATCACGGTTGGCGACCCCGCAGACCTGCTGATACAGCGAATTGAATCGAATGCCGCAAACCCCGACGTGGGAGGCTCCGGGCTCGGATTGCTGACGTTGATGAGCGACTACGGCGCACGCCTTGCCTGGATATTCAGCTCTGCCGACGAAAGCGACCGCATTTGCCTGGAGACGTATGCCTCCATTCCGATATCGCAAACTGATAACTAGATGAAACGAAACAGACAATGGAAATCAAGACGGACGACTACCGCGTGTGGATCGAAGGAAGCGATATTTTTTTCGACGGCGTAATGCGGCTTGCTAGTTCCGAGGCCGGCTCACCGATTATGGCCTTAGCCAAAAGTGTTCTCGCCTCAAATCCTTCTTCCATTACACTCAATCTAAAGGACCTGCACTTTCTCAACTCGTCCGGCATCAACCTGCTGGCTAAATTTACGATCGAGGTGCGCAAGCACCCCGACGTTCGACTCGTCGTGCGTGGAACGCCCGATATACCCTGGCAATCGAAATCGCTGCCGAACCTGAAGAAGCTGCATCCCGCTCTGGTGCTTTTGATGAACTGACACCATCCGGTAAAGCCGCTACCGACTCTTAACCTCCACGCCTTTGCCCGGAGTTCGGAGACCACGTCGTCGCAGACAACCTCGTGACAGGATCCGGCGCGTTGGAGGTAGCAGAGCATGCACGGTCGGGAATGTGGCCGGGCGGCCATCTGCCGATCCATCGCGCTTGATCGCGCCGATGCTTGAACGATTCATCGCAACGGACCGCGGCTTTGCGAAGGCAAAGAAGGAGGAGGCTTAAACCGAGCTTCGCTATGCCCGACCTGTCGAATGCGATGGGATCGAGAGTGCGCCTCGGGAGGCCATCCAAGGTTAATTGATCTGACGAGAGAACTGCTTGAGGATCTCGACGGGCAGCAAGGATTGAGCCCTGCAATGTCAATGCCGGTGCGTTCTCTGATTTCATTGAGAAATCGGCCCCAAATGAACGTGAACAGAGCAAAAACATTCGAACATATCTGTGCCGTGTCTGTGCCAAGCGGGCTCAAGGGTGACGTAACGGAAACGAAGGGCGACTATTTCCGTCTACCATGGAAATATGCTACGGCTTTCGACACAGGCGCCAGCCCGACCAGGTCGTATGTCAGGCTGAATTTCAGTTCTCGACGCCTAACCGGAAGTTCGATCTCCCGTCACTTGCGATGTGATGCACCGCCTCGATCCAGCCCGAGCTGAACGGACGTCATGCACGGCGCGCCCGGACGCTCAGCCACCAATCGTCGGGCCTACCCATACATCGACGTATCTCGCTGACCATCCAGCCAGCGTCTGTCAGTTCGGACCGCAGGGCGGACTCGCGCCAGTATGTCTCGACGTAGCGCCGTGGCGCTGCAGCGGTGCCGCCTATCGAGACATCCTCGCCATCGCCGTCTCTGACCGAGACATGCAGTCGGCCGCCGGTCCTGGTCGCTTCGGCAAGTCTTCCCAGCACTATGCCGAAATCCTCGCGCGCGACGTGGATCATGCAGGCGCAGGCCCAGACTCCGTCGTACGGCATGCCGGCACGGCGCGGGTCGGCCACGTCGTCGGTCAGCGGGTCCAACAGGTCGGCCTCAAAACCGCTCTGGCGAAGAAGTTCGACGAAACCCTTCGCCACGTCGGTGCGTCGGACGCTAATCCCCCGCTTCTCAAGCTCAACTGCATCTCGCCCGCCACCGCTTCCGATCTCCAGCACTCTTCCCGAGCCGCCCAGTCCGGTCACAAACGCATCGATCTCTGTCGCGACCCATTCGGGCATCGCCGCGGCCTCGGCCGCGTACTGCGCCGCGTCTTCATCATAGGATAGCACGGTATCCCGGTCGGTGCTCATCCTAACGTTCCTCCTCAACAAGAGAGATGTCGATGGCCTCTCGTCCATCAGCCCTTCAGGCTTTCGGCCATTAGTGTCATACGGGCGATTTTTCTCTCGGCCATAGCAGAAATTCAATCTGAGATACGACCCCCGACCAAGATGGCGAAAGGAGATTTTCTGTACGGTTTATGTGAGGTTGGTCCCGATCTTCCCTTTAAGCGCGGTCTGTCCGCCAAAGAGAACATCAGGGCAACATGTCTGAGCGGACTGGCGTACACAATGGCCTCGGAAGCGGTGGCAAGCGAACGGATCGAGGACCAGCGCGCAAGCGGTTTTGTCGAGTGCTGGGATGCGACCGCCGCTGCGTCCATGTCAATTAAACAGGCTATAAAGACCGACAGGGGCAATCGCCAGAAAGGATCGCTGGCTGGCAACAGCTTGCTCGCCCACCGCCGGGGGCGCAAGCCCTCGGCTATTTCACCACCTCTGCGGGGCGCACCTTGAAGGATTTGGATCATCCCATCCCAACCTACATCGTCGCGATCGGCGCTGGATGATGGCCGCACTGGCCGCGGCTGCTTTACTATTATCAGTTCGCTAAGTCGCGGCTTGGAAGGCTGTACCGTTGTAGGACGGGAACGCTGGCATCGGCCTTGCACAGCAGAGATTGCCGGTTTGATCCCCGGCAGCTCGTCGGGCTTGAGGCTGTAGTTGGGGGCCTCGCCCGGCGAGTTTTAGCGAAACAGGTGGAAAGGCATAGAAACTTGTATAAATTCATGAATGCTAATTTAGCTTCCTGTTTGCCGACTCACCGCACCGAGTCGGCTAGGCCCGGCGGTTCAACCCAACGCAAACCCCAACGCGGAACTGTCGGGCCGCTCTATTCGGAAGGCGTCCAGCTCTTGCTGCTCCGGCGTTAGAGCGTGATTAGTGAACTGGACGTTCCGGTCCTCCCGGCTGGCGGCTCGGCATCGTGGCAGTAGATCTCTTTGATCAAGCCCCAGTGCATGCAGGAGTGATCCGGGCCAAGCCGTTTGACCAGTTCGGCGACGTCGAGCAGCGCAGTCCGCCTGCATGTGAGGCAATAGACCGACAGGCCGGTGCCGGCCGCCAACTTCTTGCCAAGCGTATCTTCAACGAACGGGTATTTGTTCGACGTTGGCGATCCTCGTGACCGGGGTCGCCGCACCATCGGAATATATTCCTCTGCGCCGACTGATCGGCAAGAGTGCAGGCACAAAAACCCGCTGTGGAAAAACCACAGCGGGTTTCAGTGACAGCCTCTAGCGGACCGCCGAGCCGTTGACGATCGAGAGGACGACCACGGCCGTAACCGCGGACAGCCGGTCGCGCTTATAGCCAACACGCCGTGGGAAGCAGCGACGATCGGAACCAAGAAAGAGGTTCAGGCGCGCAGAGATGAACGGCTATGGGTGCGCGTCACCGAGGAAAGCAACCGCGCGGTATATAGCTACAAATAGACCCGTGGATAGTAGCCGCCTGTTCACCATGTCGAGGCATCCTAATTGAAGCTGGGCCCAACGCATCTAATTTCTCCGTGCGTCGTTTGAGACGCGTCCCCGCCCAAAACTGGCGGCCGATGTTTTGATGTGCGGACCCGAATCCACATATGCGTCGGTCGCAGTCGTTTTCGAAGCGATCAGTGCGATGACGTCTAAGCCAGCTACAGGAATGGTTGTTGTGCCACCGCGGATGTGCGCGGTCACGCCCAAGCTTGTTGAAGATCTGACCGAGGATCTTCGGCAGCTCTGCCCGCCTACCCGTTCCAAGTCGTGCCCGACTACGTAGGCCGGCAGAGCACGAATTCTTCGTGGTGCCGGATGGCGAGGTGCCGGATGAAGCGCTCGAAGCGCTTCAGGCTGTTCTGGCTCGATACAGCGATAACAGCGCGGTGCGTTAGGCCTCTGGTGCCGTTTGCCTCACGACGCCCTGAGGGCTTGCATGCTCGCCGATTGAGGGCCACCTGTACCTGATCACAGCGCGCAAAATTGTCACAGGAATGGATGAATCCGCATGGTCCATGCCGCATTTAACAGATGTCAATGCCAATTGTTCCTGGCTAGAAGAACCGATGCGGCGAACGGTTAACGAGGGGCTCAGGGCGATGAAGATGCGACACAACGGTTCTGCCACCCCGGAACAGCTTGCGATACTTGCAGCCGCGCTCAAAGAGCTTGGAGCCGATCTGCCGCTGGCCAGTCCCGAACGGGAGATGCTGGCGGCGCAGATCATGACGCTGTTTGAGAACGGCATCGAGTCGCTGGACGAGATCAAGACGGCACTCTCAAAACGATAAAAAGGCCGCCGACCGAAGCCGACGGGCAGTGATTGGAGTAGCCTAGTGTGCGCAAACTGGCAACGAGCGCGGCAGGCTACTTCGGGAACAGCGGAAAGCCACGGTTTGTTCCTCCGATAGCTATATCCGGCCCGGCCACTGGGGAGTGCTGGCGAGCATAGTGCCTTCGTCGCCAGTTTATGGATGCCCACCATTGCCTGCGATGATGGTGGGCATCCATCGCCAAAGGTGCCGGATTGCCGATTCCTCAACAGCTTAACGACGGATACATCACTTTTGAGTGCCCACGGTGCGAACGCCCGATCGCTCGAAAAGGCACATCGTTAAGACCATATCCTCATTCAAATGTCCGTTGTGCAACGCGCGCTGCGGCTTGGATACCCGAGAAGCTGCACCTCTTCGAGAAGCACAAGCATCTGATAGCGAGCACAGCAAACCGATGATGCAAAAAGCCCGCCGGCCGGAGCCAGCGGGCGAAGGTGGTTGGTCTCGGACCCGCCAGGACCGAGAACGTGATCACATGCCACATGACACGAGGCGACGCTCTAACATATGTTGCGGCACGGGCTGCCTACGGCGCACTTCGTCGATCTCTCGCTTCATGTCCTGGATATCGACGGTGCCACGGATGGCCGAGTTTGGTTGACTCGGGCTCCGGGCAAAGCGTACGTCGCGGTTCGCTCCCCGCGTCCAGGGCGCGCTTTTCACCAACAAAGGTACCCAAAAATGGACGGCAAATATACCAATGCTCGTGAACACTTCTTCGGTGCAATCCGCGAGCTAGCAGCCTCCGCAGACAGCATTCAGGCGAGGCTGATTGAAGCGAGCGCAAACATCCTGAATGTTACGATTGACGAATTCAACGGCGACCCCGAACTCAAGATCAAATTTGCAAAGTTGCTGGACATTTTGGCGACCGATCAGGATGATTTGGAGAAGGTCGCCGTAGTGAACGCGGCGCACATGACCGACTTCGAAGCGGCGAAAGTCGCCGATTTGATTTGCGATTTCTATTACGAGATCACCTAGGTTCGGTGCTTGCGTAGCCGCCCCGCAGCACGCGCCAGATATCAGACCAATAGCCGTGATCAGCGAGGCCAGAGCCGCAGCCGCCATTCCAGTTACCCCCGAGGGGCACCCAGCCCCATGAGTTTCCATCAATCATTTGGTTTGCTGACAGCGGGTGCAACTAACGCGTCCAGCCGATAAATGCGGCTAGGGTAGGGAAATCTTGTTTGGCCCGATTCTTCCGGGCGCCTAGCCGCACCAGCCTCAACAGCGCGGATGGCAGCTTTGGCTTCCCTGGGCGTCAGCCTGCAAAAAGCCCGCCGAAGCGGGCTGTCTTTCTAGGCCGTGCTGTTATCTGCCGGCAGGGCCGGCGGAGTAAAAGCGTTGATCGCCGTCATAGCCTCAGGCCCTGAGATATGCCCTTGAGCCACCTTGCCGTTGAGGTACTGCGGCATGTCAAACGTCGTCTCGTCCTTGGCGCCTTCTGCTATCGATGAAACCGGGGAAACCATCAAAAGTTATATCCATGCAGGGGCGCTGCGTTAGCCTCTGCTTCAGCCGACTCGCCCCCCTACTGAGTCGGCTAGGCCCGCCGGTTCAACCCAACGCGCCCCAACGCGGAGCTGACGGGCCGCTACCGCGCCAAGCCCTTACGCTGTTCAACGCATGTGAACTAGAGGTTCCGGTCCTCCCGGCCGGCGGCTCGCCACTCACTGCAATAGAGGATCAAACCTGAGTGCATGCAGGGTTTTCAAGAAACGGGAATTCTTTGCCAATGGCGATCTCCAAAGAGGTCGCCCCATCCGAGGTGCGAATAAGAGCCCCCGGCGCGCTTGCCTTACGCGATCACACCATGTCGACCGCAGATGTTTTAGCTAAGCTGCATATGCGGCGGACCACGGTTCGCCAGGCCGGCGCACGCTCAGGCAATCTCCCCAGAGGCGCCGGCCACCCTTAGCCCGTCGCTAGGTGTGGGGGCACACCAGCGACGGGCTATCGGCGAACATTAGCAGTCGCTTGACGAGGCCGGTTGCAGCGCCAGACTCATCCCTGTGACGAAGGACAGCATCAAGTCGGCGACATGGTTGCGATCACAGCAACGATCCGCAAGCGCGTCACAGAGGACCGGGTTAGCGTGCTGATCCCTTCCAGCCGCATTCGATCGTAGACACATCGCCGAACATCAGCAGCGGCAGAAGATCGAGCTTACCGGCGAAGTCCTGCGCGTCGATGATGACACTGTGACAGTCGGCGGCAAGGATCTCGGCATCACGGTCAAGCGCAGTGCCGTGCGGCTCGTCACCAGTCACGTGGCGCCGAAGCGCAAGAAATAGGAACAGAAAGCCCGCCGCTAATCGACCAAAGCGGCGGGCTACTTGGAGGGACTTAAGGGCGAGCGGCCCGGGAGGGACGAATGAGCCGCTCAACCGTGCAAACTCGCCGATTTCAAAACGGTTCCGGACTTGCAGGGAACATTTTAGCTAAAGTGAATGTTTGTTCATCATGGAGACGATGGACATCACCGAGTGCCGCGCTGCGCTGCGCCTGATCCGGGCGACGATCGAGGAGCATTGCCCACCCGGCGTGCTGATGAGCGAAGAGCAGGTGAACGGGCGCTATGGGCCATCGCTGCTCGACGAAGCTGAGGCATTGTCGGTAGCGATTGTCGCTACGGTCGAGCGGCTCTCATTTGACGGCGTGCCGAAGCCGCCGGCGCCGAGCATCAAGACCTGAAACGCAGAAAGCCCGGCGCCGACCGGCGTAGGCTTTGCAGTTGCGCGAATGCTGGCGAGATAGAGCGACTTGCTTTGGTTACAGTGCGGACAACTCCACCGCCAAGGGCTGACGCTGTGGTGGCCGCGTGACCGTGTTCTCCGGCCTTGCGCGTACCAAATCGTAACGTTACGATGGAATTTGTAACGTTACGATTGGCAAATGCATTGTCAAGCTGGATTCGTACGTACACGAATGATATTCGCGGGGGGCCGGAGTTACGGGCAGCGGCGCCGGACGGTCGCCAAGCCGGCATTGGCTTCCCATTCAGCCGATATTTGGCCATCCTGCCGCCTGAACGCATTGCACCGGACCAGACCATGGCGCCGAACCTGAGACAGATCGCCAACAGCCCTCGGTCTGTCCGTGACCACCGTGTCGCGTGCTCTGAAGGAGGGGCCGGAAGTCCACCCCCGGACCCGGGCTCGGGTGCAGAAAGCGGCGGCGAAAGCGGGTTATACGCCGAACATCCACGGCCTGGCGCTCAGGACCGGACGTACCCGCACGATCGCGGCAATCCTGCCGCTGGAAACCCGAGCCTATGTGGCCGACCTCGCGAAGGTCCCGCTCATCGAGGGGATGACGCTGGCGGCCTCCGAGAACGGCTATGCGCTCTCGATCTTTTCCACCGGGCCGGAGGAGGACCAGCTCTGGTCGCTGCAGCGCCTGGTGCAATCAGGGATCAGCGATGGGATCATTATTACCCGCTGGCAGCGAATGATCCGCGGATCGCCTTCCTTAAAGAACGAAGCATCCCTTCGTCGCATTCGGTCGCTCGGCGACAAAGCCGGATTACGCTTATGTCGACGTCGACAATGAAGGGATGGTTCGGGATGCCGCGACCAAGCTGATCGCTCAAAAACATCGTCGGATAGCGCTCCACCTGCTGACGCGCGATGACGAGAGCTGCGAGCAGAGGCTGCGCGGCTATCGGCAAGCCCTTGCCGAAGCCAGGCTTCCGTTCGATCCATCGCTGGTCGGGCATGAGGAGTTCACGATGGCGGCGAGCGAGAGGTTCTTCGAATCGGTGCTCGACCTGCCGAAACCGGCGACCGCCTTGATGTGTTCAAGCGAGCTCGGACTGCTGGGCGCGTACGGCGGACCTGATGTGTAAGCCTTGGCAGCTTTAGGCGTGTCGGACCTTCCTAGCTCAGGCACCCCAAAAACCGACTGTCCGCAACCGGCCCAATTCGGTCATCTCGGACATTCATTTGGGAGGCCGCTCCCTGGAGGCTACCGGACGACATTTGGTGAAGCTCGGAATGCGGCGATAACGCGGTAAGCACTCGGTTTGGCGGTGGTCCGCCGAAAACAATCGCTTTACTACGTCATCCGGGCCCACGGCATCATAATATCAACGGGTTATACCAAGATCTTCAGATTTTGGTGTACCATTCCAGGTGGTTAGCTCGGCAGGCCTGATCAATTGTCGTTCCGGTTGTCCAGTTTCCTCTTTCTGTATCGCATCAGCAACACTTAACGCAGAGCTTCTGGGTCGCAAAGTGCTTTGACCAATAGGTGCGGTGGGGTGCGGCGAAGGCGTACGAATAGGCAGGTCCGTGAGGCGTCGGGTTGATAGGGGAAGAGATTTCGATGACACCAGCAGGCCTTCGCATGGTCGAAGGTCCGGGCTGGCTCACGCCGCTTCCCAAACCTGGTTCAGAATTCGCGCGCGAGTGCTGCCTTGTCTTGGGGTAGAAAGCGCCCGTAGTGATGGGCGACCATGTCGGGCGTGTCTTGGATGGCATGGCTGGCCTGCTCGTAGGAGCCAGTCTGCTTCAGAATATGGGTCGCCAGGACGTCACGCACATTGTGCGGTCCGTGGGGTAGAAGACCGGCAATGGCGCCTCGCTTCGTGTAGGGATGGTAGATCCCATACCGCTGGATCGTCAGCCGCCAAGCCTCGTAGAAGGTGTTTGTCGTAAGCGCATGAGTTGTCCGGGTTAGGTAGCACATGAGTTGTCCGGTTTTATCGCCAGCGAATGGAGGCTGGG
>NZ_JAIUHK010000031.1:0-80343 GCF_020165075.1 Mesorhizobium sp. CA4
CAAGCGATTCGTGTGTCATCTCCAGCGTAGAATCACAACCGATTCCGCGCCGCAATACCTATCTTAGCGCCTATGCCTCAAGGGGGGAGAAGGGGAAGCGCTACTCCTCCAGGTCGATCTCCTCGGTCTGGCCGCCGCTGCAGGTGTAGCAGCAGTCCTCGCAGGTTTCCTTGTTGTTGGGGCCGACGCCCCAATAGGTTTCCTCGTCGCCGTCGACCCAGGCGCCGTAGCAGATCTTCTCGCCCTCATTGCAGGAGATCGGCAATTGCTTGGTCTCGCCGTCGTCGAGATAGAAATCCTTGCCGTCGCCCGGCCAGACATAGTCGCGGTCTTGGCTGTAGAGCTCGACACGCATGGCGTTGGGATGATTGTTTTTGATCTGGAAGGTGACGTCGCCGGCACGGGCGGCGGGCACGATGAGGACGGCTAGCGAAAGCGTGGCGGCAACGCGACGCGCAAAGGTGGAAGACATGAAAACCCCCGAGGTAGAATCGGCCCTCACGGCCGATTGCGCGATGATGGCATGGCGCCAGCCGATGCCAAGGGGCGGGGCGAAAATAGCTGAGATTTTGGGGAAAGCGCCGCGTTACTCCGCCAGGTCCACCGTCTCGGTGGAATGCTCGGTGCAGATGAAGC
Source organism: Mesorhizobium sp. CA4 (assembly GCF_020165075.1). NCBI lineage: Bacteria > Pseudomonadati > Pseudomonadota > Alphaproteobacteria > Hyphomicrobiales > Phyllobacteriaceae > Mesorhizobium > Mesorhizobium sp. CA4. The sequence goes on from NZ_JAIUHK010000031.1 coordinate 637, forward strand.
AGCAGGTGTCGCAGGGCTGGTCGTTGTCGGGGCCGACGCCGGCGGTGACGGAATCGTCGCCGTTCACCCAGGCGCCCCAGCAGATGTGCTCGCCCGGCTCGCAGGAGATCGGCACGGATTTTCGCGCCTTCGGCCGGATGAGGAACACCTTGTCGTCGCCCGGCCAGACTTTTTGGCTGTCGCGGCTGAACAGCTCGACCGCGACCCCGTCCGAGCGCTGGTTGCGCACGAAGACCGACATGTCGGCGGCGAAAGCCGGCGAGGTGAGGAGAAGGAAGGCGAGCAGAGCGCGAATCATGGCGAGGTCCCCAAGGGGAGTAGAGCATGGGTTGAGACGGGGCGCGACCTCCCCTTCCCCCCTTGTGGGGGAAGGTGGCTCGGCGCGTAGCGCCGAGACGGATGAGGGGTGTTCCAGGGAAAGCCGACGTCTCACTCCGCTGGAACACCCCTCATCCGGCCGCTTCGCGGCCACCTTCTCCCACAGGGGGAGAAGGGGAAGTCAGCGCTTGACCACCACATGCGGCGCGAATGTCTTCACCGCGTCGACCATCTCCTCTCCCCGCACGTCGAGCGAGGAGATTTCCATATGCACGATGTTCCGGCCGAAGGGCATCAGGCCGAAGGCGTTGGCGGAGGAATAGCGGATTGCGTCCGGCGCCTCCTCGGTGAGCTCGAAATTGAGCATCGCCGCGCCCTTGCCGCCGGCGGCGAGCCGCACGCTGGTCACCTTGCTCCACGGCACCAGCACGTCGCCGGCGCGACTATCGCGGAAACCGCGCTGATCCAAGATCACCTTGACCGAATTGTCGAAGGCGCCGCGCGCGATTGATACGCCGAGCCCTAGGCAGGCGGCGCCAAGCAGCGCGATCCACAGCACATGCCCGCTATTCGCCCCCGAAGCCACGCCCTGCAGCGCGCCGAAGCCGAAAATGCCGCCAAGCAGGAACGGTCCGACGGCGGGCAGGATCTTTCCCGAAGGGCTGTTGCGGAGTTCGAGCGGCGCGGCCATCGCCTTTGCACTCAACGCTCCGCTTTCAGCAAAGTCCAGATCCAGCCGATGAAGGTCAGCACCAGCAACGGATAGCCGAGCGCCGGCAGCGGCGCCGAGGTGGGCAGCAGCGGCGCGCCCCACAGGATCATGAGGACCGAGGCGGCGAAGAGCAGAGCGGCGACGGACGCCGTGAGCCGCATCCACAGCGCGAATGTGGCTTGAGCGCTGACCATCACCAGCCCCGCCGCCCACAGCGCAATGCCGCCGGCATAGGAAGGCACGCTCGCCTGCAGGCCCGCCGCATTGCCGGCCAGAAGCAGGCTTTCGCCGGCGAGGAAAGTCAGGAAGCCGGCCGCGACGAGATCATTTCCTAGCCGCTGGTATTTCATCGTCAGCAGCGCCGTGGCGACAACGATGCCGACGCCGTCGATTGTCCACAGCGTCTCGCGCAGCGCGTCGCTGGCAACGAAAGTGCCCGCCATGCCCAACGCGCCGCCGATGGCGAGGCCGACCGCGGCGACGGTGTCCGAGGTGGAGCGCATGTGATGTCTCCCCAAGCCCGGGAGAGGATAGCGCAGACCTGCACGCATTTAAAAGGGTTGGCGCGGTTTCGGGATTCCGAACGGATGCGCTTGCGACTAAAATAGCCTCGTGATTCTGCGGCTGACGCGCAAGCCAATCGCTGATGGAGTTCAAAATTTTCCGGTTCGATAAACTTCAGATAACATCTCCAAAGCGCGACAGACATCCTCAAACAGGATGGGAGGCGTTCTTTCCATATTATGCGGGTTATCCGGAAGATTTCGTAAGAAATCTTCTTGTAAGTGCGAAGTTGACTCCCAAGGCTACGATCCTCGACCCTTGGAATGGCAGTGGAACATCTACGTTTGTTGCGTCCCGCCTCGGGTATGCAGCAACTGGCATTGATATCAATCCGGTAATGGTTGTGATCGCTCGCGCGAGAATGCTTCCATCGAGTGAGGCGGACTCTCTTGTCCCGCTCGCGCTCACGCTTACTGAGCAAAGCTCCCGCCCCCTGCCCTCGGCCTCTGACGATCCCTTGAACGACTGGTTTGTCCCCGAGAGCGCCAACGCAATACGTCAGATCGAAATGGCTATCCGGGAAAGCACCACAGGCGGCGTCGCTCACCTTGACGGCAGTGTTAGTGTGGGTCGCATCTCCGGCTTGACTGCAACGCTCTATCTGGCGCTCTTCGCTACGTGTCGGTCGCTGAGCCGTGACCATCGCTCAACCAATCCGACATGGTTGCGTCGGCCAAGATCGGACGCGGATAGAACAGCTGTACCTCGCGAAGATGTAGTCTCTACGTTTGTAGGCAATGTTAAAGCGATGGCTAACGAACTGGCTGCTGTAAGCCAACCGCTTACCGCGACACTTCATTGGAGTATCGAAGTCGCCGATACTACAAATGCGAACTTGACACCGGAAAGCGTTGACTTCGTTGTTACGTCACCACCCTACTGTACCCGAATTGACTACACGGCTGCGACCCGTATTGAATTAGCCGTCTTGGGACCAATTTTGCAGGAAGCTCGAGAGGAACTAAGCCGTAACATGATAGGGTCGATCAGGGTTCCGACTAGATCGATCGAACCGTCGCAAGAATGGGGTAAGACCTGTATCGAATTTTTGTCCGATGTTAAAAGCCACATTTCTAAGGCATCGTCTACCTACTATTATAAAACTCACCTTGACTATTTTGACAAACTCAACAGATCTCTGCGACGCATTTCATCGTCTCTTCGACCAAACGGGGCGGCTTGTGTGGTCGTCCAGGACTCGTATTACAAGGATATACATAATGATCTTCCGACAATAGTTACGCAGATGTGTGACCGGCACGGCCTGAGGCTTCGTCGGCGAGAAGAGTTTCGCTCAAATCGGTCGATGGTGCGCGTGAACCGGCATACAAAAATATATGGCCGGCCGTCGGAGCCAACCGAGGCGGTTTTGTGTTTTGAGAAAGCGTTCTGATGGCCGACAAACCAGACCTGATTGCAGCAATAGCTGCGAGCGTTCGCCAGGCGAACACTGCTGCGCTTGACGTGTCATTTAACGAACTGCTGGACATGTGGGAAAGCAAAGAGCTCGACATTCAACCCGACTATCAGAGGTTGTTTCGATGGACGCCCGCCCAGCAGTCACGCTTCATAGAGTCGCTTCTATTGGAAATGCCAGTCCCTCCGATTTTTGTAATCGAAGAGGAATCGAATACCTATCAGCTGATTGATGGGCTCCAGCGAATTTCATCGTATCTCCATTTGAGAGGCAAGCTAGAGGCCCTGCAGGCCAATCCGCCCGTCAAGATTGGTGATCTTCTCGTCCTGGAAGAGTGCGATATCGTGCCCGAACTCAATGGACTCACTTATGACGACTTACCGACTGCTCTGCAAATAAGGCTCAAGCGCCGATTTATTCGGATGGAGGTCGTAAGGAAGGAGACGGACAGACGCTTCAAGTATCACATGTTCAAGCGCCTTAACACGGGGGGTGAGACGCTATCCGCGCATCAGGTTCGAAACTCCGCGATGAGGATGCTTAGCGATACGTTTCCGAACTTTATCGTTGAAATGGCAAAGGTCAGTGATTTCAAGGCCTGCACCGAATACCTGACGTATGAACGCCGAATGTCGGCTTTCGATGAAGAGCTGGTTCTGAGGTTCTTCGCGCTTAAAAATCAGCGGTCAGAATTCAAACACGAGGTAACGGACTTCCTGGACGAGTACATGGAGGCAATTTGCGACCCATCCAGAAATGCTCCGTTTGATTATACCAAGGAGGAAGCGATCTTCAGAAAGACATTTCAGGCCCTGTGGTTATCTTTAGGCGAATATGCATTTGCATTTGCGAATCGCGACAAGACTGCTCTAAGCTTGGGCTTTAGCATCTATCATTTCGAAGGAATAACCCTTGGAATTCAATCCGTCATTGATCGCATCGATCTATCTGACAGCTCAGCATTGGAGCGCCTAGCAGCGGCATTGAAAGCAATCAAGTTGGATCCGGGCTTTATAGCAATCACGACAGGTGGTGGAAAGAATTCGCCCGGACCTTTGAACGCAAGAATTTCGTTTGTTTCTGAAAGACTTGAAGTTGCGTTCCCCTAACGAAATTTTCCAGGAACTCGAATCCGGCCGCGCATTGCGGGAAGCAGAGATTCGCCTGCTACAAAATCTCGCCGAAGGCGAGGACGATGAGAGTAGGCAAAAGGCCATCCGACGATCTTTGGTTCTGGTGACATACGCTCACCTCGAAGGCTTTGCGAAATTCGCCATGGAAAGTTACGCCTCCGCGGTCAACTCGGCCAAAATCCCTTGCAGCAAGGCTGCCGCGCCTCTCGTAGCAGCAACCTTACACAAGGCCTTCACGGCACTTAGGAACGTGCAGTCAAAGCACCCGGTATTCGTAGGACCATCGCCCGACGACTCTGCGCTCCATATAGCATGGCGAGAGCAGCGATTTGTACAGGAACTCGATGCCTTGATGGCAACCGCCGTCGAGATTCCGGATAGCTTCGTCAATACAGAATCAAACCTCAGCGCAGTAGTTCTGAAAAAGAATTTGTATAAGCTTGGGCTTGCCTTTGATGCTATCGACGGACACGGCAGAACCATTGGAATGCTGTTGGGCAAGCGAAATCAGATTGCTCACGGAGAAATGGTAACGCCGACAAAAGCCGACACAGATCGTTACGTCGCAGCTGCGTTCGATGTAATGAAGTTTGTTCAAGCAGAGGTCTACGAAGCATTGAACAACAGAGCGTATCAAAAGTCGGTAGCCGCCTGATCGAAGCGAATCTTCAATCCCCCATCTTCAGCGCCTGGATAAACGCCTCCTGCGGAATATCCACCTTGCCAAACTGGCGCATCCGCTTCTTGCCCTCTTTCTGCTTGTCGAGCAGCTTGCGCTTGCGGGTCACGTCGCCGCCATAGCATTTGGCGGTGACGTCCTTGCGCAGCGCCGAGATGGTCTCGCGGGCGATAACCTTGCCGCCTATTGCCGCCTGGATCGGGATCTTGAACAGATGGTGCGGGATCAGCTCCTTCAGCTTCTCGCACATGGCGCGGCCGCGCTTTTCCGCCGCCGTGCGGTGCACCAGCATGGACAGCGCATCGACCGGCTCCTCATTGACCAGGATCGACATCTTGACCAGGTCGCCCTCGCGATAGTCGGTCAGGTGATAGTCGAAGGAGGCGTAGCCCTTGGAGATCGACTTCAGCCGGTCGTAGAAGTCGAAGACCACCTCGTTGAGCGGCAGGTCGTAGGTGAGCATGGCGCGTTTTCCCACATAGGAAAGATCGGCCTGGATGCCGCGCCTGTCCTGGCAGAGCTTCAGGATGCCGCCGAGATAGTCGTCGGGGGTCAGGATGGTGGCGCGGATCCACGGCTCCTCGATCGAGGCGATCTTGACCACGTCGGGCATGTCGGCCGGGTTGTGCAGTTCCTTCACCGAGCCGTCATTGAGGTTCAGCCGGTAGACGACGGAGGGCGCCGTGGCGATGAGGTCGAGGTTGAACTCGCGCTCCAGCCGCTCCTGGATGATCTCCAGATGCAGCAGGCCAAGGAAGCCGCAGCGATAGCCGAAGCCGAGCGCGGCGCTGGTTTCCATCTCATAGGAAAAGCTCGCATCGTTGAGGCGCAATTTGCCGACGGCAGCGCGCAAATCCTCGAAATCGGCGGCGTCGACCGGGAACAGGCCGCAGAACACCACCGGCTGCGCCGGCTTGAAGCCGGGGAGCGCCTTTTGCGTCGGGCGGCGGTCCTCGGTGATGGTGTCGCCGACGCGGGTGTCGGCCACTTCCTTGATCGAGCCGGTGAAGAAGCCGAACTCGCCGGGGCCGAGCTCGTCGACATTGACGCGGGCCGGCTTGAAGACGCCGGTGCGCTCGACGAGGTATTTTGCGCCGGTGCCCATCATGCGGATGGTCTGGCCCTTCTTCATCACGCCGTCGATGATGCGCACCAGGACGATGACGCCGAGATAGGCGTCGTACCAGCTGTCGACCAGCATGGCCTTGAGCGGTGCCGCGATGTCGCCCTCGCGCGGCGGCGGCAGCTGATGGACGATCGCCTCCAGCACGTCGGGCACGCCAAGCCCCGTCTTGGCCGAGATCAGCACGGCATTGGAGGCGTCGAGGCCGATCACCTCCTCCACCTGCTCGCGGATGCGCTCGGGCTCGGCCGCCGGCAGGTCGACCTTGTTCAGCACCACGACGATCTCGTGGTTGTTGTCGATGGCCTGGTAGACATTGGCCAGCGTCTGCGCCTCGACACCCTGGCTGGCGTCGACCACCAGCAGCGAGCCCTCGCAGGCGGCCAGCGAACGCGACACTTCATAGGCGAAGTCGACATGGCCGGGCGTGTCGATGAGGTTCAGCACATAATCCTCGCCGTTTTTGGCGCGGTAGTTGAGCCTCACGGTCTGGGCCTTGATGGTGATGCCGCGCTCGCGCTCGATATCCATCGAGTCCAGCACCTGCTCCTTCATGTCGCGCTCCTCCAGCGCGCCGGTGAGCTGGATCAGCCGGTCGGCAAGCGTGGATTTGCCATGGTCGATATGGGCGACGATGGAGAAATTGCGGATATGGTCGAGGGGCGTCGTCATGCGGCGGGCTTTAGCAGGGGCGGGGTTGAGGGGCAAGCGGAACGCCCTTTTCCCCTTCTCCCCTTGTGGGACAAGGTGTCGCCGAAGGCGACGGATGAGGGGTGCTCCAGGGAAAGCCAACGTCTCACTCCGCTGGAACACCCCTCATCCGTCTCGGCGCTCCGCGCCGATCCACCTTCCCCCACATGGGGGAGGGGAGACCTTGCGCCACTTCACATCCCGCTCACGAAACATTCAAAGCCGCTTAAATGTTCATACACCGCTTTCGCGCATGCTTCGCGCCCGGATGGTAAATCGACTTAGCCGCGACGACGAAGGCCCTGAAATGCCCAGTTTTGCCCGAAAGTTCCGCCCGGTCGCGCTTGCCGGGACGTTGAAGCAATTTCTCGCGCGCCGCGACGGCTCGATGATGCCGATGATGGTGCTGCTGACGATCCCGCTGGTGGCGGGGGTCGGGTTTTCGGTCGACTACACCTCGGCGGTGACGACGCGCAGCGACATGCAGAACGCGCTCGACGCCGCGATCATCGCGGTCACCACGCTGCCCACCTCGACAAGCTTCTCCGATCGCCAGACGGCGCTGCAGCAGGCCTACGCGGCCAATGCCGGCCAGGGCACGGCGACGCTGACCGGCGTCAATGTCGATGCGACCGGCGCGGCCACCTTCACCGCAACGGCAAGCTACCCGATGCCCACCACTTTCATGCAGGTCGCCCGCATCGATGCGGTGCAGGTCGGCGTCGGCGCCTCGGTGCGCAAGACGCCGGCGCTGGTGCAGACCACCTTCAAGGTGACGAAGGTATCGGGCTATTGGGCAAAGACGATGACGCTGTGGGGCACCAAATTCGGCCAGACCACCCCTCAGAAGCTGATGACGATCAGCTACACCTATAATGGCTACGGCGATCCGAAGGGCTACGGCACCACGACCGTGAACACGGTCAACGGCTTGACCTCGACCACGGTGCAGAAGCAGGCCTGCACCACCGGCACGCTGAAGAACCTGCAGAAATCCGTGCCCACCGGGACGACCATCCAGACCGACAACTACGGCACTAGCTATTATTGCGTCGATACGTTCTATCCGGCCAATGGTTCGGGCGCGGTGATCGACGTCAGCCAGATGGACCAGCTCTATCTCGAAATGGACGTGCCGTCCGGCAACCCGAAGGTGCTGAAGTCCAGCGATCCGACCACCTCGAACCGGCTCTATATCGGCACCAGCTTTGCCGACATGCCGGAAGTGGCGACCGGGCAAAAGGTCGACATCTTCACCGCCGTGCCCTGCGGCCAGACCGGCTACCAGGCCTGGGAAGACGGCGGCAATGCCGTGCCGGCGCCGGTTTCCAACGCCGACTTCTTCTACACCGTGCAAGGCAAATGCGACTACAACCAGCGCCCGTCGGCGACGGTGCTGACGCAGTAGAGTTGCCGCCTCTCCTTTCCCCTTGTGGCAGCTGAGACCGATTCCAACGCCGCGATCCTTCACACCCCCCTCTGGCCTGCCGGCCATCTCCCCCGCAAGGGGGGAGATCGGATGTCGCGCAGGCTTTCGCCAATCTCCCACGCTGGACGGAGGGCGCCGGCGTTGGAGCTGCCAATCTCCCCCCTTGCGGGGGAGATGCCCGGCAGGGCAGAGGGGGGTGCTGTCCCTCCAACATTGCGCACCGAGGCGCCCCAATCACAAACCGGTGAAGCTGTAACGAACCTCTCCACCCCGGCGAAATGGGAGCATGACCCAGTGGAGACTGCTTCCCATGACCGGATTGAAGACAAGCCTGCTCGCCGGCGCGATGCTTGCCGCCACGCTCGGCGCCGCTTCCGCGCAGCCGCTCACCGTGGTCGAGCTGTTCACCAGCCAGGGCTGCTCGTCCTGCCCGCCGGCCAATGCCAACCTGATCAAGGTCAAGGACCAGCCGGGCGTGCTGGCGCTGTCGTTCAACGTCACCTATTGGGACTATCTCGGCTGGAAGGACACTTTTGGCCGCAAGGAATTCACCGAACGCCAGGTGACCTACGAGCCGTCGCTCGGCCATGACGGGCCGTTCACGCCGCAAGTGGTGGTGAATGGCAGCCACGACGCCGTGGGCGCGGCACCGGGCGAGATCCAGAGCTTGATCGCCAACAGCAGCCGCGCGCAGGGGCCGGAGCTTTCGCTTGGGCAGGGCAAGGTCAGCATCGGCGCCGGCAAGGCGCCGGGCGGCGGCGCCGATATCTGGCTGGTGCGCTACACCAGAGGCGTCGTCGAGGTGCCAGTGGCGCGCGGCGAGAACACCGGCCGCACCCTGCCGCACGCCAATGTCGTGCATGCGCTCACCAAGCTCGGCAGCTGGAACGGCGAGGCGACGACTTTGCCGCTGCCGGTGGCCTCGGGTGGCTTGAGCACCGCGGTGCTGGTGCAGGGTCCGAACGGCGGACCGATCCTCGCCGCCGCCGCCAACTGATTTCCTTCTCTTCGCGCGGGGCCGCCTGAAAGCGGCAACGCTTCACCATGGCCCGCATGCGCGCGCCCAAACCCAAGGAGTACGACCCATGACCAAGTTCCTCACGCTGCCGGCGCTCGCCTTCGCGCTTTCCGCCTCGGTCTTCGTTGCCGGCGCCCGCGCCGATGATGCGACCAATGCGATGAAGCCCGCCAATGCGATGGCGACCGACGCCATGAAGCCGGCGACGGACGCGATGAAACCGGCCGACGCCATGAAGCCCGACGCGATGAGCACCGAGGCGATGAAGCCCGCGGATGCGATGAAGCCCGCCACCGACGCCATGAAGCCGGCGGACACCACCGCTCAGTAAGGTGAGCTTGGCACTGCCCCTCACCCGGATTGCCAACCGAATTGCGAAGAGCAATTCGAGGCAATCCGACCTCTCCCCGGCGGGGAGAGGTCGCGGTCGGCACCGGCGCTCTCTTCTCCCCACCGGGGAGAAGGTGGCCCGAAGGGCTGGATGAGGGGGAGCGCCCTCGGCCATTGGCCGCCGCACGGCAAAGTGAGAACCGCTTCGCGGCTGCGTTCGTATATAATGGAGCGACAACAAGGAGACCCAACATGACCGGCATTGAAAAGAAAGCCGCGCAGCGGCCATTCCTTGCCAAGGGTGCGCTGGCGGCGCTGGTGCTCAGCGCGGCCGCGGCCATCTTCTGGCAGAGCCCGGCCCGATCGGCCGAGGACGCGGTGGTGATCCCGCCGCCGGCTTTGGACGAAAAGGCGACGAGCGGCACCGAAAAGGCGATCTTCGCCGGCGGCTGCTTCTGGGGCGTCCAAGGCGTGTTCCAGCACGTCAAGGGCGTGAGCAAGGCCGTCTCCGGCTATACCGGCGGCAGCGCCGAAAACGCCGTCTACGAAGTGGTCGGCACCGGCCGCACGGGCCACGCCGAATCCGTCGAGATCACCTACGACCCGTCGAAGGTCACCTATGGCCAGCTCCTGCAGGTCTATTTCTCGGTCGCGCACAATCCGACGCAGTTGAACTACCAGGGACCGGACCGGGGCACCCAGTACCGCTCGACGATCTTCGCCGAGAATGACGAGCAGAAGAAGGTGGCCGAGAGCTACATCACCCAGCTCGACAAGGCCAAGGTCTTCCCCAAGCCGATCGTCACCACGATCGAAACCGGCAAGACCTTCTACCCGGCCGAGGATTACCATCAGGACTTCCTGACGCTGAACCCGACCTATCCTTATATCGTCTACAACGATCTGCCCAAGATCGAAAATCTGAAGGCGCTGTTCCCTAAGCTCTACAGCGAGAAGCCGGTGCTGGTGCTGGCCTCCAGCAAGAGCTGAGGAGGAGAGCCGGCCAGTTCCTGGCGCACGGATCTTCGTTAGATATCGGCAGCTGACATGCCTTGCGATTGGCGAAGCCCTCAGTCTCGTCATTCCAGGGCGAAGCAGCCGCGAAGCGGCGTCGCGGAGACCCTGGTATCCATTACGTAACCCTGATCGTAGAATGCAGCGGAGCAGAATTCTGCACCGCAGCAGCGCTCTTAAGTCACGGAATGGATCCGCGGGTCTGCGCGCGTCGCTTCGCTCCTTGCTCCGCCCGTGGATGACGAGGTTCGGGCGGCTTCCGCCAATCTCCGGCGCCGGTGCTGATCGCCGGGTATGTCTGCCCGAAACCGGGAGAAAGACGCGCCCACTGTCCAGAACTGTCAGCAGCAGCGTCGATTCCAGTTGCGCCGGACAACAGCCGACCTATATCAGGTCACCTTTTCCAGCCGGCCGTATTTCAGCATGTCATCCATCATCTCGATCTCCGGTGTCACGAAAACTTATGCCACCGGCTTCAAGGCGCTGAAGGAAATCAATCTCGACATCGAGCGCGGCGAGATCTTCGCGCTGCTGGGGCCGAACGGCGCCGGCAAGACGACGCTGATCTCGATCGTCTGCGGCATCGTCAACCGCTCGTCGGGCACTGTCACCGTGAACGGCCACGACATCGGCCGGGATTACCGCGCGGCGCGCAGCCTGATCGGGCTGGTGCCGCAGGAACTCACCATCGATGCCTTCGAGACCGTCTGGGCGACGGTGAACTACAGCCGCGGCCTGTTCGGCAAGGCACCCAACAAGGAGTTCGTCGAAAAGGTGCTGCGCGACCTCTCGCTGTGGGACAAGAAGGATTCCAAGGCGATCACGCTGTCGGGCGGCATGAAGCGCCGGCTGATGATCGCCAAGGCGCTGTCGCACGAACCGCGTGTGCTGTTCCTCGACGAGCCGACGGCCGGCGTCGACGTGGAGCTGCGCCAGGACATGTGGGCAATGGTCCGTCGCCTGCGCGAGGAGGGCGTCACCATCATTCTCACCACGCATTACATCGAGGAAGCCGAGGCGATGGCCGACCGCGTCGGCGTCATCAACAAAGGCGAGATCATCCTGGTCGAAGGCAAGGCCGAGCTGATGCGCAAGCTCGGCCGCAAGCAGATGAATCTGGAGCTGCGCGCGCCGCTTGCCGCCGTTCCGGACAGCCTGTCGCACTATTCATTGGAGCTGTCGGACGACGGCAACCAGCTCACCTACACCTATGACAACCAGAGCGACCGTCCGGGCGTCGCCTCGCTGATCCGCGACCTCGAGGCGGCCGGCGTCCAGTTCCGCGACCTCGAAACCAAGAACAGCTCGCTCGAAGAGATTTTCGTCAATCTTCTGAGGCAAGAGCCATGAACCTGCGCGCTGCCCCCAATTTTCGCGCTGTATGGGCGATCTACCGGGTGGAGATGGCGCGCGCCTTCCGCACGGTTCTGCAGAGCATCATCTCGCCGGTCATCTCGACATCGCTCTATTTCGTCGTCTTCGGCTCGGCCATCGGCTCGCGCATCACCGAGATCGACGGCATCGCCTACGGCGCCTTCATCGTGCCCGGTCTGATGATGCTGTCGCTCTTGACGCAATCGATCTCCAACGCCTCCTTCGCTATCTATTTTCCGAAATTCGTCGGCTCGATCTACGAGCTCCTGTCGGCGCCGGTCTCCTATCTCGAGATCATCATCGCCTATGTCGGGGGTGCCGCGACCAAGTCGGTCATACTCGGCCTGATCATCCTGGCCACCGCGGCGCTGTTCGTGCCGCTCAGGATCGAGCATCCGTTCTGGATGATCGCCTTCCTGGTGCTGACGGCGGTGACCTTCAGCCTGTTCGGCTTTATCATCGGCATCTGGGCAAAGACCTTCGAGCAGCTGCAGCTGGTGCCGCTCTTGATCGTCACGCCGCTCACCTTCCTCGGCGGCAGCTTCTATTCGATCCACATGCTGCCCGGCATCTGGAAGACAATCACCCTGTTCAACCCGGTCGTCTACCTGATCAGCGGGTTCCGCTGGAGCTTTTACGGTAAGGCGGATGTCTCGGTCGGCGTCAGCCTCGGCATGACGCTGGTGTTCCTGGCCATCTGCATCGCGATCGTCGCCTGGATATTCAAGACGGGATACCGGTTGAGGAACTGACGAGTTCCTCGCCCCCGAAGTGGGGAGAGGTGGCCCGGCGAAGCCGGGACGGAGAGGGGAGGCCTGCTCTAAATCGCCTTCAGCAGCCGCAGCAGGCCTAGCATCTCCATGAAAGTCCCTTTGCGGAACGCGATATAGGTCGGCTCCTCGACGCCGTGGAAGCGGCGCTTGAAGGCCGCCTGACCCTGCAGGTTGAAGCGCGAGCGGTTGACCCAGGGCGAGTTGTAGGCGCGCTGGAAGGCGCCGCGCCAGAAGCTCGATTCGGCAAAGCCGCTGGGCTCGATATCGAGCAGCGGCGAAAGGCCGAGCGTCACCTCGGAGATGCCTTCCTCGCGAAATCGGTCGACGGCGAATTTGGTCAGGCCGATCTCGGCATGCGGCGTGGCGTCGGTCTGCTTGCGCTTGAACGAGGTGGTGTAGCCGATGACCTTGCCGTCGCGGAACAGTGGGTCGAAGTCGAGGATGGCGAGAAGCCGGCCCTCAGGGCTGTGCAGGAGGAAGCGGCGCATGTCGACGCCGAGCTCTTCGGAAAAGCGGCGGTTGAGGAAACCCATCTCCCAGCGCTTGATGATGCGCTGCTTGCGCCAGTCGGCGGAAAGCTGGACGATCTCCTCGTGCAGCCCGTCGCCCCTGTCCTCGGCGATGGTAAAGCCCTTCTTCGTCAGCCAGCGTTGGGAATAGCGCACGGTCTCGTTGCGCTTGCCGGAAAAATCATGCGCCGGCAAAACCAGCCTCGTATCGATGCCGAGGCGATTCACCATGTAGCCGAGGCCGGCGAGCACCTTGGCCGTGTCGGCGCCGATCTGGACGAACCAAGGGCCGCCGGCGGCTTCGACGAAGCGCTTGATATAGGCCGCGCGATCCGCCGGATCGACCACCGGATCGCCCAGCGCGAAATGCCGGCCCATCTTGGTGCCGAAGGCGATATAGCCGTCGCCATCGCTGAAATAGGCCAGTTTCTGCTGCACGGCCGTCGAATAGGCCAGCGAGAAATCGCCGTATCGGCGCACCAGCGCCAGGCGTTCGGCATCCGTCAAGTCGCGCCGCGGAACCTTGGGCGCCACAGCGTCGAGAAGCCTGTCGAAATAGATGCGCAGGGGCGCCATGAGCTCCGCGTGCCAAGAAGTGATGACCTGCCGCCCTCAGGTCGCGAATCGCTGGCGACCGCTGCCGGCCGCGTGCGTCAACGCGATATAGGATGCAATTGACCGCGAATGAAGGGCAAACGTCCGAAGGCGGTGCTGTCACTCATCGGCTGCCGCAACGGATATGCGAAAGATCGCCTTGATATTTCCATGCATTGTTATATATCAAGTTATCAATATGCGACGAGGCTGCTATGGAAGACGTTCTCCGATCCCTCGGCTTTCTCTGCCTCGGCAGCCGGATGAAGCGCATAGGCGAGCAGTTGCAGGCCGACACGCAGCACGTGCTCGACCGCCTGGATGTGCGCATCCAGTCGAGCCAGTACCCGTTGCTTGCCGCGCTTGACAGGCTGGGCCGGCTGCCGGTCGGCGAGCTGGCCCAATCCTTGGGCATCGCCCAACCCGGCGTGACGCGCAGCGTGGCGCTGCTTTCCGAGCTGGGCCTGGTCGAGGTCAACCCGTCGGAAGACGATCAGCGGCGCAGGATCGTTTCGCTGAGCCGCAACGGCCGGCATCTGGTCAACCAGGCGAAGCGGGAGATCTGGCCGAGCATCGAGAATGCCGTGGCGGATGTGTGCGCCGATCTTTCCGGGCCGCTGCTTAGCCAGCTTGCGGCAATCGAGGATCGCCTGGCCGCAACGCCGCTCCATCGCCGCGCCGAAAATGCCAGGGTGGCCGCGTCATGAAACATGTTCTCGACCGCCCCATCTGGAGCGCGCTTGCAACGCGGCACCAGACCTTCGCCGAGGGCGGCGCCCTTGCCCGACGATATCGCCCGTCGATCGTGCCCTTCGCCGCCACTGCGGCTGACGATGTGGACAGCCTGCGGGCGCTGGCCGGGCTTCTCCCGCCGGGCGAAACAGCCGTCCTGGTCCAGGCGCATGAGATCGCCCTGTCGCCGGAAATCTCCGCGATCTCCGCAGCGCCGCTGGTGCAGATGGTCGCCGAAGCGCCGATGCCCGCGACGTCCGATGAGCGCATCCGGCAGCTGACAAAAGACGATGCCGAGGAAATGCTGGCGCTCGCCTCGCTCACCAAGCCCGGCCCTTTCACGCTGGAGGCGCTGAGCCTCGGCGATTTCTGGGGGATCAAGATCGACGGCAGGCTGGCGGCAATGGCCGGCGAGCGTATGAAGCAGTCCAGATACTCGGAACTCAGCGGCGTGTGCACGCACCCGGATTTCCGCGGCGGCGGCCTTGCCCGCCTGCTGTCGGTGTTCGTGGCCGGCCGGATCGCGGCACGCGGCGAGGTTCCATACCTGCACGCCTATGACAGCAACGAAGCGGCGATCAGGCTTTACGAGTCCATCGGCTTCCGCTTGAGAAGCAAGATGAACATGGCCATGGTTCAACGCGCGGAGTGACGAAAGGGAGGATTTGATCGAAATCTTCCCTCTCGACGCCTCAGCTACAAGAGGTCACACCGCGATCTTGCCGCCGCCCTGCTTCGTAATCGCAACGACGGACGGACGCACCGGCATGTCCGGCTTGAAGTCCGGCCAGCGGGTCGACGGATCCTCGTAGTAGGAGGGGCGGCCGAACCCTTCCCAGTCCTCGCCGCCATCGCCCGGATGCTGCACGGCGACGAAAGCCGTCTGGTCGTCGGGCGCGAAGAGCGGACCGCACATTTCGGCGCCGATCGGCACGCGGAAGAACAGCTTCGACGTTGCCCGCGCCGCACCCTCGGTGTCGACGGCCCAGAGGCCGTCGGTGCGGCCGGTGGCCTTCGGACCCTGGCCGTCGGTGGCGACCCACAGGCGCCCGGCGGAATCGACGGCGCAATTGTCCGGCATGCCGAACCAGCCATGGGCGGTGGTCGCCGTCGAGAAGGTGGCGCCGACATCGGCCACGGAAGGATCGCCGCATTTTAACAGCACTTCCCACTTGCCCTTGGTTGCGGCGAAATCGCCGCCGTCCTCGACGATCTCGATGATGTGGCCGAAGGCATTGTCGGCGCGGGGATTGGCGGCGTCGACCTGCGCGGCCTTGCGCTTGGAATTGTTGGTCAGCATGACATAGACCTTGCCATTGCCGGCATTGGGCTGGATGTCCTCCGGCCGGTCCATCTTGGTGGCGCCGAGCAGGTCGGCGGCGCGCCGCGTCTCGATGAGAACGTCGGCTTGGGAAGCAAAGCCGTTCTCCGCCGTCAGCGGCGCCTTCCCGAACACGATCGGCATCCATTCCACCGAACCGTCCTCGGCGAATTTGGCGACATAGAGCGTGCCGTCGTCGAGCAGGTTCATGTTGGCAGCGCGGTCGTTGGGGTTGAACGTGCCGGCGGTGACGAATTTGTAGACATAGTCGAAGCGCTCATCGTCGCCGAGATAGAAGACGACGCGGCCGTCCTTGGCGACGATCGACTCGGCGCCCTCATGCTTGAAGCGGCCCATGGCGGTGCGCTTTCTAGGCACCGAGTTCGGATCGTTGACGTCGACCTCGACGATCCAGCCGAAACGATTGGGCTCGTTCGGCTCCTTGGCAAGGTTGAAGCGGTCGTAATGCGCGCCCCACTCATAAGCGCCTTCGGGGATGCCGAGGCGCTTGTAATTGGCCGCTTCCCTGTGGCCCTCCGGCAATTCGCCCGAGAAATAGCCGTGGATGTTCTCCTCGGCCATCACATAAGTGCCCCAGGGCGTGACGCCGCCGGCGCAATTGTTGAGCGTGCCGAAGACCTTGGTGCCGGACGGGTCGGCATTGGTCTTGACGCGGTCGTGGCCGGCGACCGGGCCGGACAGTGCCATCTCGGTGGTCGACATGATGCGGCGGTTGAGCTTGCCGTCGCGCACCACCTGCCATTTGCCGTCTTGCTTGCGGATCTCGACGATGGTGCCGCCATGCGCGGCCATCTCGACATCGACCTGCTCCTTGGAGAGCGGCGCGACCTCGGCCTTCTTCTTTCCGTCCTTCTCCACGATCGAAACGATGTCGGGGAACATCAGATGCGGATTGGTGTATTCGTGGTTGACGACCAAAAGGCCATGCTCGGCCGAGCCGTCGATCGGGATATAGCCGACATAGTCGTTGTTGTAGCCGAACTGTTTCGCCTGGGCTTCGGCCGACTGCTTCAGCGGGTCGAACTCCGGCGAATCGCCAAACAGCGGATCGCCCCAGCGCAACAGCACGTCGGCATCATAGCCCTGCGCGACATGGTGCTTGTCGTCGATGCCGGCTTCGAGCTCGTCGAACTTGAAAGCCGAGGCCTCGGTGGCGCGCGCTTCGTCGGCGGCGACCAACGCCAGCGGGCTGACGGTTGCGGCGATGGCCGAGACGGCCAGCGAGCCCTTCAGGAAGCCGCGCCGCGAGAAACGCGCGGCGATGATCTCGCCCATGGTGCGGTTGTCGGTGGGATTGACGGGCGGGCCGTCATTGTCCTCGAGCTGGCTGGTGCGGAAGCGGGTCTCAGGGGTCACGGTCATAGCTGTTCCTCTGGCTTCTTGAGGTGGCTGGGATTTCGACCTCTCGACCCCTAAAGCGCGCCGATCACATTTTCGTGACATCATTGTGATTGAATCGTAATGGCTGTTTGCCGGCTGAGCAGCGGCGGCCGGCTTGGATCCTCCAAATGGGCGAACGATCGACCGCGATCGGCTTGACGGCCTCGCCCGCTTCGGGAAACAAGGGCTGCGGCAGGCGTGGCGACGGCACTTGAAAAGGGGATGGCGGGTGAGTTTCTGGGGACTGGCGCAGCTCGGCATTTCGACCGTGATGTTCCTGCTGGCGGCAATGGCGGCCAAGCAATGGGGGCTGGCGCCGAGCTTGGCCAAGCTGCTTTTGACGCTGGCGCTCTACTCGGCCGGCAATCTGATCATGCTCAGGCTGGTGCGCGAATTCGGCATGTCGGTGTCGTTCAGCCTGTCGGCGGTGATCCAGCTTGTCGCCGTCAATGTCGTGGCGCTCGCCTTCTACGGCGAACGGCTCAATGCCTTGCAGGCGACCGGCATCGTGCTGGCGATCGCCGCCGTCGCGCTGATCACGCTCGGGCCCTATATTCAGCGGCTGTAGCTGGACCCGAAGGCCCGAATGAAATCGACCGCCAACGCGCTCCTCAACAAGTTGGAATTCCCGGTGCTGCTGGCCGGGCTGGTGATTGCCGGCGGGCTATGGGGCCTGGTGGAACTCCTGGAGCTGGCGCGCGCCACGACCCCGCACGCCTTCGACACGGAAATCCTGCTCGCCTTCCGCCATGCCGGGCAGCCGGACAGCCCGATCGGTCCGCCTTGGCTGGAGGGCGCGGTGCGCGACGTCACCGCGCTGGGCAGCACCGCTGTGCTGGTGCTGATCACGACGGCGACCATCCTCTATCTGCTCTTGATCCGCAGACCTTCGACAGCGCTGTTCATGTTCGCGGCGGTGGCGGGCGGGCAAGTGCTTTCGAGCCTGCTCAAATTCGAGGTCGACCGGCCGCGGCCCGATCTCGTCTCGCATCTCGTCAACGAGACGTCGCTGTCCTTTCCGAGCGGCCACGCGATGCTGTCGGCGGTAACCTATCTGACGCTCGGTTCCTTGACGGCCCGCTTCCTGCCGGACCGCAGGACGAAGGTCTTCGTGCTCGGCCTCGCGGTGCTCACCACCGTGCTGGTCGGCGCCAGCCGCGTCTATCTCGGGGTGCACTGGCCGTCCGATGTGCTTGCCGGCTGGTGCGCGGGCTTTGCCTGGGCCATGCTGTGCTGGCTCGCGGCGCGGCTGCTGCAGCGACGCAAGGTCGTTAAGGATAGCGAATAACCAATGTCTCATCTACATTAAATGACGCTTGAAACATCACTATGCTTGTATTACCCATTGATATCGCAGACTCAGACAAAGGTTCTGGCCGATGATCACTGCTGCGCAGATGCGCGCCGCAAGGGCGTTGGCCGGTATCGACCAGCGAACGCTTGCCGAGCGCGCCGGCGTTTCGCTTCCGACGATACAGCGTATGGAAGCGAGCGAAGGCGTCGTGCGAGGCGTCGTCGACACGCTAATGAAGGTCATCCATGCCCTCGATGAGGTCGGGGTGGAATTGATCGGCGAGAACCAGACCAGCGAACGCGGCGGCAGGGGCGTGCGCCTCAAGGCCACCGTGGCACAGAACCCGCAGGGCTGAGCCGCAACCGCATCCGCCTCGGGAACCGTTACCGGTTTTCGGGCAGCGATGCGGCGTCGCAACGGTTTATCGCGACGGCGACCGCCGACATCCAGCCGACGATCCCGCCGCCCTGTGGAGCGGAAGCAGTTCATGGATCAGGCGCGGCGGGCAATTCACCACCAAGCACGGCCGACCTTCGCCGAGCTGTTCACACCAAAGCTGGTGACGGTGCTGCGCGAGGGCTACCACCTCAAGCAGCTGAGGGCCGATGTGATCGCCGGCCTGACGGTCGCCATCGTGGCGTTGCCGCTGTCGATGGCGATCGCGATCGCCTCGCATGTGGAGCCCGAGCGCGGACTGTTTACGGCGATCATCGGCGGTTTCATCGTCGGCGCGCTTGGCGGCAGCCGTTTCCAGATCGGCGGGCCCGCCGGCGCCTTCATCGTGGTCGTGGCCTCGACGGTCGACCGGCACGGTGTCGACGGGCTGATCCTGGCAATGCTCATGGCCGGCGCCTTCCTGCTCGCGGCCGGCTATCTGAGGCTCGGCGCCTATGTGAAGTTCATTCCCTATCCGGTGACGGTGGGTTTCACGGCGGGCATCGCCGTCATCATCCTGTCCAGCCAGTTGCACGACCTGTTCGGCCTGGCGCTGCCAGGCAAGGAACCAGGCGACCTGCTGCCGCGGCTTATCGCGCTCGGCAAGGCGGCCCGAACGGCAAATCCGGCGGCCATTGCGCTCGCCGCGCTGACGATAGGGATCATCGTGGCCATGAAGCGCTGGCGCCCTTCGTGGCCGGGCCTCCTGATCGCGGTGACTGCGGCCTCGCTGGCGACGACGCTTCTCGGTCTTCCCGTAGAGACGATCGGAACGCAATTCGGCGGCATTCCGCGGATGTTACCGGATCCGGCTCTTCCGGCGCTCGATGCGCAGAAGCTCGTCTCCGTGGTGCCCGACGCAATTTCCTTCGCCCTGCTCGGAGCAATCGAATCGCTGCTTTCCGCCGTAGTCGCGGACGGTATGACCGGACGACGGCACCGGTCCAACTGCGAACTGGTGGCGCAGGGCATCGCCAATATCGGCTCAGCGCTGTTCGGCGGGATCTGCGTGACCGGACTGATCGCGCGCACGGCGACCAACATCCGCGCCGGCGCGCATGGACCGTTGTCGGGAATATTCCATTCCGCCTTCCTGCTGCTGTTCATGCTGGTGGCTGCGCCGCTTGCCAGCTACATCCCGCTGGCGGCGCTTGCCGGGGTGCTGGCCACGGTGGCCTGGAACATGGTGGAGAAGCCCGCCTTCCTGGCGCTGCTCCGATCGTCCTGGGGCGACGCCCTGGTGCTTCTGGTTACCTTCGGACTCGTCATCTTCCGCGACCTCACTACCGGCATCGTGGTCGGCTTTGCGCTGGGCGCTCTGCTGTTCATCGGGCGGATGGCGCGTTCGGTCGAGGTGGAGGCACATGTCCCGCCGGTGACGGAGGACCGCGCCGACGCCGCAAATGGCGGGCGCGTTGCCTATGACCTCGCCGCCGCCACCGATCCGGATACCGTCATCTACCGCATATCGGGGGCGTTCTTCTTCGGCGCTGCGGCAACGATCGCGACCGTGCTGGACCGTATCGCCGACCAGCGCAGGAACTTCATCCTCGATTGCTCGGCGGTGCCCTTCCTCGATTCGACCGCGGCAAACGTCATCGAAAGCACCGCGAACAACGCAAGGCGCGCCGGAGGACGCTTCATCATCGCGGGCGCCTCGTCGCAAGTCAGGCGCACCCTGATAAGCCATGGCGTCAAGCGGCCGCTGGTGACCTATGCGGCGTCGATCCGGGACGCGCGGGCGCAGCTGGACGGAAAAGCGGAGACGGCGTAGGCGCCGTGATCAAACGGCCGCTTCGATCGGCTCGGCAAGCTTGGGGCTGGCGCGTGCGGCGATCAGGCAGCCGGCGACGATGAGACATGCGCCCGCAAGCGTGGTCCAGGCCACCTTCTCACCGAAGAAGAACCAGCCAAGCGCGATCGCCCAGATGAAGGCCGAGTACTCTGTCGGGATGAGATATTGCGCTTCGGCACGGGCGTAGGACCAACTCATCAGGAATTGGCCGGCGAGCGACAGCAGCGCCACGCCTGCCAAGGGAAGCCAAAGTTCTCTCGGCAGCGCGACGGCAAGCCAGGGCGCCGCGCAACCAAGAATAATCCCGACGAAGATATTCTGGAACAGCATGATCTCGACCGGCTTGGCCAGAAGCGCCTGTCGCCGGGCGAGGATCAGATTGTAGCCGTAGAAGACCGTCGATACGAGCACGGCGACCGTGCCCAAAAGCGCATCCTGCGAATGGCCTGCCTGCCCGAACTGGCCGGCCAGTATGATCAAGACGCCCGCGATACCGGCCAGCGACGCCCACATCGCCTGCCGCCTTATGCGCTCGCCCAGCAGCAATGCGGCGAGGAAAAGCGCAAACAACGGCGCGACGAAGCTCAGGCCTATAGCCTCGGCGAGCGGCAGCCTGGCCAGACCCCAGAAGAACGAGACTAGGACGATACCGACAATGACGGCGCGTAGCGCATGCAGACCGAGCACCGGGAAGCTCGGTTTCGAGCGTGGCCCCGTCGACCAGGCCGCGCCCGCGACCACGGTCGCGACCATGCTGCGCCATAGCACCGTATTGTAGACGCCGACCGCGATGACCAGCGACTTCATCGCCGCATCCATGCCTGACAGCAGGAAGATCGCCAGCGCGCAGACGAGCACCGGGATCGTCGGGGAAACGGCGACGTTCAGGCTTGATGTCTTCACGGCTTCGCTCACATGACGGATTGCCGCCGAATAGTCCGGAGCGGCCGGCGAAACCAGATGGCAGCCGCCACCGACATTGCGGTCCAATCGCGATTGGCGAGGTGAAAAACTCGCCTCGCCGTTGAGTGCCGAGATGCGAAACGCTGCCCCGCCGGCGTTGCAATGCTTCTCCGCCGCGACATGCTCAATCCAGTGACAGCGCCACGACCTCGCCCTCGCCCATCAGCGGCACGAAGATCCTTTCGCCGTCCGTGCCGATATCGGCGCTGCCCGGCTTGAAGGTCGCTACCACCGTCGGCGCGCCGCCGGGCTTGTAGCTGTAGAGCGTGCCGGTCATGTAGGCGGTGGCGTAGATAGTGTCGCCAATGGCGATGACGCCGTCGAGGTCGGCGAATTTTTGGGCGCCGGGCAGCGGCGTGACCTTCTTCGTGGCAAGGTCGACCGACAGCAGGCCGCCGGGCTCCGCGGTGCTGAAATCGGTCGTGTTGATGCGTTTGCCCCAGGAAGCGACAATCAGCCTGCCGCCATCGGCGAACACGCCGTTCGGCGAAGCGAGCAGCGCATCCTTGACGAACAGTTCCGGCCTGTCGCCGTCGATGCGGTAGATCGTGTCGGCCAGCATGTCGCTGACATAAACCTTGCCGGCGCTGTCCTGCGTCATGTCGTTGAGGAACACGGCGCCGGGCACATCGATGGTCTCGACCAGTCTGCCGCTGGCGAGATCGACGACGCGCACCTTGGTGATATCGGCGGCGTAGAGCCTGCCGCCGGCGATCGCCATGCCCTTGGGCGCGTCCAAGCCTTCCACCCAGTGACGCGCGAGGACCTGACCGTCCATCGACAGCAGCGACAAATAGCCATTGCCGTCCGCCGCGCCGGGATTGCCGACGATATTGGATATGACGATGCGGTTGTGGGCGGCATCGACAAGCGCGGATTCCGGCTGCTCGAAGCCGGTGGCGCGCCAGAGCTCCCCGGCCTGCGCGGCGGATATGACGGAGATGGCGGCGAAGGCGGCCGAAGCGATGAGATATTTCATGGATGCTCTCCTGTGATGACGGCCGAGAGCTAGGCTTTCCGATACTTTCCGAGAAGCCGGAACAGGACTAGTATCGTAATTCAATACGAATTCGCACGAATGAGGCGCAGTCCATGAACGGTCCGATCTTCGAGGCGCTGAAACGGACGCTGAAGGCCAAGGGCCTGACCTACCGGACGCTCGCCGAGCGCATGGGCGTTTCCGAGCCGACGGTGAAGCGTATTTTCCATGAGAAGAACTGCAAGCTCGACCGGCTGATGGAGATCTGCGCCGCGGCCGGTGTCGAGTTGGAGAACGTGCTCGGCGCAATGAACCGCGGGCCGGGTCCGGCCAACCGCGTCGCGCCGGAAATCGAGCGCCGGCTGGCGGCGCGGCCGGCCCTGCTCTTCGTCTTCGTCATGCTGTCGGAGAAGTTCACGCCCGAAGGCATCATGCGCTCGCAAGGCCTGAGCGAAGCCTCGATGTTCCTCTATCTGCGCGACCTCGAGGAGCTCGGGCTGGTGGCGCTGGGGCGCGGGCTGTCGGCAAGGCTGCTGGTCGACGCGCCGATCCAGTGGGATTTCGAGGGGCCGCTGAAGCCGCATTTCGAGATGACCAACAAGAACTTCATCGGCTGGGCGATCGGCCATATGGAGCAGGCCGCGACCTTCATCAGCTTTTCCAGGCGGATGCGGCCCGAAACGGCGGAAATGCTGCGCCGCGAGGCCGACGAGCTCGCCGAACGCGCCAGGCTGCTTGCCCATCACGACCAGCACACCACGCCCGAGGACCAGCTCACCGGCTACAAGTGGACCTTCGCCTTCGGCGCGACGCCGTTTCCGGCGATCATGCCGATCGGGCCGCATCCGAGGGATGCGGGCGCCAGGGCTGCGAAGGAGAAACGGGCATTGCCGGCGTAGCGGAGCGCCTTTTCCTTCTCCCACAAGGGGAGAAGGTCAGGGCCGGCGTCACGCCGCTTTCGCTTCTTCCTGCGGTGCGGCGAGGTCGTCGCGCGCCTTGCGGGCAAGTCTTTTGGCCGAGCGTTTCGGGCTGTCGCCGAATAGGTCGGCGGCATCGGCAAGGCAGGCCTTGGCCAGGCTCTTTTCGGCACGCTTCAGCAGCCTGCGCAGAAGCTTCGTCTCGTCGGCGGGGCCGAGCGGCTCGCCTTCGGCGTCGAGCAGGGCGCAAATGACGAAGACGTCGTGCAATTCGCCGAGCTGCTCGCCGAGCCTGTCGACCGCCTTGCGACGCGCCTTGATCGGCGTCGGCCACAGGCGGCCGAGCAGCGACAGATGCATGCTGTGCGTCTTTGCCGCCTTGCGCAGGTCGTGAAAATCGTCGGCCGCGCCGCGCGAGCCGGCCTTGTCCAGCGCCTTCCTGGCGCGCCGCAAGGTGGCGCGGGCGCCGTCGGCCAATATATCGGCCGCCTGCTCGGGCTGATCGGGCAAGGCCAGCCTGTCGACGCGTTCGAGGCCTTCCCGGCAGGCAGCTATGGCCGCATTGATGGCGGCGTCGAGGCCGGGACCGGCATGGAGCTCGTGCTGGCGCAGCACCAGCCGTTCGCGCACGGGGTCGAGACCGCCGCCTGCGGATTGTTCCGGAAACACATCTGCCAGACGATCGATAGTCTCGATCAAGGCAGTCGCCTCGCGTGGACCGGCAAGCAGCGCCGACACCTGCTTATAGCATTCGTTCTCGGTCTGGCAGAACGGTTCGTCTCCGGAACGAACCAGGCGCAGCAAGGCTCGCACGTTCTTCAGCCGCTTGCGGCATTTGTGCAGTCCCTGCTCCGGCTTCTCGCGCGCCATCTCGAGATGAGCGACTGCCTTGCCGATCTCGTCCGCCAATATGCGCCTGACCTCGCCGGTAAGCGGCAAGCGCGGATCGATGCGGAAGCTCATGCGGCGATCTCCGGAATCCCCTTGAAAGCCAGCGACGCGTTGTAGAACCTCGACTCGCCGGTGACCTCGCGACCGAGCCAGTCGGGCAGCATTTCGTCAGATACGTCCTCCGGCGTCTCCAGCTCCGCGATCACCAGCCGCGCGAGCTCGCCGCCGAAAACATCGACCTCATAGAGATAGCCGCGGTGTCTAACATGGTGGCGTGTCTTCTCGATGACACGTCCGATGGCGAACGCCATCAATTCCTCAGCCTCGGCAAGCGGGATCGAATATTCGAATTCGTCGCGCTCGCGCGCCCTGTCGCCGAACTTCAGCGTGAGCTTAGCGGAGCGCCCGTCGCTGATGCGCACCCGCACCGTGCGGCCGGGCTGCGCGGCGACATAGAATTGACGAATGCGGATTTCCGCCCCGACCTCATCGCGCCAGGCGGGACTGGAGACCAGGAACTTACGCTCGACTTCCTTGCCCATGGCCGCGCAATAAAGCCTGTGGGGGTCGCGAAGGCAAGCCGACTCAGCCGTCAACTTGACTTTAATCAATCGATTGATTAAATGCGATCCATGAACAAGCAGCCGCACGCAAGGAAGCATCAGCGCGAAGCCACCGCCGCCGACCAAACGCGCGCGGCGCTGGTGCATGCGGCGCTCAAGCTGTTCGGACGGCAGGGTTTCGATGGCACCTCGACACGCGAGATCGCGGCCGAGGCCAAGGCCAATATCGGCTCGATCGCCTACCATTTCGGTGGCAAGGAAGGCCTGCGCGCCGCCGCCGCCGACTTCATCGTCGAAACCATCCAGGGCATCGCCGGCCAGGCGCTGGGCGCAACCCAGGCGGCCGCCCCGGCAAGCCCGGACGCTGCGAGAGCACAGCTTTTCGCGGCACTGGAGCGGATGGTGGGCTTCGTCGTGGCCAGTCCGCAGGCCGGCGAGATCGTACAATTCGTACTTCGCGAACTCTCGCATCCGACCGCCGCGCTCGACCGCATCTATGCCGGCGTGTTCGAGCCGACGCACCGGCGGCTGTGCCAGATCTGGGACCAAGCGACCGGCGAGCCAGCCGAGAGCGAAGCGACCAAGCTCACCGTCTTCACGTTGATCGGCCAAGCCATCTATTTCCGGATCGGCCGCGAGGCGGTGATACGCCGGATGGGCTGGCGCGAGATCGGCAATGAAGAGGCCGCCAAGGTGGTGGCGGTCACGACAGACAATCTCAGGGCGATGCTGGCGGCGCGCGATGCAGACGCCGGCAAGAAGGGCAAATCATGAGCTTTCTCTGTTCGCTGCCGCTCGCCGCCCAGCTGTTCGGCGCCTGCGCGCCGGCAGCCCCGCTCGCGGTCGGCTATGTCGAAGGCGAATATGTGCTGATGGCGCCGATCGAAGTGGCGCAGGTGGCGACGGTGACGGTCAGGCGCGGCGACCGTGTCGAGACCGGCGAGGCGGTGGCGACGCTGGAAGATGCCGACGCCAAGATCGAGGTGGCGCAGGCGAAAGCTGCGCTTGCGCAGGCCCAGGCGCAGCTTGCCGACCTGCAGGTCGGCAAGCGTCCCGAAGAAATTGCCGTGCTCAAGGCCGAGGTCGACATGGCCAGGGCCCAGGCCGCCGACGCCAAGCGCAAATATGACCGCGCCAGCGACCTCTATAAGCGCGGCACCGGCACCCAAGCCGACTACGACACTGCCTCGGCCTCGCTCGAAACCGCCAATGCCCAGGTCGGCCAGGCGGAGGCCAATCTCGCCGTCGGCAATCTGCCGGCGCGGCCCGAGACTATCAAGGCCGCCGACAATCAGGTCAAGCAGGCGCAGTCGACCTTGCGGCAGGCCGAGTGGCGGCTGTCGAAGCGGGTGCTGACCGCACCCTCGCCCGGCCGCGTCAACGACGTCATCCGCAATCCCGGCGACACGGCCGGGCCGACCGCGCCGGTGATCTCGATGTTACCCGACGGCGCCGTGAAGCTTAGCGTCTATGTGCCCGAAAGCGCTTTTTCGTCGGTCAAGGTCGGCACCGAGCTCAAGGTCCATTGCGATGGCTGCGGGGCAGGGCTGAAGGCGCGCGTCAGCTACGTCTCGCCCGATCCCGAATTCACGCCGCCGGTGATCTACTCGCTCGAGAACCGGCAGAAGCTGGTCTATCTCGTCGAGGCCCGGCCGGAGGGCAATGCGGGACCATTGCAGCCCGGCCAGATCGTCGATGTCGACTTGGCCGACATCGGGGCGGATCTCGGGCAATGAACGCCATCGACGTTCGCGGCCTGGTTAAGCGCTTCGGCGACAAGACCGTCGTCGACCATGTGACGATGACGGTCGCTGAAGGCGAG
Source organism: Mesorhizobium sp. CA4 (assembly GCF_020165075.1). Classification (NCBI taxonomy): domain Bacteria; kingdom Pseudomonadati; phylum Pseudomonadota; class Alphaproteobacteria; order Hyphomicrobiales; family Phyllobacteriaceae; genus Mesorhizobium; species Mesorhizobium sp. CA4. Next base: position 27,427 of record NZ_JAIUHK010000031.1, read on the forward strand.
ATCGTCGGCTTCCTCGGGCCGAACGGCTCGGGCAAGACGACGACCATCCGCATCATGTGCGGGCTGCTCACGCCGGACGAGGGCGACGGCACGGTGCTCGGCTTCGACATCCGCACCGACGCGCTCAGGATCAAGCGCGAAGTCGGCTACATGACGCAGAAATTCTCGTTCTACGAGGATCTGACGATCGGCGAGAACCTCGAATTCGTGGCGCGGCTCTACCGGCTGAAACCGGTCGAGGAGTATGTCTCGCGCACGCTTCAGGATCTCGGCCTGACGAGCCGCCGCAACCAGCTGGCCGGCACGCTTTCCGGCGGCTGGAAGCAGCGGCTGGCGCTGGCCGCCTGCATCATGCACGAGCCGAAGCTGCTTCTGCTCGACGAGCCGACGGCGGGTGTCGATCCCAAGGCGCGGCGCGAGTTCTGGGACGAGATCCATCGCCTCGCCGGCGGCGGGCTCACCGTGCTCGTCTCCACCCATTACATGGACGAGGCCGAGCGCTGCCACCGCATCAGCTACATTTCCTACGGCAAGATGCTCGCCACCGGCACGGTGGACGAGGTGGTAAAGAATGCCGGGCTGACCACTTTCGTGCTGCAGGGGCCGCGGCTCGACCAGGTGGCCCAAGCGCTGCAGGGCCGGCCCGGCGTCGACCAGGTGGCGCCGTTCGGCGCGACGCTGCATGTCGTCGGCTCCGACAAGGCGGCGCTCGAAAAGGCGTTGGCCGATGTCGAGAAGGAGCATAAGGGCGTCACGGTGAAGCCCGGCGAGACCAGCCTCGAGGACGTGTTCATCCAGTTCATGTCCGGCTCGAAGGACAATATGGCATGAACGCGGTCTTCTCCTTCGCCAGGCTGGGCGCGCTGCTGACCAAGGAATTCATCCAGATGCGGCGCGATCGCATCACCTTCGCCATGATGCTGGGCGTGCCGCTGATCCAGCTGGTGCTGTTCGGCTATGCGATCAACAACGACCCGAAGAGCCTGCCGGCAGCGCTCGTGGCGACCAGCAGCGATCCCTACACGCGGGCGATGGTCTCGGCGCTGCAGACGACGGGCTACTACCGTTTCGACCATGTCGCGCAAAGTGCCGAGCAAGCCGAGTTCCTGATGGCACGCGGCGACGTCTCCTTCGTCGTCACCATCCCCGCCGATTTCGCGCGCCGCGTCGAGCGCGGCGACAATCCGCAGATCCTGATCGAGGCCGACGCCACCGATCCGGCGGTGGCCAGCGGCGCGATCTCGACGCTCGGCACCGTCGCCAGCCAGGCGCTGCTCAGGGCGCAGGGCACGCAGGAAACGGCCAAGGAGGCGGCGCGCGGCCAGCTCGATGTCGTCGTGCACCGGCGCTACAACCCCGAAGGCATCTCGCAATACAATATCGTGCCCGGCCTGCTCGGCGTCATCCTGCAGATGACGATGGTGATGATGACCTCGATCGCGCTGACGCGCGAGACCGAACGCGGCACGATGGAAAACCTTCTGGCCATGCCGTCGAGCCCGCTGGAGATCATGCTGGGCAAGGTACTGCCCTACCTGGTGGTGGGCGCGGTGCAGGTGGTGGTGGTGCTGGCCGCGGCGAAGTTGCTGTTTGCCATTCCCTTCATGGGCTCGCTGTCGCTGCTGCTCTCGACCGTGCTGGTGTTCGTGCTGTCGCTGGTGCTGCTCGGCTACACGATCTCGACGATCGCGCGCACGCAGATGCAGGCGCTGCAGCTCACCTTCTTCTTCTTTCTGCCTTCGATCATGCTGTCGGGCTTCATGTTCCCCTATCGCGGCATGCCGGGCTGGGCACAGACTTTCGGCGAGATCTTCCCGCTCACGCATTTTTTGCGCATCACCCGCGCGGTCATGCTGAAAGGGGCGGAGCTTCCGGCTGTGGCGACGGAAGTCGGCTGGCTGGTGGTGTTCGTGGCATTGTTCGCCGGCGTGGCGCTGGTGCGGTTCAGGCGCACGCTGGATTAGGGTCAAACTAATGGTTGGGAGCGCCCGAATTAAGCCGAAATCGGACCTAAGCGCGTTCCCCAAAGACATAGACAATGAGGAGAAGAGTGCCGAAGGAGCCGAGGCCGCCAATTACTGCAGCGAATAGAAGATAGCGCAGATGTTTGAATTCGCTTCGGACGAAGATGCCACTAGCTCGGCTATTCTTGCGTGCAGCTCGCTCCCAATATGGAAGTCCCCTTTCATCGGGCTTTGTTGCGAGCGCTTCCGTCTTTGTCAGGGTGAGATAGATACCGTAAAGCATTCCCACGAAGCTGACGAGAAAGACAGCAACACCGGCCCCCACCGCAAGATGGACGAGCAGTGGTTGTCCTTCCATGACGAGTTGCATACGCTCCTAGTCCCTGATTGTGCTATCTCTGCTATTCTGGACGCATTAACATCTGCTTTCCACCCATCGCGATCAGTTGCGGCTGGTCATGCGCTCGCAAATGGCGCCGCCGACGGCAGGCAACAGGCCAAAGAGCAACAACTGGGCGGTTCCACCGATGCCAAACGCTCCAGCAAGCAGAAACGCAGCCAGCAGCCCGAGTGCCCCGCCCAAGACAAATGGCAGGTAACCTAGCAACAGCTTCTCCCGGCAGTGAACCAATTGATGGAAAACGTAACGTGATCGACGCTAAAGGCAAGTGTCCCGCTACGAAGGGCCTCTATGCCGCCGCCATGATCTCCGAATAGGTGCGGAAATCGACATTGCCGCCGGACAGGATGACGGCCACGCATTTGCCGGCAAGGTCGATCTCGCCGGACGCGAGCGCGGCAAACGCGACACAGCCGCCGGGCTCGACCACGAGCTTGAGATAAGCCATGGCGTCGCGCATCGCCTGGGCGGCGGCCTTGTCGGAGACGGCGATGGCGCCGGCGAGATTCCGGCGGTTGATCTCGAAGGTGATGGCGCCCGGCTCGGCGGTGAGCAGCGCATCGCATATCGAGCTGTGGCCGGGCTCGTTCGCGACCCTTTCGCCCTTGGCCAGCGAGCGGCGCGTGTCGTCGAAATGCTCGGGCTCGACCGCCCAGACTTGCGTGCGCGGCGAAGCGTCCATGACCGCGACGGAAATGCCGCTCGACAGGCCGCCGCCGCCGCAAGGGACGACGATGGCGTCGAGCGCCACGCCGAGCGCTTTCGCCTGCTTCATCAGCTCCAGGCCGATCGTACCCTGGCCGGCAATGATCGCCGGATCGTCGAAGGGCGGCACCAGCACCATGCCCTTCTCGATATAGGGGCGCACGACAGCCATGCGGTCGTCCTTGAAACGGTCGAACGGCACCACTTCGGCGCCCATCTTGCGGACATTGCCGACTTTCAGCGCCGGCGCGTCGGCCGGCATGGCGATGACCGCCTTGACGCCGAACATGGCGGCCGAAGCTGCCACGCCTTGCGCATGGTTGCCGGAAGAGAAGGCCACGACGCCACGGCCGCGCTCTTCCTCGCTGAGCGATGACAGCTTGTTGTAGGCGCCGCGGATCTTGAAGGAGCCGGTGCGCTGCAGCGTCTCGGGCTTGAACAGGATGCGGCCGCGATAGCGCTTGTTGAGCTCCGGCGATTCGATCAGCGGCGTTTCGACGATCAGGCCGGAAAGCCGCTCGGCGGCGGCGCGGATGTCGGAGATGCCGGGCAGGGTGGTCATGGGCGAGGGCCTTGCGAAGAACGGGATCGCCCATGGTGCACGCAAAAGGCCGCGGCGCGCCAACGAAAAAATGTCATGGTTACAAGGTTGGCGATGGTGGCGCCGTCCGCCTTCATCTTCGCCTATGGATGGCGAAAGCGAAGGCTTTGCCCTTTTCCTGGTGCCTGACCGGCTACTCGTCGCCTTCGACGACCCGCAGCCTGAGCTGACCCGTCTTTGAATCGGCCACCCGCGCGCCGGTTTCCGCCTTGGCGGGACCGCCGCGCGGCGCCTCGGCCTCGCCCTCGGCAAATTCCAGCGCCTCGATCTTCTGACCGCGCTTGGTCACCTTCGACGTCGAGACCAGGATGTCGTCTATGTCCCGCGCCGCCTGGCCGAAATGCGTCTGCAGCCGGCGCACCCGCTCGTCGACCCGCGCCACATCCTCCATCAGCCGGATGACCTCGCCCTGGATCAGATGCGCCTGCTCGCGCATGCGGGCGTCCTTCAGGATCGCCTGGATGACCTGGATCGACAGCATCAGCAGCGAGGGCGAGACGATGACGACGCGGGCGCGATGCGCCTTCTGCACCACCGCCTCGAAATTCTCGTGGATCTCGGCGAACACCGATTCCGACGGAACGAACATGAAGGCGGTGTCTTGGGTCTCGCCCTGGATCAGGTATTTTTCGGCGATATCGCGGATATGCACCTCGATGTCGCGCCGGAAAGCCTGCGCCGCCGCCTTCTGCATGTTCTCCCCCTCGGCGGCGCGGATGGCGTTCCACGCTTCCAGTGGGAATTTTGCGTCGATGGCGAGCATCGGCGCGCCGTTCGGCATCCGCACCAGGCAGTCGGGCCGGCTGCCGTTGGAGAGGCTGGCCTGGAATTCATAGGCGCCGTGCGGTAGACCGTCGGCGACGATCGCTTCCATGCGCGACTGGCCGAAGGCGCCGCGCGTCTGCTTGTTGGACAAGATCGCCTGCAGTTGCACGACCTGGCCGGCCAAGGACTGGATATTGCCCTGCGCGGTATCGATCACCGCCAGCCGCTCCTGCAGCTTGGCCAGGCTTTCATGCGTCGACTTGGTCTGCTCGGCCATGGTCTGGCCGAGGCGGCCGGTCATGGCGTCAAGCCGCTGTCCCAGAGACTGGGTGAGCTCGGCCTGCCGCGCCCCGAACACCTCGGCGATCGCGCCCATGCGCCCCTGCATCTCGGCCTGCGCCTGCATGATGTCGGCCATCCTCGCCTCGGCATCGCGGGCATGGTCGGCTGCTTCCGCAGCGGCCGCCGCGCGCGCCCCGGCCGCGCGCCACAAGGCGATGACAAGCGCCACGAACAGCGCAAGCAGAAGGATTGCGCCGAAAGCCAGCGCCTGGCCAAGCGTGATGGTCGTGGCGCCAAGCCGCGCGATGGGCTCGGAAAGGATCGAGGTCATGTCGTTCATTTGGACAGCATAACCGATTCGGCCGCGTGGCACAGATCAAAACGTGAACAGGCCAACGGTGCCCCGGTTGACGCTTGTCAAGCGAGGTCTTAGGTGAGACGCCATGTCGATCAAGCCGCTCATCATCCTTCCCGATCCCGTCCTGCGCCAGGTTTCCAAGCCGGTGGAGCGCGTCGATGCCGATTTGCGCAAGCTCGCCGACGACATGCTGGAAACCATGTATGACGCGCCCGGCATCGGCCTTGCGGCGATCCAGGTCGGCGTGCCGAGGCGGCTGTTGGTCATCGATCTCGCCAAGGAGGGTGAGCCGCCGGAGCCGCATGTCTTCATCAACCCGGAAATCCTCGAAAGCGCCGACCAGCGCTCGGTCTATGAGGAGGGCTGCCTGTCGATTCCCGATTATTATGCCGAGGTCGAGCGCCCGGCTTCGGTGCGCGTGAAATATCTCGACCGCGACGGCAAATTGCAGGAGATGCAGGCGGAAGGCCTGATGGCCACCTGCCTGCAGCACGAGATCGACCATCTCAACGGCGTGCTGTTCATCGACCATATATCGAAACTGAAGCGCGACATGGTGGTGCGGAAGTTCAAGAAGCTCGCCAAGGACAAGGCGCCGGGCAAGATGGTGGGCTAGAGGGGCATGCCCCTTCGCGCCATCTTCATGGGCACGCCGGATTTTTCCGTGCCGACCTTGCGCGCTATTGCCGAGGCCGGCCACGAGATCGCGGCCGTCTACACCCAGCCGCCGCGCGCTGGCGGCCGGCGCGGGCTGGAATTGACGCCCTCGCCGGTGCAGCGCGAGGCGGAGCGGTTGGGGCTTGAGGTGCGCACGCCGAAATCGCTGAAAAGCGAGGCCGAGCAGCAGGCCTTCGCCGCCTTGAAGGCCGATGTCGCTGTCGTCGTGGCTTACGGCCTGCTCCTGCCGAAGGCCGTTTTGGACGCGCCGAGGCTGGGCTGCCTCAACGGCCATGCCTCGCTTTTGCCACGCTGGCGTGGTGCAGCTCCGATCCAGCGCGCCATCATGGCCGGCGATACCGAGACCGGCATGATGGTCATGAAGATGGAAGAGGGTCTGGACACCGGACCGGTGGCTATGGTTGAAAAATGCGCCATCGGACCCGATATGACGGCCGGCGAATTGCATGATCGCCTGATGGTGCAGGGCGCATCGCTGATGGTCGAGGCGCTCGCGCAGTTGGGGATAAATTGTATGACATTTACCCCGCAGGCGGCGGAAGGGGTGACCTACGCCCAAAAGATCGATAAATCGGAGACACGCGTAGACTGGACGCGGCCTTCTGGCGAAGTCCACAATCACATTCGCGGCCTCTCGCCCTTCCCGGGCGCGTGGTGCGAGGTCGAAATTGGCGGCCGCATGGAGCGGCTGAAACTGCTTCGCTCGACGCTCTCGGATGGCGCCGGCGAGTCGGGAGGAATTCTCGATGACCGGCTGACGGTCGCCTGCGGATCGGGCGCGGTCAGGCTGGTCGAAGTTCAACGGGCGGGCGGAAGGCCTGCCGCCGCGCAGGAGTTTTTGCGCGGAGCCAAGATCGCAAAAGGAACTAAACTCACATGAGCATGATGTCGATACGCGCGGCGACGCCGCGGGATCGCGAGGCGATCCGTCTCGTCGAAGAGCATGCCTTTGGCCAGCAGGCGGAAGCCGGTCTGGTCGACGCGCTGGTCACCGGCGGCGACGCCGTCGTCGAGCTGGTTGCAGAGGAAGACGGCCAGGTCGTCGGCCACATCCTGTTTTCCAGGCTTTACGTAGACAATGGCGGCAAGCGCTTCGCGGCCGTCGCGCTGGCGCCGCTGGCGGTCGAACCCTCCTTCCACGGCACCGGCATCGGCGGCGCATTGATCCGCGAGGCGCATGTGCGGCTCAAGGAAGCCGGCGAGACGCTTGCCGTGGTCTTGGGTGATCCGACCTATTACGGTCGGTTTGGCTACACCCATGATCGCGCCGGAAGGTTCGAAAGCGAGTATCAGGGCGAGGCGCTGCAGGCCTTGGCTTGGGGCGACGCGCCGGAGACCGGCAGGCTGGTCTACGCTTCGGCCTTCACCGCGCTCGCTGCTTAGAGCATGATCCCGAACCGAAGGTCCGCGTCCGCGAAAAGTGGGAACAGGTTTTCGGATAAGATCATGCTCAAACGAGAAGACAGTGTCTCGTTTCGACCGCAGACAATTATCTGAACATGCCGCGTTTTCGGCTCGATATCGAATATGACGGCAGCCAATTCGCCGGCTGGCAGCATCAGGCCGACCAGCCCTCGGTGCAGCAGGCGATCGAGCAGGCGATCCAGAAGTTCTGCGGTGAAGAGGTAAGAATACGCGCCGCCGGCCGCACCGATGCCGGCGTGCACGCCACCGCCCAGGTGGCTCATGTCGATCTGGCCAAAGCGTGGTCGGGCGACAAGGTGCGCGATGCGGTCAACGCCCATTTGCACGCGGCCGGCGCGCGTGTAGCCGTCCTCAAGGCGGCGGTCGTCGCCGACGGTTTCGACGCGCGCTTTTCCGCCACCGGCCGCCACTATCTTTATCGCATCCTTAACCGCCGGGCACCGGCGGCGCTGGAAAAGGGCAAGGTCTGGTGGGTGCCGAAGCGGCTCGATGCCGAGGCCATGCATGAGGCGGCCAAGGTGCTGCTCGGAAAGCATGACTTTACCACCTTCCGCTCCACCCAGTGCCAGGCCGAAAGCCCGGTCCGCACGCTTGACCGCCTCGACGTCGGCCGCAATGGGGACTTCGTCGAGGTGCGCAGCTCGGCGCGCTCCTTCCTGCACAACCAGGTTCGCTCGATGGTCGGCTCGCTGAAGCGCGTCGGCGACGGCTCCTGGAGCGCCGCCGATCTCAAAGCGGCGCTCGAAGCGCGCGACCGCGCCGCCTGCGGCCAGGTAGCGCCGCCGGACGGACTGTTTCTTGTCGGGGTGGACTATCCAGAGGCGCCCGGCAAATCCGCCATCGCTGGGGACACAGACATCTAACCCGTCGTGCCGTCCGGTATGTCGATGCCGAGCAGCGCCTGCAGGCCGAACAGGACGAGCAGCGAGGCAACGAACATGCCGACGAACACGGCCGTGCCCACGGCGGGGCCTTTACCGATCGATGCATTGGTCATGCGCCAGGTCAGCACCATCGACAGGGCAAACAGAACCAGCGACAACAGGCTGGTGATCTCGCTGCTGGAGGGGAGGAAGAGCCTGAGCAGCGCCGCGGGCAGCATCAGCCAGGCGATGATCGCCGACGCCCAGTTGGACGCGACGACATAGTGGACGAAGCGGCTGCCTATGCCGGCGCGTGGCGCGACGAGCGCCAGCGCCACCAACGGCAGCACCCAGGAGCCGAGATCGACGGTCGCCAGCCGGATCAGCATGCCGAGGCGCCCGGCGAAGGCGTCCGGATCGCCGATCTCGTTGGCGATCCCGACCCAGCCGACGATCAGCGCCGGGGCGGCCACGACGATGGCGAAGAAGGAATTCCAGAAACCGTCCGCCGAAAGGTCGAGCAGGCGCAACCCGTCGGCCTTGCCGAACATCAGCCGCCAGGCGCCGGCCAGCGAAGCATAGGTTTCGTCCGCCGAAAGCATGGTCACGAAAGGCCTTGTCCGAACCAATCTTCGATAAAGCGTTCGTAGATTTGCGTCAGCGTCTCCAGATCGGCAAGGGCGACGCGCTCGTCCACCATATGCATGGTCTTGCCGACCAGGCCGAACTCGACCACCGGGCAATAATCCTTGATGAAGCGCGCGTCCGACGTACCGCCGGAGGTGGAGAGCGCCGGCGTCTTGCCGACCACGGCCTTGACCGAGCTGCTCAGCGTATCGATCAGCCTGTCGTCGCGGGTCAGGAAGACATGGCTTGGCCGGTCGCGCCAGACGAGCTCGTACTCGACCGGTGTCTTCTTGCCCGGCCGATATTTCCTGCGCCCGGCGGCCTGGTCGAGCCGGTTGTGGATCTCGGCCTGGATCGTCTCTGCATCCCAACTGTCGTTGAAGCGGATGTTGAACGTCGCGGTCGCCTTGGCCGGGATGACGTTGGTCGCCGGATTGCCGACGTCGATCGACGTCACTTCGAGATTGGTCGGCTGGAAATCCTTCGTTCCCTTGTCGAACACGGGATGGAGCAGCGCGTCGACCAGGCTGATCAGACCGCGCACCGGATTGTCGGCAAGCTGCGGATAGGCGGCATGGCCCTGGCGTCCGTTGACGATGACGCTGCCGGAGAGCGAGCCGCGCCGGCCGATCTTGATCATGTCGCCGAGCGCATCCGGATTGGTCGGCTCGCCGACGATCGAAGCGTCCCACTTCTCGCCTTTGGCCGCCGCCCAGTCGAGCAGCTTGGTGGTGCCGTTGATGGCCGGTCCTTCCTCGTCGCCGGTGACGAGCAGCGACACCGAGCCTTTCGGGCCGCCATTCTTTGCGACATGGCGCGCCACGGCGGCGACGAAGCAGGCGATGCCGCCCTTCATATCGACCGCGCCCCGGCCATACATCTCGCCATTGGCGATTTCGGCGGCGAAGGGAGGATGCGTCCAGGCCGCCTCGTCGCCCACCGGCACCACGTCCGTATGGCCGGCAAACATCAGATGCGGGCCGTTGCCCGAACGCCGCGCATAGAGGTTTTCGATGTCCGGCGTGCCGTCTTCCGAGAAGATTGGACGTTCGACCGAGAAGCCGAGCGGCTTCAGCATGTCTTGCAGCGCGGCAAGCGCGCCACCCTCGGCGGGAGTCACGGACGGGCAGCGGATCAGGGCGGCAAGATTCGCGGCGGGATCGGTCGGCAATGTCATGGGCAAAGCGATAGTCGAAAGCGTTTGTCGTGTCACGATGGCAGATGATCGCCGGTCATGCCGCCGACAACATGGTTTTCATGACGTGTAAACGCATGTCGCCCGGAAGTGTGCAGCGGTTCTGGGAGAACGATATGCATAATAGTAAATTGCGGGCCAAGCGAGGACGAGTGCATGGCCAGTGAAACGAGGACCATCGCGATAGCCGGCGCCGGCAGCATCGGCTGCTATGTCGGCGGCTGCCTGGCGCTCGCCGGACGCAAGGTCGTCTTCCTCGGCCGCGGCCGCGTCGTCGAGGCCATGCGCGAAAGCGGGCTGCGCGTCAGCGATCTCGACGGCCGAGACCGCCGCGTCGAGGCACAAGCGATTTCGGCGAGCGACGATCCGGCGATCGCACTGACAGATGCGGATGTCATCCTGGTGACGGTGAAGAGCGGCGCGACCGGGGGGATGGCCAGGCTGATCGCAGCCCATGGGCGCCCGGATGCCGTGGTGGTCAGCCTGCAGAACGGCGTCAACAATGCCGACAGGCTGCGCGCCGCACTCCTTGGACGGCGGGTGCTGACCGGCATGGTAATGTTCAACGTCGTCCTGTCGCCCGATGGCGAGGCGCCGTTGCGTGCGCACCGCGCCAGCCAGGGCGAGGTGATGATCGATACCGGCGTCGACGGTCTCGTCGATCTGCTCGATGTTGATGGGCTTGCCGTCGAAGCGCGCGCCGACATGAAGGCGGTGCAATGGGGCAAATTGCTGATGAACCTCAACAATGCGCTGGTGGCGCTCTCCGACCTGCCGCTGGTCAGGCAACTGGCCGACCGAAGCTGGCGCTCAATCCTCGCCGCCGAGATCGACGAGGGGCTCGCCGTGATGAGGGCCGCGGGCATCAGGCCGGCGCGCATCACCGGCCTGCCGCCGATGCTGCTGCCGAATTGCTGCGGCTCCCCGACTGGTTGTTTGGGCTTCTGGCCCGCCGCATGCTGGCGATCGACCCTCAGGCGCGCTCGTCGATGTGGGACGACCTGAAACGCGGCCGTCCGACAGAGATCGACGAATTGCAAGGCGCGGTCATTCGCCTGGCGAAACAAACGGGTATCCCGACGCCGGTCAATGAACGCGTCACGGCGCTGATGCGTCAGGCGGAAGCGGAAAAGCGCGGTCCGCCCGGCCTCAGGCCGGAAGCGGTCAGCGCCGGTCCTGAATCAGCGTGATCTTCTGCCAGATCTTGCGCGACAGATTGGAGCTCAGGTTCTCGATATCATTGATGGCATCGCCCTGGCGGCCTTGGCGAGGTCCCGCGACAGCGACACCAGTTCGCCGGCGACGGCGCGCAGTCCCCTTTGCGGAAAACGCTCGGCGACACGCTCCTCGAGCCTCTGGGCGGTATCGATGATCCGCGCCGGATCGAGCGTGCGGTGGCGCATGGCGGTCTCAGCTATCGCCTGGCGCGTTGGTGCGCCTGCCGTAGCGATTCGGTCCGGGATCGCTGCGGAAACAGGAGAGGATGATGAGCAGGATGGGCCCGATGATAAGCGAGATCAGCGCAAAATAGGTCGGCTTGCCGAAATCGTGGAAGCGCTTCGCCGTGACCGCGAAGGTGGCCCAGGCCGAGATCAGCAGCACCCCCCAGCAGATCATGGCCCAGTTCTGGCTGGCCGCGGTGTTCAGTTCAACCCGCGCGAACTGGTAGAACGGGAAAAACTGGATAAGCACCAGCAGGATCCCGGCCAGCGCATAGGCGACCGGGCTCAGCCGCCCCGAAAGGCTGAAGAACAGCCAGAGGAATTGCGATCTGTCAGACAATAGCGTCCGCTCCGTTGGGGAGGATCAATCGCGCAGCAATTCGTTGATCGAGGTCTTGGACCGGGTCTTGGCGTCGACGCGCTTGACGATGACGGCGCAATAAAGGCTCGGGCCCGGGTCGCCATTGGGCAGCGGCTTGCCCGGCAGCGATCCGGCGACGACGACCGAGTTCGGCGGCACCTCGCCGTAAAAGACCTCGCCGGTGGCGCGGTCGACGATCTTGGTCGACTGGCCGATGAACACGCCCATGCCGAGCACGGAGCCTTCGCGCACGATGCAGCCCTCGACCACTTCCGAGCGCGCGCCGATGAAGCAATTGTCCTCGATGATGGTCGGGCCGGCCTGCATCGGCTCCAGCACGCCGCCGATGCCGACGCCGCCGGAGAGATGCACGTTCTTGCCGATCTGGGCGCAGGAGCCGACCGAGGCCCAAGTGTCGACCATGGTGCCGGTATCGACGTAGGCGCCGACATTGACGAAGGACGGCATCAGCACGGCGCCCGGCGCGACATAGGCCGAGCGGCGCACGATCGAGGACGGCACGGCGCGGAAGCCGGCCTTCTCGAAATCGACGGCGCTCCAGCCGTCGAACTTGGACGGCACCTTGTCCCACCACACGGCCTGGCCGGGACCGCCCTTGATGATCTCCATCGGGTTCAGCCGGAAGGAGAGCAGCACTGCCTTCTTCAGCCACTGGTTGACGTGCCACTTGCCGTCGTCCCGCCGTTCGGCGACGCGGGCGACGCCGCGATCGAGCAGGTCGAGCGCCGCCTGGATGGCGTCGCGCGTCTCGCCGCGCGTCGCGGTCGAAATCGTGTCGCGCTCCTCGAAGGCCCTTTCGATGGTCTTTTCGAGGCTCGCCAGATCGGGCTTCGACATGATTTCGCTCCATTACCAAGCTGTTAAGGCGCTCAGCCTTAACCTGTTTAAAAGTCGCGCGGACCCTATGTTAAGGCTCAATGGGGGTCAATCGCGCCAGCGTCACGGGACGGCGCAAGTGAAGGAATTGGACGGGTGGATTCGATGACTCCCATGGAAAAGGCAGGGTGGACGCCGCTGCCGCATTCGGACGAGGACCTGGAACGCTCGAAAAGCGTGCCGGATACCCCGCAGACACGTGCCGAAACCTACCGGCTGGCCTGGAACGATCCCGACTTCATGACGCGGCGCGAATTGCGCGCCGTGCGGCTGCAGCTCGAACTCCTGAAGCCGGAGATGATCCTGGCCGAGCGCGGCATTCGCTCGACCGTCATCCTGTTCGGCGGCGCTCGCCTGCCCGAACCGGGCGGCGAGGCCTGGGCGGCCAAGAACGAGACGCAGAAGGAGAACCTCGAGGCGAACAGCAAATATTACGAGGAGGCGCGTAAATTCGCCCGTCTGTGCTCGCGGCAGTCGGCCACCTCCTATTATCGGGAGTATGTCGTCGTCACGGGCGGCGGACCGGGCGTCATGGAGGCCGGCAACCGCGGCGCCGACGACGTCGGCGCGCCGTCGATCGGCTTGAACATCGTGCTCCCGCACGAGCAGGCGCCCAATGCCTATGTCACGCCGGAGCTCTGCTTCAACTTCCACTATTTTGCCATCCGCAAGATGCATTTCGTCATGCGGGCCAAGGCGGTCGCAGTCTTCCCGGGCGGCTTCGGCACGATGGACGAGTTCTTCGAGACGCTGACGCTCATCCAGACGGGGCGCATGGAGCGCGTGCCGGTCATTCTGTTCGGCAAGACGTTCTGGCAAAGGGCGATCGATCTCGACTTCCTCGCCGAGCAGGGCACGATCTCGCCCGGAGATCAGGACATCATCGATTTCGTCGACACCGCCGACGAGGCCTGGGAGATCATCCGCCGCTTCTACAAGCTTTAAGATAATTGCCACGGCTCGGAAGGCCACGCGTCCGACGGCAAGGCCGGCCGGGAGGTCCGCTTGGAGTTGGTCAGACCACGACGTCGACGATCGCGGTCAGGAAGCCGGCGAGATCGTCGGTGACGAAATCGACGTCGTCCTCGTTTGCCGGGTCGCGTTCCCAGATTTCCGAGAAGGTCGGCTCGAAATTGCGCGGCACCACCAGCACGGTCGTCATCCCGAGCGTTTTCGGCACCGCCAGATTGCGCGCCAGGTCCTCGAACATCACCGCATTGTGCCCGGTCACCGAGTGCAATTCGGCAAAGCGCTCATAGGTCTGGCGCTCCGGCTTGGGGTTCAGCCCCGCCGCCACGATGTCGAAGATGGCGTCGAAATGCTCCAATATGCCGAGTTGGCGCGCGGTGCGCTCGGCATGCCTGCGGTCGCCATTGGTGAAGATGAATTTGCGCCCGGGAAGCTGGCGGATCGCCGCGCCCAGCACCGGGTCCGGCACCAGCCGCGAATAGTCGATGTCGTGCACCTTCTCGAGAAAATCGTCGGGATCGATGCCGTGCCGCTTCATCAGCCCATTCAGCGTCGTGCCGTATTCCAGGTAGAGCTCCTTCTGCAGCTTGCGCGCGTCATCGCGCGAAAGCGTCAGCAGCTCCCCGACATAGGCGGTCATCTTCACGTCGATCTGCGCGAACAGGTTCGAGTGATGCGGATAGAGCGTGTTGTCGAGGTCGAACACCCAGTCCGTGACATGGGCGAAGCGGGCGGGATCGGGTGTCGTTGTCATGGATTTCTTATGGCATGCCGACGCTGGATTTATCCACAACTTATGCGCGTCACGAAATGCGAAAATGGCGCCTCGCTTCAAATTTTAAAAGTCCTGGAAAGGTCGCCTTTAACGCTTGCTGGCACACAAGCTGACCGTTGGGAGCAAGTGATGAGTCGCATATTTTTGAGGGCCGCTGCCGTGGCATTCGCTTCGGTCGCTGCCTCGCTGTTGTTGACGCTGATTGTGATGCCGGCAATGGGCTTTCCGATGAGCCGCACGGTCTGGCTAGCGTCGACGGTTTGCCCGCTCGTCCTCGCCTGGGCTGCCAGCGCCAGCAGCTTCTGGCAGAGCGATCGGTTGCAGAATGCTCATCGCGAACTTGCCCGCGCCCACGCGCAGCTCGCGGCGGCCCACAGGCGCCTGTCGGAAAAGGCAAGCCGCGACGACATGACCGGCATGCTCAACCGCGAAACTTTCTTTGCCGCGCTCGACGGATCGCGGCGCAAGAGCGATCGCGGCGCGCTCCTCATCATCGACGCCGATCACTTCAAGAGGATCAATGACAGCTATGGTCATCTGACAGGCGACCAAGCGCTGCTGCTGATCGCCGGCGCCATCGAGCGCGGCATCCGCCGCGGCGACGTGCTCGGCCGCATCGGTGGCGAGGAGTTCGCGGCCTTCCTGGTCGGCGCCAGCGAAGCGGAAGCCAAGCATATCGCCGAACGCATCCGCCGCGAGGTCGAGCTCATCCGTTTCCGCCCCGTCGACGAGCGGACCGTGCCGCTCACCGTCTCGATCGGCGGCATAAGCTGCGGCGAAAGCGCGACCGTTTCCGATTTGATGCGCGCCGCCGATCGCAGGCTTTACGAGGCCAAGAACCGCGGCCGCAATCTTTCGATCCTCGATCGCGAGCTTCCGGAAGCGGCTTGAGCTTCGCCGCGGGCGTTAGCAGAGCCCTAACCATGTCGATATTCAACCGCGCTAAACTTCCTGGTGTAACGCGGTTTTCATCTGGCTTTGGCACGAAACTGGCCTCGGTGGCGGCATGTGTGCCGTTCAGGAACGGCATGCGTGGATCGAGGCCCCTGTCGAGAGACGTGTCATGAGCAGGTTCATAAGAAAAATGTCGCGCCGCGCGATCATGCAGGCGCTGATCACGCTGCCCGCCCTGTCGCTGTTCCGCAGCCAGCAACCCGTGGTCGATGCCGATGAGATCGTCGAGATCAATGGCTGGATCCTGCGGCGGAGCGACCTCGCATGATCTTCGACAGCTACGAAGCCTATAAGCAGACCGGCTTCAAGCCCAAGGCCTGTATCCTCGGTTCCGGTCCCACCGGCATGACAATCGCCAGGAAGCTCGGCACCGCCGGCATTCCGATCGTCGTGCTGGAGGCGGGCTCGCGCGAATTCAGCGAGGAGTCGCAGGATTTCTACCGTGGCAAGACGGTCGGCGATTTCTACTTCGACCTCGACATCACCAGGCTGCGCTTCATGGGCGGCTCGTCCAACCACTGGGCCGGCTGGTGCCGCGTGCTCGACAAGCAGGATTTCGAACCCAAGGCATGGGCGCCGGACACCGGCTGGCCGATCAGCCGCGCCGACATCGAGCCCTATCTTGGCGAGGTCCACGATATCCTCGAGCTTCCGGCGTTCCGTCCGGACGTCCCGGTTTCGGACGACATCCGCTGGGTGCAGTTGATCAAGAGCCCCGCGGTTCGTTTCGGCGAGAAATATGCGGACGAGCTCGACAAGAGCAAGAACATCGCCGTCGTGCTCAACACCTATGCGACTGAGCTTACCGGCGACGGCAAACGCATCACCGGCGCGAAGCTGTGGCCGAACGGGCAAGACGCCGGCACCTTCAGCGCCGATTATTTCGTCGCCTGCACCGGCGGACTGGAGAACTCGCGGCTGCTGTTGTGGTCGAATGACCGCTCGAATGGCGGCGTGGTGCCGAACGCGGCTGCGCTCGGCCGCTACTGGATGGAGCATCCGACCTTCGAAGGTGGCAACGCCGTTCTTGCCAACTATTCGGAGTTCGAGGTCGACGGCTCGAATGAAGCCTTCTTCTCGCCGACGCTTGCCGCGATGGAGCGGCTGCAGATCATGAATTTCGGCATCCGCCTGATCGAGAGCCCCTATCCCAATGTCAAGAAGCTGATCGCCGATCTTGCCTGCACCGCGCCGAACATGGCGGAGTGGATGTCGTTCCAGCTGGACCAGAGGCTGCGTTGCGCCGCCCAGCTCTATGTCGCCTGGGAGCAGGCGCCGCTCGCCTCGAACCAGATCGAGCTGTCGAAGACCGATGTCGATCACGCCGGCGTGCCGCGCATCGAACTGCGCTGGAAGAAGTCGCCGCTCGAGCGCCGCACCCTGCTCGAGGGCCTCAGGCTTTTCGGCACGACCATGGCGCAGAAGAATCTCGGCCGCGTCCGCATCGACGACTGGATCGGCAATGGTGGCGATTATCCGACCAACGAGGAGACGGCAGGACACCACCATATGGGCGGCACCCGCATGGGCACCGATGTCTTGAAGAGCGTCGTCGATGCCAACTGCAAGGTACATGGCATGGACAATTTCTATGTCGGCGGCTCCTCGGTGTTCTGCACGTCGGGCCAGTGCAATCCCACCACCACCATCACCGCGCTTGCCTGCCGCCTGGGCGAGCACCTCGGCAAGGTGATTGCCGTCTGATTTCGACCACGCTGCGCTTCATCCACGCCGCTCTCGACCTGCAGAGCGAGCAACTGGCCAGGATCAAGACCGAGCACGATAAAGTCGATTGATCCGAAAAAGCGCGAAGCGGCCCAGCCGCCTGCCGGCAACTGAACCGCCCTGAATGTCGGTTGGGCGAGAACCGACCTCAGACCGTCGCCGGGTCGAGCGCCGGCTGACCCTTGAACCGCGCCACGATGCCGGCGAGGTCGCCATGGGCGAAAGCATCGCGCAGCGCATCGAAGGACGGCAGCACGAAATAGGCGCGCTGGAACTTGTCGATCTCATAGCCGGTGCGCATCACCGTCTCGAGATCGAACGGCACATGGTGGGCGTCCTTGCTTTCAACCGCGAATTGCAGCTCGGTGAAGGACGACATCAGCCCGGCGCCGAAGGCCTTCAGCGGCTGGCCAGCTTCCTGGATGAGGCCGTATTCGGCGCTGTACCAGTAAAGCCTTGTGATCATCTCGTCGCCGCCGAGCGCGATCAAGTCCTCGGCCTTCTGGCCATAGATCTGCATGAAATCGGCGAACACCGGCTGGGTCAGGATCGGCACATGACCGAAGAAATCGTGGAACATGTCCGGCTCGACGATGTAGTCGAGCTCTTTTTTCGTCCGCAGCCAGTTAGTGACCGGGAAGCGCCGATTGGCGAGATGCTCGAAGAACGGGCCGGCCGGGATGAGGCCAGGCACCGCGACGATCTCCCAGCCCGTCGCTTTGGCGAGCTTTTCGCTGACCTCGTCGAAATTGGGAATCCTGTCGAGCAGGCCGAGCGCGGCAACGCCGTCCAGATAGGAACGGTGCGCGAGCTTCTGGGTCAGCTTCGTCTGGCGGTCGCAGAGCGTGCGCCACACCGCCTGTTCCTCGGGTGAATAATCGTAGCTCTGCGCCACGGTGAAATCGCTGCGGCACACCGAATAGTCGCCGCGAAGGCCCTGCGCCGCGCATTCAGCGGCGTAATCGGCAACGCTGATCGTCATCGTATCCTCCTCAAGATCGTGATCCACGGATCGTGACGAGTAGTTTAGCGGCGATCCATGAGGCAAATCAGCCTTGTTCTGTAGCCCGCCGGCAGTTTCTGAGGTAAAAGCACTCGGATCAACGCGAGATCCAGGATACATGCCTCCATTCGACGATTTCGAGATCAAGATGCTCGACATCCTGCAGCGCGATGGCCGCAAGCCCGTCTCGGAGCTGGCGCAAGAGATCGGCCTGTCGACCACGCCTTGCGCGCGCCGCTTCGACGCCTTGCAGGAGACCGGCATCATCAAAGGCTTTGCCGCCGTGCTCAGCCGCCGCGCCGTCGGGTTGACGGTCGAGGTGTTCATCCAGGTGCGGCTGGTCAGCCACAGCGACGGCTCGCCCGAAAGCTTCATCGCCGCCGTGCAGCGCATGGACGAGGTCTCGTCCTGCTGGACCATGACCGGCGACTACGATTTCCTGCTGCATGTCATGGTGCCGTCGGTCGACGACCTCAACGCCTTCGTCATGCACCGGCTGATGCGGCTGCCCGGGGTGCGCGACGTTCACACGCAACTGGTGCTGCAGAACATCAAGGGACCTGGCCACGTGCCGCTCAGCCATCTGCGGCGCTAAAGCAACTCCATTAAGAATGTGAAGCGTTTAGGCTCGGCAACTTCGCCGTAGCCCTCCGTCCGGAATTGCTTCAAACAAACTTCTCCCGAAAAGCTGCGTGGAAACTGCTGAACCGCGCCAAGGCGGCTTCGACATGGGCGACTAGCACAAGCGGACCAACATGGAGGTCCGCCTTGAACATCGTGCTGATCAATCCGCCGCACACGGCCATCGGCAGCCGCGTGCCCGACGACCATCTGCCGCCGCTCGGGCTACTGGCGATCGGCGGGCCGCTGATCGATTCCGGCCATCAGGTGCGCCTGGTCGACGCCGAGTTCGGTCCCATGCCACTTGCCACACTGGTCGATGAGGCTTTGCGCGACGATCCCGATTTCATTCTGATCGGCCATTCCGGTTCGACTTCGGCGCATCCGACGGCTTTACGCATCGCCGAAATGATCAAGGCCCGCGCGCCGGACGTCATCGTCATCTATGGCGATGTCTTCCCGACCTATCATTGGCGCGACATCCTCGCCGCGAGCGACGTCTTCGACTTCATCGTGCGCGGCGAGGGCGAGGCGACCGCGACGGCGCTGGTCGAGGCGATCGAGATGCGCCAGCCGGTGGCGAGCGTTGCCGGCATTGCCTATCGTGACGACCTCGGCCGTCCTGTCGCGACGCAGCCGGCCATGACCATTGCCGATCTCGATGCTTACCGCGTCGGCTGGGAACTGATCGATCATCGCCGCTACTCCTATTGGGGCGGCAAGCGGGCCGTGGTCATGCAGTTCTCGCGCGGCTGCCCGCATCTGTGCAACTATTGCGGCCAGCGCGGGTTCTGGACCCGCTGGCGCCATCGCGACCCGGTCAAATTCGCCAGGGAGATCGCCTGGCTATATCGCGAGCACGGCGTCGAGCTGATCAATCTGGCCGATGAGAACCCGACCTCCTCGAAAAAGGCCTGGCGCGCCTTTCTCGACGCCATGATCGCCGAGAACGTGCCGGTGTTGATCGTCGGCTCGACCCGCGCCGACGATATCGTGCGCGATGCCGATATCCTCAACCTTTACCGCAAGGCTGGCGTCATCCGCTGGCTGCTCGGCATGGAAAATACCGACGAGGCGACTTTGTCGCTGATCCGCAAGGGCGGCAGCACCAAGTCCGACCGCGAGGCGATCCGGCTGCTCCGGCAACACGGGATCCTGTCGATGACGACCTGGGTCGCCGGCTTCGAGGACGAGACCTTGCGCGATCTCTGGCGCGGTTTCCGCCAGCTCATCGCTTATGACCCCGACCAGATCCAGGCGCTCTATGTCACACCGCACCGCTGGACGCCGTTCTTCCGCATCGCCAGCGGCCGCAAGGTGATCCAGCAGGATGTGCGCCTCTGGGACTACAAGCACCAGGTTCTGCACATGACCCGGCTGAAGCCATGGATGCTGTTCTTCGCCGTCAAGCTGATCGAAGTCGCGGTGCAGTCGCGGCCGAAGGCGCTGGCGCGCATCCTGTTCCATCCCGATCCCGAGCAGCGGCATTCGATGCGCTGGTACACGAAGATGGGCCGCCGCGTGTGGTTCCGCGAAGTCTGGGGGTTTCTCGCCCGCGACCGCCGCGTCACGGATGGACCGACGCTCGCCGAGTTCTGGGGCGCGCCGCAGGACGCCGAGGAGGAATCGATGGTCGTCCGGCGGCCGCCTGGAAAGTCTGGCGCGTGCGTCGTCGAGACCGCGCTTGTGCCGGACGAAAGAAGATTAGCCGGCTGATCATGGCAGATCACCGTTTACGGGTGACCTTGCCTTCTTAGGAAACGATCAGCGTGCCGGCGCCGTGCTCGGTGAAGAGCTCGAGCAGCACCGAATGCGGCGTCTTGCCGTTGAGGATGACGACGCCCTCGACGCCGCGCTCGATCGCCTCGATGCAGGTCTCGACCTTGGGGATCATGCCGCCCGACACCGTGCCGTCCTTGATCAGCGCCCTGGCTTCGGCGACCGTCAGCTCGTCGATCAGCTTCTTGTTCTTGTCGAGCACGCCGGGCACGTCGGTGAGGAAGAGCAGGCGCGAGGCGCGGCAAGCGCCGGCGATCGCACCCGCGAACGTGTCGGCATTGATGTTGTAGGTGTGGCCGTCGCGGCCGGGGGCGACCGGCGCCAGCACCGGGATCATCTCCGAACGCGCGAGAAGATCGAGCAATGTGCGGTCGACCTCGACCGGCTCGCCGACAAAGCCGAGATCGAGCACCCGCTCGATGTTGGAATCCGGGTCGATCATGGTCTTGCGCGCCTTTTCGGCGAACACCATGTTGCCGTCCTTGCCGCAGAGCCCGATTGCCCACTCGCCCTCGGCGTTGATCAGCGCCACGATCTCCTTGTTGATCGAGCCCGCCAGCACCATCTCGACGATCTCGACCGTCTTCTGGTCGGTGACGCGCAGCCCGCCCTCGAACTTGGATTCGATGCCCATCTTGGTGAGCATCGCGCCGATCTGCGGCCCGCCGCCATGCACCACGATCGGGTTGACGCCGGACTGCTTCAGGAGCGCGATGTCGCGGGCGAACGCCTTGCCGAGTTCGGTATCGCCCATGGCATGCCCGCCATATTTCACCACCACCGTCTTATTCTCGTAGCGCTGCATATAAGGCAGCGCGCGCGAGAGCAGCGCGGCCTGCATTTCGGCGGTGGCGGCGATGTCCGTCATCGATGTGATCCCGGCCTCTAGAAAGGAACGGCGGGGTCTTAGCGGGAATTGCCGCAGGCCGCAAACGGCTTTGCGGTCACAATGACGAAAACGTGTGTCGCTAAGCAGGCACCTTGAGCGGCGCGCGTCGCGCAAGCCATCCCGAAAGCTTCTCCATCTGCGCGGCGAAGGACAACAGCGTCTCCTCGTCGCCCGGCCGGCCGGCGGCCTGGATGCCGAGCGGCAGGCCGTCCGCCGTGACATGCACCGGCAGCGCGATCGAGGGCTGGCCGCTGACATTCTGGATCGCCGGCCAGTGGGTGAACCACAGGCTCTTGTCTATCAACTGGCCGAAGAACGACTTGACCTTGAGCAGGCCTGTCAGATGCAATTTGTCGAGCAGGTTCTCGAGGAACTCGTCCGCGCCCTTGGCGTTCATCGAACCGCAGGCCAGTGGCGGGTGCGCGATGATCGGCATCAGCACGGCGTCAAACCGGGCCGTCTCGTCGATCAACTGCCGCGCCGTGGCGTTGAGCCGCTGCACGGCCTCATAAACTTCGCCGGCGGACAGCATTTCGCCGCGACGGGCGAGCACGCGGGTCGCCCGCTCGACCTCGCCAGTCACCGGGCGGCCGACGCGCCGCGCCTCGGCCCGCATCGTGCCGGCAACGGCCGCGGCGACACTCCGGCAGAAATCAGCGATGAAGTCGCGGCCGATGAAAGGCAGCTCGATCTCCTCCACCGTGTGGCCGCCTTCGCGGGCCAGCGCCACCGCGATGTCGAGCGCCTGGAGCGTCTCGGCCGAGATCGGCAGGCCGAGCGGCGACTTGCGGTAGACGGCGAGGCTGAGCTTGCCCGGGTCGCGCGCGGCGGCCGCGGCAAACGAGCCTTTCGGCGCGCGGGCAGCATAGGGCGAGAGCGGATCGGCGCCATGGGTGAGATCGAGCAGCAGCGCGGTATCGCGCACCGAGCGGCTGACGGCGTGGTCGACGACCATGCCGTACCAGCTTTCGCTGACGAGCGGCGTCAGCGGCACGCGGCCGCGCGAGGTCTTCAGGCCGACCAGCCCGCTGCAGGCCGAAGGCACGCGGATCGAGCCGCCGCCGTCGGAAGCATGCGCCGCCGGCACAACGCCCGCGGCGACGAGCGCCGCCGAGCCGCCGGAGGAACCACCGGTCGAATGCCCGGTGTTCCACGGGTTGCGGGTGATGCCGAAGCATGCCGACTCCGTCATAAGCCTCAGCCCATGCTCGGGCGAGGTGCTGGTGGCGATCGGGATCAGCCCGGCGGCGAGATAGCGCTCGACCATCACCGAATTGAAATCGGCGGTGAAAGGCGGGATGCGGCTGCCGCCATGGATCGGCACGCCTTTGATGCCGATGCCGAGATCCTTGAGCGCGAACGGCACGCCGGCCAGCGGCAGCGTGCGGTCGATCGTTCTGGCCCGCGCCCGCGCGTCATCGTAAAGCGGCGTGGCAATGGCATTGATGTCCGGCCTTGTCGCTTCTGCGCGCGCGATCGCCGCGTCGACCAGCTCCGGCGGCGCGATTTCATTCCTGTGTACAAGCTCGGCAAGTCCGATCGCATCCTGTTCCCAAAGCACGCGCTCGATCGACATCGCCGCCCTCTTTTGGCGAAGACTATCTCATGAGCCTGTAAATCGGTATCGGGATTCGACAAGCCAATGGCACGACAACCTTGGGGGACGAAGCTCTCGGCGCCCGTTGCAATTAAATCGCAATCTTCTAATTTGCCGCCATGGGGCCTCAGGACATCAGCAAGCTGATCGTCCGGACTTCGATGAAGGACCGGGCTGCCTTCGATCTGCTCTACAAGCAGACCAGCGGGAAACTTTTCGGCGTCTGCCTTCGTGTCTTGAAGGACAGGGGAGATGCGGAAGAAGCGCTTCAGGAAGTCTTCGTCAAGATCTGGACGAAAGCGGATCGTTTCGCGGTTTCCGATCTGAGCCCGATTTCCTGGCTGGTGGCCATTGCGCGCAACCATGCGATCGATCGCATCAGGGCGCGGCGCAGTCCTTCCGCCAACATCGACGCCGCCCTCGACGTCGCCGATCCGACGCCGGGACCCGAGGCCATGGCTGTGGCAGGCGGCGAGACCGAACGCATCCACCATTGCCTTGACGAGTTGGAGAAAGACCGGGCGGCGGCCGTCCGGGGCGCCTATCTGAGCGGCGAAAGCTATGCCGAGCTGGCGGAGCGCTTCAAGATCCCACTGAACACGATGCGGACCTGGCTGCGGCGAAGCCTGCTCAAACTGAGAGAATGCCTGGAAAGATGACGCTGGCGCAAGACAACGGACCGGACGGTGGAGGCGACGACCTACTCGCCGCCGAATACGTTCTCGGCGTTCTGGCCGCCGACGAACGCCAGATCGCATCCCGTCGCATCGACACCGAGACAGAATTCGCCCGCCTGGTCGAAGCCTGGGAGGTCCACTTTGCGCCGATGGCCGCCGCCTATGCCGCGGTCGAGCCGCCGGCTTCTGTCAAGGCGGCGATCGATCGGCGCCTGTTTGCGTCGCCCGTCTCCACGGCGCCCGGCGGCGGCCTCTGGGCGAGCCTTGCCTTCTGGCGCGGCCTCGCCGCCGCGGCCATTGCCGCCCTGGCCGTCTATGTCGCGCTGCCTTACGTCAATCCGCCGGTCCAGGCGCCCGAGACCAGGCTGGTCGCCTCTCTGGCCGCCGACAACAGCAACGTCAAATATCTTGCGGTTTATGACGCCGCCCGTCATGAGGTCGGCCTGTCGCTGGTCTCCGGCGACCGCGGCGCCGGCAAGGATTTCGAATTGTGGATGATCGAAGGCAAGAACGCGCCGGTCTCGATGGGCGTCATCCCCGCCGGCCCGACCGCGCGCATGCCGGTCACGCCCGCCGTCCAGCAGAAGCTCGCGCAAGGCGCCGTGCTCGCCGTCAGCCTCGAGCCGGCCGGCGGTTCGCCGACCGGCCAGCCTACCGGTCCGGTTGTTGCTGCAGGCGACCTGAAGGGCATCTGACCCTGATCGCGACATCATCAAAGACTAATGAAGTCTATATCATATCTTGTTTGAATAGGGAAAGTTCGCGATCGCCGCCCGGCGGGGCGGACAAAATGAAGCGCCCCGAATAAAATCGCGCGACATTCGTGAAACTAAGATCTTTCGATCCCGTATCTCCTCGCGTTCCCAAGGACGGGAAGAAACAACCAGAGGAGACTGACACCATGCGCAAACTCGCCACCCTTTTGCTTGCCTTCACACTCGGCCTTTCGGCGCTCGGCGCCGTTGCTTACGCCGCCAATCCCATGGTCGGCGGCGCGCCGATGTATGCGAAGAAGAACATCATCGAGAATGTCGTAAATTCGAAGGACCACACCACGCTGGTCGCCGCCGTCAAGGCCGCCGGCCTCGTCGACACGCTGCAGGGCGCCGGTCCCTTCACCGTCTTCGCGCCGACCAACGAGGCGTTCGCGGCGTTGCCCGCCGGCACGGTCGACACGCTGCTCAAGCCCGAGAACAAGGACAAGCTCAGCAAGGTGCTGACCTGCCATGTCATCGCCGGCAAGGCGTTGGCAGCCGACGTCGCCAAGATGGCCAAGGCCGATGGTGGCGCGCACCAGGTCAAGACCGTCGGCGGCTGCGAGCTGACGCTGAAGGCGGAGAAGGGCAAGGTCACCGTCACCGACGAGAACGGCAATGTCGCCCATGTCACCATCGCCGATGTCCGCCAGTCGAACGGCGTCATCCACGTCATCGACAAGGTTCTCTTGCCGAAGATGTAACAAAGCGGACCTGGCCGGCGAAGACTTGGCTGAGCGCCAGCCGCGACATTCAAGATCGCGCCGCCGGCAAGAGTGTGCTCCGCGCCATTCCGTAGAGGAGGCGCGGAGCAGCAGCCGGAGCCAGGAAGGTTTCTGTCCGGAATTGCTCGAACCAGGAGATGGGGCGTCACCGGCTTTTGATTTCCGGACGGCGCTCTATCTTGGCAAAATGCGTCAGGAGGAACGGCCATGAACCGTCGCGATTTTCTCTGGAGCGGAGCCGCCGCTGCCGCTCTCATCGCCGGATCCGCAGCGATGCTGCGCGCCGGCGGGCCGAAGCCGGCTTTGGCAGCCGAGACTTTCGAAGTCACCAAGACCGATGCCGAATGGCATGCCATCCTGTCCGATGCCGCCTTCGACGTGCTGCGCAAGCAGGGTACGGAATATCCCGGCACCAGTCCGCTGCTCAACGAGCATCGCAAGGGCATTTTCGCCTGCGCCGGCTGTGACCTGCCGGTCTATTCGTCGGAGACGAAATTCGATTCCGGCACCGGCTGGCCGAGCTTCTGGCAGGAGATCCCGAACTCCATCGGCAAGACCGAAGACCGCTCGCTCGGCATGACCCGCACCGAGGTGCATTGCCGGCGCTGCGGCGGCCATCTCGGCCATGTCTTCGACGACGGCCCGCCGCCCACCGGCCTGCGCCATTGCATCAACGGCGTGGCGCTGAGCTTCAAGCCGGCGGCCGCCTAATCTCTCCAAAAGAATGACCCCGGAAATCGTCGCCGATTTCCGGGGTCGCGCGTTGAGGAAGCCAGGCGGGGGTTCCGGCTCCTCAATGGCCTCCGCCGCCACCGCCGCGCTGCTGCGCCGGCTTGTTGATGAACAGCACGAAAAATCCGAGCGAGGCGAAGAGCACGGTCAGCATCATGAACACGTCCATGAAGGACAAAAGCGCCGCCTGCTGGTGCACCATGCCCGACAGCTTCGAGACCGCAGCGCTTGTGGCGTCGAGGCCAGCGGTCTGCTCGAAATTCCGCGTCATGTTCTGCAGCTTGGTCTGCGCCGCCTCGCTGCCCCACTGCACATGCTCGGAGAGCCGCGCATAGTGGAAGGCGTTGCGGTCGATCAGCACCGTGTTGATCACCGCGAGGCCGACGGCGCCGCCGAGGTTGCGGGTCAGGTTGAACAGGCCCGACGCATTCTTCAGCCGCTCCGGCGGCAAGGTGCCGAGCGCGATGTTGTTGATCGGCACCATGCACAGCATCATCGAGCAGCCGCGCAGGATCTGCGGGATCAACAGCTCATAGAAATCCCAGTCGGCGGTGAGATGCGTCATCCACCAGGTGCCGGTGGCGAAACCCACGAAGCCGATCATCATCATCAGCCTGAGATCGATCTTGTTCGACAGGATGCCGGCGACGGGCGCGGTGAAGAACATCGCCAGACCGCTGACGAACAGCGCCTCGCCGATCATCATCGAATCGTAGCCGCGGATACGCCCGAGGAACACCGGATAGAGATAGGTGAGCCCGTAAAGCCCGATGCCGACGACGAAGGAGAACAGCGAACCGAAGGCGAAGTTGACGTTGCTGAAGGCCCTCAGATCGACGATCGGTTCCTCGGCGGTGAAGACGCGCCAGAAGAAGATGACGCCGCCGACGGTCATGATGATGGCGCAGGCAAAAACCGCCGGCTCCTGCAGCCAGTCATGGTTCGGGCCTTCCTCCAGCACATATTCCATGCAGCCGAGGAAAGCGGCCATGCCGATCAGGCCCCACCAGTCGAACTTGGAGAACAGTTTCAGGTTGGGCTTGTCGAAATCGATCAGCGACCAGGCTGCCGTCGCCACCAGAATGCCGGGCACGACATTGATCAGGAACAGCCAGTGCCAGGACATGGCATGGCTGATATAGCCGCCCACCGTCGGGCCGATCGTCGGCGCCAGCGTCGCCACCAGGCCGATCATCGGCGAGACGACGGCGCGCTTGGAG
Organism: Mesorhizobium sp. CA4; assembly: GCF_020165075.1. NCBI lineage: Bacteria > Pseudomonadati > Pseudomonadota > Alphaproteobacteria > Hyphomicrobiales > Phyllobacteriaceae > Mesorhizobium > Mesorhizobium sp. CA4. The sequence continues at coordinate 54,411 of NZ_JAIUHK010000031.1, forward strand.
GGCGGGAAGATGGTGAAGGCGGCCGCGAACACGCTGGGGATCATGCCGCCGCCGATGAAACCCTGGATGGCGCGGTAGACGATCATCTGGTCGATATTGGTGGCGGTGGCAGCGAGCGCGCTGGCCGCGGTGAAGCCGGCCGCCGCGGTGGTGAACAGCACGCGCGTCGACAGCATGCGGCTGAGGAAGCCCGACAGCGGGATCATCACCACCTCGGCGATCAGATAGGCGGTCTGCACCCACGGGATCTCGTCGGAGCTGGCGCTCAGGCCCGCCTGGATTTCCGATAGCGAGGCCGAGACGATCTGGATGTCGAGGATCGCCATGAACATGCCGAACACCATCGCCAGGAAGGCGACGACGCGGCGCACAGGCATATGGTCCGCGGGCAGGGCCGGCGCGGCAGCGACCGGACGTGCGGGCATTGTTCCTGCGGTGATGGTTGCGGTTGCCATGTCATGGCCTCCCTAGGCAAGTCTCGAGGACAGGCCCGTGGCGGTCCCGGATTGCCTCGAAACGGATAAAGCAGGCTGGGCGGCTCGGCGCTCGCGAATGGCCACCGAACCGCCCCCCAATCAGTTGGTCGTCGAGGTCGGCGCGGTGCGGCTGTCGACCGCGACGACGACGCTCAAGCCGGCGCGCAGCTTGCCGGTCTTCAAGACGTCGGCCGGCACGTCGATGCGCACGGGCACGCGCTGAACCACCTTGGTGAAGTTGCCGGTGGCGTTTTCCGGCGGCAGCAGCGAGAACACCGCGCCCGAAGCCGGCGCCAGCGAGGAGACCGTGCCTTCGAAGGTCTGCCCGTCGATCGCGTCGACGGTGATGCGCACCTTCTCGCCGGGCACCATGCGGCCAAGCTGCGTCTCCTTGAAGTTGCCGACGATGTAGAGCTTGTCCATCGGCACAACGACGGCGAGCTTCTGGCCGGGGCTGACGAGGTCGCCTTGCTCGACAGAGCGGTTGCCGACGACGCCGTCATAGGGCGCCTTCAGCACGGTGAAGGAGAGGTCGCGCAGGGCCTTGTCGCGGGTGAGCTGCAGCGAGGCGAGCGTCGAGGCCGACTCCGCGCGCTGCGCTTCCAGCACGCCGATATTGGCCTGCGCCGCGGCGATCTGCGCGTCGGCGCCGACAAGGGTAGCCTTGGCCTGGTCGAGCGCGGTCTGCGCGTCATCGAGCTGCGCCTGCGTACCGACATGGGTCTTGACCAGCTGCGCCGCGCGGTCCTGGGCGCGCGCCGCATTGTCGGCGGCGGCCTGATCCGCGATCTTCTGCGCCTGGGCCTGCGACAGCGAAGCCTGGGCGGCCTTGGTCTGGGCGTCGATGCGGTCGAGCGTCTTCGCCAAGGTGGCGATCTGCGCCTCGGCCTGGGCGACCGCGATCTTGTAGTCGCCATTGTCGATGACGAACAGCGGATCGCCGGCCTTGACCTTTTGGTTCTCGCTCACCAGCACCTTGTCGATGTAACCGGATATTTTCGGCGACACGAACGACATATCGGCCTGGACATAGGCGTCGTCGGTGGAGATCATGAACCGACCGTCGGTCCAATAGTTATACCCGTACCAGGAGCCGGCGCCGAGCAGGGCAAGGCCGATGATCGGCAAAAGGAAAGAGCGGACAGAGCGCTTTTTCTTGGCCGGTGCTTCAGCCGCGGGTGTCGCAACGGGAGCGGCGGGCTGGACAGGAACTTCCGGCGCTTCGGTCGAAGGCTGGACCTTGGCGTTGGGAAAAGAGCGGACTTCGGCGGTGGCGGGCGCGTTCGAGGACATAGCGATCTCTCTGGAATGTCAGTCAGACTGAACCGTTCGGTTCGAATTGGAGATTGACATAGCGCGGAAAGAGGACCATATCAAGAGGAAATCGAACCGAGCGGTTCGAAATATTTTCAAGGAACGACTTCCATGGTCGACACGACAGCCGATAGCGATCTGCTCGACTTACGCAAGGGCCGCCCCGCGGCCGGGCAGGATCCCGTAAAAAGGGCCCAGATCATCGAGGGCGCCCGCCGCGTCTTTATAGACAAGGGCTTTGAAGCGGCCTCGATGAACGACATCACGCGCGAGGCCGGCGTCTCCAAGGGCACGATCTACGTCTATTTCGAGAACAAGGAAGAGCTGTTCGAGGCGCTCATCGAGGAAGAGCGCGGCACCATCTTCAAGAACATGTATGAAGTGCTCGACCATTTCGACGACCTGCGCAAGACGCTGGTGAAGTTCGGCACCGTGCTTTCGCTGAAGATCACCTCGGCCAAAGTCATCCAGGCCCAGCGCACCGTGGTCGGCGCGGCCGATCGGATTCCGGAGCTTGGCGCGCGCTTCTACGAACGCGGTCCCAAGCGCGGCCACGACAAGGTCATGGCCTTCCTCAACGAAGCCGTCGAACGCGGCCTGCTTCAGATCGCCGATGTCGACCTTGCCGCCTACCAGTTCACCGAGCTTTGCCTCGCCGGCCTGTTCCGCCAGTGCATCTTTTCCTATCGCACGAAAGCGCCGAGCCAGGCGGAGATCGAGCACGTCGTGACGTCCGGCGTCGAAGTGTTTCTCAAGGCCTATGCCACGGAAAAATTCTTCGCCGAGGAACGGGCGTTGCAATCGGCCTGACCGTTCGGGCATGCGGATTCCGGAGCGCAAAGGGCGAAGCTGAAGGGTCGCGAGGCGTCGCCGCGAAATCCATCGGTGCGGTCTGCCTCGACCGCGAAGACCGGCCTGAAGACCCCCCTCTCAAAATATCGATCGGCATCGTCCGGCAGGCGCTTTCGGAAGGACCTGTTAACCATCGCTTCCTATGTCTCGGGAGACGTTCAATCGGCGAGTCTCGAGTATGACATCCATGCGTTTCCCCCGTGCCAATCATCCCGGCGCCTCAGCCAACGACAGCGACGACGAACATCGCAATCCGCGGGAAACCGGGCGCCATGGCGCGGTCCCGCAAGCAGGACAGGTCGTGCCGCTGCGAGTCCTGCACGGGACCGAATCGACGGTCGCTCGTAACGCATCGTCCGAATCGGTCGGCGACGATTTCGGCCTCCCAGCCTGGCAGAACTATTTCTTCCTTGCGCCCAATGTGCGTTTCACGCGCACGCCGGATACCGACCTCGCCAGGCGGGCCGCCCCGCCGGAGGATGCCGCTCAGGGCAAGGCATCCGCGGTCGAGCCCGTCCGGCCTGCGCCGCCGACTCCGCCGCCAGCCGCTCCGGTCCGGAAAAGTTCCGCCGCTCCCGCCACGGCGCCGATGCAAACCAGGCCGGCCCGCGCACCAGCCACTGTTGCCCCAGCCGCCGTCCCGAGCCCTCCGACCGCGCCGACCCAGGCTGCCGCTGCTCCGACGCCAAAACCGCGCCTGAGCGGATTGCGCTGGTCCTATCTTTCCGATCATGCCTTTTTCGAGTTCGGCATGCCCTTCCTGGCCGAGCGCCTGGCGCGGGCGCGTCTGAACGAGACGGGGCAGGCGCCTGCCGTTCCGGCGCAGCCACTGATGCAGCCGGTGCCGGCGCAGCGTCCGGTCGCGCAACCGGTCCAGCCCCGTGCCGCTTTCCCGGGTGAGGCGACGTCATTTTACCGGGTCATCGAATGGCGCTCCAACACGGCGGAGGCAAGTCCGATCTTGGCGCCCGTGCCGACTCCGGCGGCCGCCCAACCGGCGCCTGCCAAGCCCATGCCGATCTCCACCCCGGTAAGCGCCAGGAAAGCCAGGCAGGCACCATCGTTGCCCATGGCCGGCGAGGTCGAGCCGCTATCCGCGATGAGCGACTACGAGCTTCCTTCGGAAGAGCTTTTGCAGATGCCGCCCGAGGGCCAGGGCTTCTACATGTCGCAGGAGCGGATGGAGCAGAATGCCGATCTGCTCGAAAGCGTGTTGGAGGATTTCGGCGTCAAGGGCGAGATCATCCATGTCCGGCCGGGGCCGGTCGTCACGCTCTACGAGTTCGAGCCGGCCCCGGGTGTGAAATCCAGCCGCGTCATCGGGCTCGCCGACGATATCGCCCGCTCCATGTCGGCCGTCTCGGCGCGTGTCGCCGTGGTGCCGGGCCGCAATGTCATCGGCATCGAGCTGCCCAACGAGACGCGCGAGACGGTCTATTTCCGCGAGCTGATCGGCTCCGCCGGCTTCCGCAACACCTCCTGCAAGCTGGCGCTCGGCCTCGGCAAGACGATCGGCGGCGAACCGGTCATCGCCGAGCTCGCCAAGATGCCGCACCTCTTGGTGGCGGGCACCACCGGCTCGGGCAAGTCGGTCGCCATCAACACCATGATCCTGTCGCTGCTCTACCGGATGAAGCCGCAGGAGTGCCGCCTCATCATGGTCGACCCCAAAATGCTGGAACTCTCCGTTTATGACGGCATCCCGCATCTTCTGACGCCGGTCGTCACCGATCCCAAGAAGGCCGTCACGGCGCTCAAATGGGCCGTGCGCGAGATGGAGGACCGCTACCGCAAGATGGCGCGCCTCGGCGTGCGCAACATCGACGGTTACAACCAGCGCGCTGCCGGCGCCCGCGACAAGGGCGAGGTCGTGACCATGCAGGTGCAGACCGGCTTCGAGAGGGGCACCGGCGAGCCGCTGTTCGAGGAACGCGCGATCGACCTCGCGCCCATGCCCTACATCGTCATCATCGTCGACGAGATGGCCGATCTGATGATGGTGGCCGGCAAGGAGATCGAAGGCGCCATCCAGCGCCTGGCGCAGATGGCCCGCGCCGCCGGCATCCATCTGATCATGGCTACGCAACGCCCGTCCGTCGACGTCATCACCGGCACCATCAAGGCCAATTTCCCGACCCGCATCTCCTTCCAGGTGACGTCGAAGATCGACAGCCGCACGATCCTCGGCGAGCAGGGTGCGGAACAACTGCTCGGCCAAGGCGACATGCTGCACATGGCCGGCGGCGGGCGCATTTCGCGCGTGCACGGCCCCTTCGTTTCCGACCTCGAGGTCGAGCAGGTCGTGGCGCATCTGAAAGCGCAGGGGCGTCCCGAATATCTCGACACCGTCACCGCCGACGAGGAGGAGGCCGAGGAAGCGGCCGATGCCGGCCCGGTCTTCGATAAGAGCGCGATCGGAGAGGAGGATGGCGATGCGCTCTACGAGGAAGCCGTCAAGGTGGTCAAGCGCGACAAGAAGTGCTCGACCTCCTATATCCAGCGCCGCCTCGGCGTCGGCTACAACCGCGCCGCCTCGCTGGTCGAGCGCATGGAGAAGGAAGGCCTGGTCGGCGTTCCCAACCATGTTGGCAAGCGCGAGATCCTCACCGGTCGGCGCGATCGCGAGCCGGAGCGCGAGGAGATGGATTAGGCGGGCGCGCCAGACCCCTCATCCGGCCGCTTCGCGGCCACCTTCTCCCCGACGGGGAGAAGAGACTGGCGCCAGCGCCGACCATCTCCTCGCCCCTTGGGGAGAGGTCAGCCGAGCGAAGCGGAGGCTGGGTGAGGGGGAGTGCCTACGCGGCAGGCTCGCTCCATGGCAATAACCGCGTCAGCCGCCGTTCGCCACTAAAGCGATGGCCGCGCGCAGCTCATCCAGTCCAGCGGCCTTTTCCGAGGATGTCGCCAGCACCACCGGAAACGCCGCTGGCCGCTTCTTGATCTTGGCCAGCGTCTCCTCGATCAGCCTCGGCACGCCGGTGGCCTTGATCTTGTCGGTCTTGGTCAGCACCACCTGGTAGGACACCGCCGCCTTGTCGAGCAGTGTCAGCACTTCCTCGTCCTTGGCCTTGATGCCGTGGCGCGCGTCGATCAGCACATAGACGCGCTTCAGCGTCACGCGGCCTTGCAGATACTCGTAGATCAGCTTGGTCCACTCATCGACCTTGTCCTTCGGCGCGCTGGCATAGCCGTAGCCGGGCATGTCGACCAGCGCCATCGGCGGCAGGTCGGCGCCTTCGCCGGAAAAGCCGTCGGGCACGAAATAATTGAGCTCCTGCGTGCGGCCCGGCGTGTTCGACGTGCGCGCCAGGCCCTTGTGCCCGACCAGCGCGTTGATCAGCGACGATTTGCCGACATTGGAACGGCCGGCGAAGGCGATCTCCGGCGGGCCTTCCGGCGGCAGGAACTTCATCGACGGCACGCCGCGGATGAAGACCCAGCCGCGGGTGAACAGCTCCGGGCTGATCGCCGTCTCGTTCGTGCTCTTTTCGGGCGCGTTCAAACCGCTGCCTCCAGCCTGGAAATGTCGGCGCCGCGAATCGCATCGAGATTGCGGCTGATCTTGTCGACCGGCCAATCCCACCAGGCAGCCTTCAATAGCCGCCGCACCGTGAATTCGTCGAAGCGCATCTTTACCACCTTGGCCGGATTGCCGGCCACGATCGCATAAGGCGGCACGTCGTGCGTGACAACCGATTTCGCGGCGACGATAGCGCCATTGCCGATCCTACCGCCCGGCATGATCACCGCATCCATGCCGATCCACACGTCATTTTCGACAATGGTGTCGCCGCGGATTTCCTTCGTCCATGTCTCGGGGTTGAAGCCTTCCTCCCAGCCATGGCCGAAGATGTTGAACGGATAGGTCGAGAAGCCGGACATGGCGTGGTTGGCGCCGTTCATGATGAAGCGCGCGCCCTCGGCGATGGCGCAGAACTTGCCGATCACCAGCCTGTCGCCGATGAAGTCGTAGTGATGCAGCACGCATTTCTCGGCGAATTTATCGGGACCGTCCGGGTCGTCGTAATAGGTGAAGTCGCCGATGTCGATGTTGGGCGACGTCACCAGCCCCTTCAGGAAGCCGACGCGCGGATGCATCGCGATCGGATGCTTGATATTGGGGTTGGGTCCGGTCATCGCGGTCCTTTGCAGGCGGGTTTGGGCGCGGCCGACGAAGCTCCCGCGCGTGATCAAACTAACGCGATCCTTCGACAGCACCAACCGTTCAATGGCTGCCGCGGCAGATCGCGATCGGGGGAAAGGGGCGCTGTCGGAGATTGGCCGAAACCCCTGCGAGTCGTCATACTCGGCCCTGCCGGTTTCGGCGCTTGGCGAAAATGCGCTGTGGCTGAAGATGGCGGCGGCTTGATCGGCCGCTTCTGGCGCCGACGTTGGAAGTTAGCCGGATCGCCCGTGACGTCGTGATACTCGGGCTCGACCCGAGTATCGGTGCCGTGACCCTTGCCGTAGAGTACTACGGCGCAGAATTCTGTAGCCGCCACAACGCCTTAGCGTAGCGGCATGGATTCCAGGGTCTGCGCGCGTCGCTCCGCTCCTTGCTGAGCTGCACGCCGTCTATTCCGCTGGCGATGGTTTCTTGCGGAACATCGAAGCCAGATTGTCCCACAATTCGATCTTGGCGCCCTGGCGCTTCATGATCACGCCCTGCTGCAGGATCGACAGCGTGTTGTTCCAGGCCCAGTAGATGACGAGGCCGGCCGGAAACGAGCCCATCATGAAGGTGAAGATCACCGGCATCCAGGTGAAGATCGCTGCCTGCGTCGGGTCCGGCGGCGCCGGGTTCATGCGCATCTGCAGGAACATGGTGATGCCCATCACCACCGCCCAGGCACCCATATGCGGCAGGAAGGCCGGCGGTGCGAACGGCAGCAGGCCGAACAGGTTGAAGATCGAGGTCGGATCGGGCGCCGCAAGGTCGTGGATCCAGCCGAAGAACGGCGCATGCCGCATCTCGATGGTGATGTAGAGCACCTTGTAGAGCGAGAAGAAGACCGGGATCTGCAGCGCCACCGGCCAGCAGCCGGCCAGCGGATTAATCTTCTCGGTCTTGTAGAGCTCCATCATCGCCTGCTGCTGCTTCATCTTGTCGTCCGCGTATTTCTCGCGGATCTCCAGCATCTTCGGCTGCACCTTCTTCATATTCGCCATCGAGGCATAGGACTTGTTGGCCAGCGGGAAGAAGATCGCCTTGACGACGACGGTGGTGGCGAGGATCGCCAGCCCGAAATTGCCGAAGAATTTGTAGAGCGTGTCGATGAGCCAGAACATCGGCTTGGTAATGAAATAGAACCAGCCCCAGTCGATCAAAAGATCGAAGCGTTTGATGTGGCGGTCCTGGGCATAGGCGTTGATCTTGGCGACTTCCTTGGCTCCGGCGAAGACTTCGGTCTCGACGGTCGCCGACTGGCCGGCCTCGATGTTAATCGGGTCGGTCAGGAAGTCGGACTGATAGCGGTGACGCCCGTCCTCGAAATAGGCATAGCGCGGCTGGAAGGGCTGCTTCTCGGTCGGCACCAGCGTCACGGCCCAGTATTTGTCGGTGATGCCGAGCCAGCCGTCGGTCGACTTGCCGGGCTTGACTTCCTTGTCCTTCTCGATGGTCGCGTATTTGTACTCCGACAGCCCCTCGGCGCCGGTGACGCCGATCAGGCCTTCATGCAGCACGTAGGTGCTGGCGACCGCCGGCTTGTCGTAGCGGGTGACCCGGCCATAATTGAACAGGCTGACAGCGGCGCTGCCTGAATTCTGCACCGTATCGGAAACGGTGAACATGTAGTCGTTGTCGACCGAGATTGTGCGCTTGAAGGTGAGACCCTTGTCGTTGGTGTAGGTCAGCGTCACCGGCGTCGAGGGGGTCAGCGTCGGATTGCCCTCGACGCTCCACACCGTGTCCGAGCTTGGCACCGCGCCTGTCTTGTCGGTGCCGACGAAACCGATCTCGGCGAAATAGCCGGTGGGCAGCGCCTGCGGGTTGAGCAGCTGGATCTCGGGCGAATTCTTGTCGACCGTCTCGGTGTAGTGCTTGAGCTTCAGGTCGTCGAGGCGCGCGCCGGTCAGGTTGATCGAACCTTCGAGGCTCGGCGTATCGATCTTGACGCGATTGGTCGCGGCGATGGCCTGGTCACGGCCGGCCGCCGTCGCCGTATCGCCGCCGGGCGCGCTGGGAATGGCGCCTGGCGCCTGAGCCGTCGGCGCCGCGCCCGGATTGGTTCCCTGCGCTTCCTTCTTCTGCGCCTCGACGCGCTGCTGCTCGATGCGGGCCTGCTCGCGCTGCTGCTCCATCTTCGGGTTCATGTAGAACACCTGCCAGAGCGTCAGGATCAGCACCGACAGCGCGATGGTGATGAAGAAATTGCGGTTGTTTTCCATCGAAAGCCCTGGCCTATCGTGTTCCGCGCAGCCGGCGGGAAAGCTCGGCCTTCAACTGGCCGAAGGGAATGGCAAGCACGTCTTCACGCCCGACGATGACATAGTCATTGCCGGGCGCCATGTCATCGGCGGCATGAACGCGCACGGCTTCCCTCAGCCGCCGCCGGACGCGGTTTCGCACCACGGCGTTGCCGACCTTTTTGGTGACGGTGTAGCCGACGCGCGGCGCAAGGTCATCGCCGCGGTCGAGAACTTCAACGAGAAAAAGCCGCCCGCGGCGTTTCTCGCCGCCGCGCACAGCCAGGAAATCCGCGCGTTTCAGAAGCCGCCCGGGAGTTTTCCCTTGTGGCTTGCCGGGTGCGGGCAACGATCTCGTCTTCCGCTCAGGCGCTGAGCCGCTTGCGGCCGCGGTTGCGGCGGGCAGCAACGACGCCACGGCCGCCTTTGGTGGCCATGCGGGCACGGAAACCATGTCGGCGCTTACGGACGAGCTTGGACGGTTGGTAGGTACGCTTCATTTGTTTTAATACCGCGGCGTGCGGCCCTTCTTGATTCTGTCACTCTGTAACAGGAGCTTTGCCGGGCCGGCTTAGGCGCGATCGAAACCGCGCCGGGACGAATGGCCCGAGCGTGAGCGGGCTTATAGAAAGAAGGTTTTTGGAAGTCAATCCGGCGTGGCCGCGAGGCATTCTTTCGCTGGACCAAGGTTGAAATTGGCAAAAAAGCCGCAAATCGCATAATCTGAACCGATCAAGGCTTCGTGAAGACCGTGTCATGACGAGTGAAGCTCTGTCCACCGATGAAAAAGCACGGCCGGCTGCGGCGAATTCGTCGCGGCGGGTGCCGCTGTCGCGCGGCCTGTCGACCAAGCTTCTCTTCCTCACCATCGCCTTCGTGCTTTTGGCCGAAGTCCTGATCTTCCTGCCCTGGATCGCCAGCTACCGGGTCAACTGGCTGAAGGAGCGCTTGAGCACCGCAGCCGCCGTGTCGATCGTGCTCTTGCAGGGCGAGCCCAACGCGCTGTCGCACAACGCCCAGAACGACGTGCTGATGGCGATCGGCGCCAAGGCGATCGCCGTGCGCGACGGCGGGGTCTCCCGGCTGCTCGTCGTTTCCGACATGCCGCCCCAGGTCGACGAGCATATCGACATCGCCGGTGTCGGCCTGGTCAACGGCATGACCGGCGCGCTCGAGACGCTCTTCTTCGGCGGCAAGCGCATGCTGCGCGTCTTCGGTCCGGTCGGCGACAGCGACAAGGAATTCGAGCTGATCATGCCGGACTACCGGTTGCGCGACGCTATGCTGAGATATTCGCGCAATGTCGCCGTCGTATCGCTGCTCATCTCGCTCTTCACCGCCATGCTGGTCTATGCGGCGATCGACCTGATCATGATCGGGCCGATCCGCACCATGACGCGCTCGATCCTGGCCTTCTCCGAAGCGCCCGACGATCCCGGCCGCGTCATCCGCCCCGCCGACCGCGCCGACGAGATCGGGGTGGCCGAGCGCGAGCTGTCGCAGATGCAGGACCGGCTGCAGAAGATGCTGTCGGAACAGAAGCATCTCGCCGACCTCGGCCTCGCCGTCTCCAAGATCAACCACGACATGCGCAACATCCTCGCTTCCGCGCAGCTGATGTCGGACCGCCTGCGCCAGGTGAAGGACCCGACCGTGCAGGCCTTCGCGCCGAAGCTTCTGCGCGCCCTCGACCGCGCCGTCTCCTATTCCGAAGGCGTGCTTCACTATGGCCGCACGCAGGAGCCGGCGCCTTCGCGCCGCCGTGTGCGGCTGCGCCAACTGGTCGACGACGTGCACGGCCTGCTCGACATCGAGGAGGGCATCGAGTTCGTCAACGGCGTCGAGGCCGCCTTCGAGGTCGACGCCGATTCCGACCAGCTGTTCCGCGTGCTGACCAATCTTTGCCGCAACTCCGTGCAGGCGATGGCCGCCGACACCGAAAGCGCGGTGGTGCGCCGGCTGGCGGTCTCGGCCGAGCGCCATGGCAGCGTTAGCCGTATCACCGTCGCCGACACCGGCCCCGGCCTGCCGCCCAAGGCGCGCGAGAACCTGTTCGCCGCCTTCCGCGGCTCGGCGCGCAGCGGCGGCACCGGCCTCGGCTTGGCGATCGCGCATGAATTGATCCGCGCCCATGGCGGCACAGTCGAGCTTGTCGAATCGATCGGCGGCCGCACCGTCTTCGCCGTCACCATCCCCGACCAGCCGGTCCGGCTCGACCAGGCGCGCAACGGCCTGCGCCGCCCGGCTTGAGGCCATCGCCCTCCGGCGGAGCCGCTTGTCGCCAGCGGAGCGCCTCGATCAAAGCCGGCAAAACCACCTGCGACAAAACTTTTGCCGGATCGGCTTGCTTTTCGCAAATTCAGTCGTTAGGGAACACTCCACATCGCGGCCGGCCGTTTCGACCGGATCGCGGGGCTTGTGTCACACACGGCCTGTTGCGCGCCCGTAGCTCAGCTGGATAGAGCACCAGACTACGAATCTGGGGGTCAGGAGTTCGAATCTCTTCGGGCGCGCCATTCATTTCAGATATTTAGCTGAATCCCACCGTTTCAAATGGCCGTTTTGAACGGTTTTGAATCGTCGGATGGATCTGCGCGGCTGGAAGAACCGCAGCGTAGGATCGGGCGACCATCCGGCCCGAGCCGTGTTGCGTTCTTAGTTCTTATATGTGCCAAAACCAATTGCAAAATGAAATCAGTTGATCTAATCTAAACCGATTGCACAACGCAATCAGATTACGCGGATGCCCTATGGGGAAGGCAATGGCCAAGCTCGTGTTCGGAATGAACCAGTCGCTGGACGGCTACGTCGATCACATGGCGTTCGGGCCAAGCCCCACGCTCTTTCGCCATTTCATCGGGGAGGCCGAGCGGCAGGCCGGCAGCATCTACGGTCGCCGTATGTATGAGGTCATGCGCTATTGGGACGACGAGCATCCCGAATGGAATGCGGACGAGCGGGCCTTCGCCGCGGCGTGGCGGAACCAGCCGAAATGGGTCGTTTCGCGCTCGTTGAAGTCCGTCGGCCCCAATGCCAGGCTTGTCGAGGGTGATCTCGACGGCGCCATCCGCAAGCTGAAGGCCGAGCGCGACGGCGAGATCGAAGTCGCCGGCCCGGACTTGGCGCGAAGCCTCACCGAACTGGGCCTGATCGATGAGTATCGGATCTACCTGCACCCCGTGGTGCTTGGTCACGGCAAGCCCTATTTCGCCGGGCCCCGGCCGCCGCTGCGCCTGATGGCTCATGATCGGATCGGCGAGGATGTGATCAGGTTGAGCTACGTTCCTGCCTGATCTCGCGACGTCCTCTCGTGCCGCACCATACTGCTTATCCGAGCTTCGCAGCCCGAATCTTCGGGCGCCATTCCTGTTCAACGCCCACTCTGAATGATCAGGGCAGGGCTCAGCGCGGCTTATGCCGTATATGCCAGCGCCAGGATTCTGGGCGAGATGGTGAAGCGCACCGCCAAACGATTGCCAGATGAAGTGACCGCCTCGCCCGAGGCGAGATCGACGGCGATGTCCTCAAAGCCCAGCACCCGGCCGTCAAGCGGAAACGAGGCCTTGTAGACCGCCTCCTTGATCGCAAACAGAATGCGGCTGCCTATACCGGAATCAAGATCGCCCAGGCGGTCTTGCGGCGTTGCCACCATGCCTCGGAGGTCGCGCGGCAAGGGCAGGGCAGGCTCGATGTCGACGCCCACGCTTCTCATCGCGTCGGATCGCGCGGCGACCGCAACGGCAAGTTCATCGTCATGCGCAATCGAACCGACGATCCCTGCAGGCCAGATCGGGTTTCCCAGTTGGCCCCGCAAGACGGCGAGATCCGCACAGCTCAGCCGCCGCAGCAATTCATGCGCGACCCGACGGCCCGCTCCGGTGGCAGCGCGCGCCCTCTGTTCGCGCGTGACGATGGAAGCGCCTTCCGCCGGCAGAAGGTATTGTTCGTCGCCGGCACGAACAAGACGGCAGCCGGTGACAAGCCCGGGCGGCGTGAGGCCGGCCAGTGCCTGCTCGACGGCGCTCTCGATGTCCGCGTCGTCCGGCCGTGTGCTCACTTGCCGCCCAATTCGAGCACGGCAATCATCTCGCCATCCTCATCCAGTCCCGCCTCGACGAAACCGAAGCCGGCATAGAGCCGGCGCGCGGCCTCGTTGCCCGGTTCGTAGCAGATCGCGACGCGGCGTATGTGGCCGAGCTGCGCGATCTGCTCCAGCGCCCGGGCAACCGCGGCACGGCCGAGGCCCTTGCCCTTTCGCGGCGGTCGATCATGAAACGGTAGATGATCGCCTCGTCATCGTCGTCTGGAGCGCTGTACATCAGGAATCCGACGACGCGCCCGGCCGCAACGACAGCGCGGGCGAGGGCCTCGTCATCCTCCCTGGCCTCTTCGAGCGAGTCGGCATTCGAGGCGACGAAGCCTTGCTGCTCGGGCATCAGCTCGAGCGCCAGGATCGCCGCCCGGTTGTCCTCGCCGACAGGCCGCAGGACCACCTCGCGGTCGCGCGGCCGCGCTTCGGCCGAACACGTCACTGTTTCTGCCCGATCTCGATCGCGCGCGCGTCGATCGGCGTCACCACGCCATAGAGCTTGGCCGGGTTGCCGCGCCACACGGTGTTGGGCTCCAGCACTTCGCCCTTCATGACGAAGCAATCGAGGTCCGCCACGGATCCCTCACCCATCACCACGGCGTAGTGGATGAAGGCGGCAGAGGCGAGCGTGCAGCCATTGCCGATGCGGATATAGTCGGACTTGAACGCGCCTTCCTCCAGCGAATGCGCCTGGATGACGCAGCCCTCGTTGAGCGTCGCGTCGTCGCCGATCTCCACCAGCGACCGCTCGGTGATGATGCTTCCCCCGTCATAGACGCGCCGCCCGACCTTCACGCCCACCAGACGCAGGAGCAGCGGCCTGAACGGCGTGCCGGTGAACAGGCCCATGATCGGCGAATCGGACAGTTTCCAATGGCGTTCGTGCCGCCAGAAGACCGGGTCGTAGATCGTCGCCATCCTGGGCTTCAGCCGGCGGAAACCGAGGCTGACCCGTTCCAGGAAGATGTAGAACGGAATGCCGATCGCCGTGGTCAGCACCACCGCCACGAACAGCGCCGTCTGCTCCCATTCGTTGTAGTAGTTGAGCGCCCTGTCCCAGATGGCGAGCGTCAGGAACAGGATCAGCCACTGCGCGGCCAAGAACAGCAGCGCGGTGACCAGATTGTGGAGGTTCTTCAGCGGCAGCCGGCGGCGGCGCTCCTTGTCGGAGATCAAGCCGAGCAGCTCCTTGTCGCGATTGACCATGCGCGGGATTTCAAAGGGCGGCGACCCCAGCAGCCCGACATTCTCGCGCACGGGACCATCGACCGGTACATGCACCTTGGTTCCGAGCAGGCAATTGTCGCCGGTGCGGGAATCCGGCGAATAGATGATGTTGTTGCCGAAGAAGTTGCGCTCGCCGACCCGCGTATGCTCGAGCCGGAAGGAGTTGGCGGACTTCTGCATGTTGACCATGAACAGGCCGTCGGAGACCATCGTTTCCGAGCCGATCTCGCTGAGCTGCGGGTTTTCATGCCGCTGGTTGGTGCCAAAATTCGACCCGGTCTGGTTCACCTTGTTCAGCCGCCAGCCGATGGCGCGCAAATAGTAGACGACGGCCGAGCTGTCGCCGAACAGCACATTCAGCAGTCGCACGTTGCTGACCAGCTCCAGCATCGATTGCAGCCAGTAGTGAAAGCCGTAGAGCGAATAGTCTCGGCCGGGCTTCAGCATGAGGTTGAACAGCCGCGGCACGATGGCGGCCAGCAGCACGCCGCCGATGATGAAGCCCGCCAGCGTCACCGTGGTGCCGATCGCCACGATGCCGATGGTCTCCTGATAGTCGTCGCCGAGATTCTCCCAGTAGGTGTGGAACAGAAGCGGGAACGGCGTGACGATGGCGAAGAGGATGAAGAGCTGGATCGCCTCGTAGATGATCCGGCGCGCGTGCGACAGCGGCACGTTGGGAACCGTGCAATAGTCCGCCTCGGTCGCAATCGCCGGCGATCCGTGCCAGCGCTCGCCGGCAGGGATTGCCTGTCCCCGATGCAGCGACGAAGCGTGGCCAAGCTGGGCGCCGTCGCCGATACGGGTGTCGATGTCCAGCGTTGAGCCGACGCCGACGAAAGCGTTGTGTCCGATGTCAAGCGGGCCGGTGTGGATGTAGCCCGCCTGGGCGCGGAAGCCCAGGATCATGGAATCCTTGCGCAGGATCGAGTTGTCGCCGATCCTGATCAGGTCGGTGCAGACCGGAACGGAGCGGCACTCGATAACCGTGCGGTTGCCGAGCCGTGCGCCGAGCAGGCGCAGGTAGAGGCTGTACAGCGGGCTGCCGCGGAACAGCACCACCGGCGCGCTGCGGACCAGCGTCTTGACAATCCAGAAGCGATAATAACGCCAGCCCCAGATCGGGAACGTCTCAGCCTTCCAGCGGCCGACCAGCAGCCACTTGGCGATGATGGCAAAGCCGCTCAGCCCGAAGAACACGCTGGCGGACAAGAGGACGCAGCGCAGATAGAGCTGCACCGGGTCGTCCAGCGCGTCATAGACCCAGTTCAGTCCGTCATTGATCGCCCAGAGCGAGGCATAGCTGTAGAGCGCGTAGAACATGAGCTGCCCAAAGCCCGTGCTCCAATAGGCAAGGCCGGAAGCCCGATGCGTCAGCATCGGCTCGCTCGCGGCAACCGCGGCCATCTGCGGCGCACGCAGGTGCTCGGCGAGCTTCGCGACCGTGGGGTGCAGGTAGATGTCGCGCATCGAGGTCGTCGACCACGCCTTGCGGGAGCGGATGCGCGCGCAGAACCTCGCCATCAACAGCGAGTTCGCCCCAAGGTCGTCGAAGAAGTGGTCTTCGATGGAGATGTCCTCGAATTTCAGCACATCCTGCAGCGTGTCGACCAGCAACCTCTCGTCCTCGTTGCGCGGATCGATCATCGCATGGCCGGCCGCGACGCGCGCGCTGGTCGGCTTTGGCAGCTTCCTCACGTCGACCTTGTTGGAGACCGTCATCGGGATCGCGGGCAGCTGCTCCAGATAGGCCGGAACCATGTAGTCGGGCAGCCGCTGCTTGAGCTCCCGCACGAGCATGGTGCGATCCACACTGTCGCCGCCGCTCCTGGGTGCATAATAGGCGACCAGTTCCGTGCGCTCGGGCTCGATCTCCCATGTCGTGACCGCCGCCTGCGCGATGCCTGGCTGTTCCAGCAGCACGGCCTCGATCTCGCCCAGCTCGATGCGGTAGCCGCGGATTTTCACCTGCGTGTCGATGCGGCCGTGATACTCGATCTCGCCCTTGTCGTTGATGCGGCCGAGATCGCCCGTCCGGTAGATGCGGCCGCTGGGATTGTTCGGCAGGCCGATGAAATCCTTGATGAATCGCTGTTCGGTGAGCTCCGGCCGGTTGAGGTAGCCTACCGCCACGCCCATGCCGCCGATGCAAACCTCGCCCAGTGCGTCGCCGGTCAGCACCTTCGGCTTTTCGGGGTCGAGAATTGCTATCGAATAGGTGGGCAGCGGCCTGCCGATCGTCACCGGCTCGTCCGGCGTCAGCAAGCCCATGGTGGCGGTGACCGTCGCTTCGGTCGGGCCATACGTGTTCAGGATCTGGCGGCCGGGCTTCGCCCAGCGCACCACGAGCTTTTGCGAGCAGGCTTCGCCGCCGACCAGGATCGCACGCAGGCTGGGCGCGTCGCTCTCGATCGACGACAAAAGCGTCGGGCTGCAGGCCATGCAGGTGATGTGATGCTCACGCAGGAAACTGGCCAGCTCCTCGCCCACGAGGGGCTGCTGGCCGGGCGCCGGCACCACAGTGGCGCCGGCGGCAAAGGGCACCCAGATCTCCTCCGAGGAGAAGTCGAAGGCGATGGTCATGCCCTGGTACACGCGGTCGCCCGGCTGGTAACCGTAGGATGCTGCGGCGACGCGGATGAAATTGCAGAAGCTCTGATGCGTGATGACCACGCCTTTCGGCTTGCCCGTGGTGCCGGACGTGTAGAGAATGTAGCAGGTCTGGTCCTGGCTGCCCTCCGGCAGGGGCGCCGTTTCCGGCTTGAGAGCGATTTCGGATTCCGCCGAGTCGATCGAGATGTGCGGAACCGGCAGGCGCGCCACGCGCGCGGCATAACCGGAGACGCTGATCACCATCGTGACATTGGCATCCTCAATGATCATCACCATGCGATCTTCGGGGAAGGCGGTGGCTAAAGGGACGAAGGCCGCACCGGCCTTCATCACGGCGAGGATAGCGATATAGGTTTCGGCGGAGCGGTCCAGCAAAAGGCCTACCCGGTCGCCCGGCTTCACGCCGCGCTCGATCAGCAGATGCGCGAACTGGTTGGCACGGCTGTTCAGCTCGCGGTATGACCAGGGCCGGCCGCCGGAAATCACGGCCGGTGCCGCGTCGAAGCGGCTCGCCAGATCGCCGAAGAAGCGGTCAAGCCTCTCATGCGGCTCGCCCTTATGGATGAAATCGGGGCCGATCAGGATCTGATCGCGCGGTGGCGATTCCGTCACTACTTTGGCTTCGGCCGCGTTTTTCTTGGCGGGCTTGCTTGCTTCATTCAGAGACATTGGAGGACCCGCGAGCTCGTGATGGCTCGCACTATGCCGTGATTGGCGAAAAGACAATTGGCTGACGATGATGGGCCAGTTGATTTGCCTTTGCGGCGGATTTGAGATGGCGTTCCAATCGGCAATTCATGCCACGCGCCGTTCACGATTATGTGACGGAGCGCCGTCCCGCGACGACACCTGATCGCCTCTACTCAGCCCTTGGCGGCACTTGGCCTTCCCGTTCGCGTTGCCGAGCAGGGCGATCCAGGCGATGGCCAGCGGCAGCAGAGAAACGCGCTCGATTCTATACGAACCGTGATCTCGTCGTAGCGGTAAGGAAGCAGATATCCGCATCGGCGATGCAGTACGGCACGTGGCGGAAATCGCGGATGCGGGCGACCTCTTCGCCGCGCCAGTCGATCAGCACGAAGCCGCGCACGGCATCGTCCGCCTGCGGGTTGCGGATGAGGATCGCCGGCCGGCCATCGACGAAGCCGAGCGACAGGGCCCAGTCGCGGAGGCGGTCGTAATTGCCGAAATAGGTCGAGGCTTCCTTCTTGCCGTTGAGGCGGGCGCGATTAACGACGTCGACCTGGACATCCTCGGCGATCAGCCTCCTGACCGCGTCGAAATCGCGCGCGTTGAACAGGTCGACATAGCGGCGCAGCCGGCGCTCCTCCTCCGGGTCGAGCTTCGGCATGGCGACTTCGTCGGTTCGGGCGGAGAGCGCCTTCAGCTCCGCCCTGCCGCGATGCAGCGCCGCCTTGGTTGCAGCCAAAGTCGCGCGCGTCACCTCGCAGGTTTCGGAAAGGCTGAGGCCGAGCACGTCGATCAGGACCACGGCGCTGCGCTGCGCCGGCGTGAGTTGCATGAACGTGTGCAGGCTTGTCGCCGCCGCAAGCCGCGCCTCGGCATTGGCCGAGAGATCCTCAATCGTCGTCATGTCGGTTTCGCTCATTCGGGAGCGCTCGCGCTGGCGGCGGCGCAGATGATCCTGCGCCGCATTGTGGGCGATACGGAACAGCCACTGCTCGGGGCGCTCGACGCGAGTTCCGCCATCATGCGCGGCAAGCGCCTTCACCACCGCCTCCTGCACGATGTCCTCGCCCTCGATCGACGAGCCGGCCATGCGGGCGGCGTAGCGGTGCAGCTTCGGCCGCAGGCCGACGAGCATGGCGTCAAGTTCCGCGCGGCCGAACGCTGCCGAGCTCATTCGTCCTCTTTCTCGCCTGGCCGATGCCATGCGGTGCCCGGATCAGGCGGGCACGGCTTCATCGGCTCTGGCCAGCATACGATAATTGCCGACGATCTTCGCCGGCGCCCGCACAAGCGGCGTCGAACGCCGCGCGGCATGATCGGCGCCGAAGGCCTTGAACGCGTCGAGTTCGGTCAGCGCCGAGCTGTCCTTGTCGTAGCCGACGAGGTGTACGAACTCCCCATTCTCCAGTTCGAGCACCAGATAGCGCACCGATCGCGGCTGCGTTTCATCCAGCGCCTCGAACACTTTTGCCACCAGCGCCCGGTTCTCGGCGATGCTGGCGTCCTTCACGCCGTAGCGGATCAGATTGTAGGTCATGGTCGTCTCCTTCGGTTGGTATGAGGAAGACGTTTCGTGCGGGTCAAAGGATTCACGTGGACGCAAAAAATTTCCCCCCTAAACCGCCCCAAGGAGGAGAGAACCGCTCAGCCGACCGCCTTCGCCGCCGCCCGCCCGGCGCTGCGCCCCGAAAAAATGCAGCCGCCGAGAAATGTGCCTTCGAGCGCCGCGTAGCCATGCACACCGCCGCCGCCGAAGCCGGCGGCTTCGCCCACCGCATAAAGCCCCGGCACCGGCTGTCCGGCGGCGTCGAGCACACGGCTGTCGAGGTCGGTCTGCAGCCCGCCCAGCGTCTTGCGGGTCAGGATGTTGAGGCGCACCGCGATCAGCGGGCCGTTCGCCTGGTCGAGCATCTTGTGCGGCTTGGCGGTGCGGATCAGCCTGTCGCCGAGATAGGCTCGGGCGCCGCGCAGCCCGGTGATCTGCGCATCCTTGGAGAACGGATTGTCAAGCTGCCTGTCGCGGGCGCGGATCTCGCGCTCAACCTGGGCGACGTCTAGCAGCGGCTCGCCGCCGGCCAGCGCGTTCATCCGCGCCACCAGTTTCGCAAGGTCGGCCTCGACGATGAAATCCTCGCCCTTTTCCATGAAGGCCTTTACCGGGCCGGGAATTCCCGACGTCGCGCGGCCCAGCACCTGCCGCCAGCTTTTGCCGGTGAGGTCGGGGTTCTGCTCGGAGCCCGACAGCGCGAACTCCTTCTGGATGATCTTTTTGGTCAGGATGAACCAGGAATAATCGAAGCCGGTGCTCATGATGTGGCTGAGCGTGCCCAGCGTGTCGAAGCCCGGATAGAGCGGCGCCGGCAGCCTTTTGCCGCGCGCGTCGAGCCACAGCGAGGAGGGGCCGGGCAGGATGCGGATCGCATGCTCGGTCCAGATCGGCGCCCAGTTCTTGATGCCCTCGACATAGTGCCACATACGGTCGCGGTTGATGATCGAACCCCCGGCAGCCTCGGTGATCGCCAGCATGCGCCCGTCGACATGGTCGGGCACGCCCGTGATCATCCGCTTCGGCGGCGCGCCTAGCCGTGACGGCCAGTTCTGGCGCACCAGCTCATGATTGCCGCCGATGCCGCCGGAAGCGACGATCACCGCTTGCGCGCTGAGCTCGAACGCGCCGGTCGCGGCGCGCGAACTCTTGCGGCCGCGCTCGACGCTGCACGGTTCCAGCACATAGCCACGCACGCCAGTTACTGTATCGCCGGCGCGGATGATCTCGTTGACCCGGTGGCGGAACTTGAACTGGACCAGCCCGCGCTTTTGCGCCTCGCGCACGCGCTGCACGAAAGGCTCGAGCACGCCGGGCCCGGTGCCCCAGGTGATGTGGAAGCGCGGCACCGAATTGCCGTGGCCGGTCGCATTGCCGCCGCCGCGCTCGGCCCATCCGACCACGGGGAAGAATTTCAGGCCCCGCTCGATCAGCCAGGAGCGCTTCTCGCCAGCGGCGAAGCCGACATAGGCCTCAGCCCATTTGCGCGGCCAGAAATCCTCAGGGCGATCGAAGGCGGCCGTGCCCATCCAGTCCTCGAGCGCGAGGTCGTGGGAATCGCGGATGCGCATGCGCCGCTGCTCCGGCGAATCGACCAGGAACAACCCGCCGAACGACCAGAAGGCCTGGCCGCCCAGCGACTGTTCCGGCTCCTGGTCGACGATGATGATTTTCTTGCCGGCCTCCGCCAACTCAGTCGCGGCGACGAGGCCAGCCAGCCCCGCGCCGACAATGATCACGTCCGCGTCAGCCATTTTCCCTCCCAGAACTAGCCGGCAAAACTTATTGCGGCGTCTCAGACGGGCTCCCAGCCGTCCTTCTCGCCGGCGCGGAAGATGGCGTCGATGACCTTCTGGTTGAGCACCGATTCCTCCAGGGTGAAGACGCGGTCTTTGCCGCCCTGGGCGGCGCGCACGAAGGCTTCGCACTCCAGCCGGTATTGCTGGGTGCCCGGGAAGCGGAACACCTGCGCGTCGGTGTGGTTCTGGTTGTGCAGCTCGATGCGGTGGTGGTCGTAGAGCCCGGCATTGAACGGGGCGAAGACCTCGATGAAACCCTTCTCGCCGTGGAACACCATCACCTGCCGCGCCGCCATTTGCGTCGACAGGTAGAAGGACAATTCGAAATCGCCGAAATCGGCGCGGATCGAGGAATAGATGTCGGTGCCGAAACTCTTGTCGCGCTCTATATTGGCCTGGACACGGATAGGCTCCTTGCCGGTCGAAAAGCGCGTCGATACGGTCGGATAGACGCCGATGTCGGGCAGCGCGCCACCGCCGAGATCGAGCTGGTTGCGCATGTTCTTGGGGTCGACATTGTAGTAGGAGAACGCGCCCTGCACATGGCGCAGCCGACCGATGGCGCCGCCGGCAATGAGGTCACGCACCTTGATCCATTGCGGGTGGTAGACGACCATGAAGGCCTCGCAGACCAGCACCTTCTTCTCGTCGCGCAGCTTGATCAGCGGCGGGATGTCCTTGGCGTCGAGCGCCAGCGGTTTTTCCACCAGCACATGCTTCCCGGCCTCGATCGCCTTTGCCGTCCATTCGACATGCTGGGAGGTTGGCAGCGGGATATAGACGCCGTCGACCTCCTTGGAGGCGAGCAATTCCTCATAGGAGCCGAAAGCATGACGGGCGCCGAAACGCTCGCCCAGCGCCTTGGCCTTGGAGAGATCGCGGCTGGCGATCGCCGACAGGACCCCGTTCTCCGATTCCACGATTGCCGGCAAAAGCTGCTCGCGGCCGATCTTTGCCGTCGACAGAACACCCCATCGGAACATCACGCTTCTCCATGTCGGTTACATCGATGGAGGTGTGCCCCAATTCCGGAGAAAAGCCAATGCGGGAGAAGCTCCTTCCTCGCCCCACGCAGTGGGGAGAGGTGGCCCGGCGAAGCCGGGACGGAGAGGGGTTTTCGTAGAGCGCCGGGTTCTTGAACCCCAGCGCCTCTCGGGGCTTTATTGTGGCCGCTTGGATGATCAAAGGGCTCTGCCGTCGCGAAGGTCGCCCCCCGCTCCGTCTCGGGCTTCGCCCGAGCCACCTCTCCCCCGCTTTGCGGGGGCGAGGAAAGGGACTGTGCCTAACCCCTCTTGCCCGTCAGCATCATGTCGAAATCGACGACATTGGAATAGAGCGGCGTGCCGACATCCATGCCATAGCGCGACCGCAGAACCTTGCCGGTGACGTGGAATTTGATGGTCCCGTCCTTCAATCCGCCGAGCTCGGCCGTGAATTTTTCCGAAAACGTCCTGCCGCGCGCCGTCAGCCGGCCGGTCACCAGCGCCGTCGTGTCGCCGGTGCGCGTCACGTTTGTAGAGCGGAACTGGATTTCCGGATTGTTGGCCGCGTCGAACACCGCGTCGGAGCGCAGGAATTGGTCGATGCGACCCTGCCCGGTGCCGACGCTTTCGGGATAGATGGTGAGGTCCACCTTCGAGCGGCCGACATCGCCATTGTCGATGCGGATCGTGCCCTTGAAGCGGCCGAAGGCGCCGTCGAAGCCACCGCCGCCGGCCTTGCCGATGGTAAAGCGGATCGAGGAGGCCGAGGGGCTGATCGTGTAGCTGCCGGCGGCGTCGCTGAGCGCCACCGCGGCAATGGCAGGCATGGTAAGGCAAGCGGCAAAAGCCGCGAATCCGAGGATACGCGCGTTCATGGGTTTCTTCCTTCCGCAGATACATTTTTCTGCGTTCTCGCCCCACCAACGACCGGTGGCGCAGTTCTATTCCCTGCCTGACGAAGGTGTGATCATGCGCGTCAGCACCGTATCGCGCAGCAGCAAATTGTGGCGCAGGGCGGCTGCGATGTGCAGCGCCACCAGCGCGATGCCGGCATAGGCGAGATACCAGTGCGCGGAAGCCCAGAAGCTTTCCGAAGCGTCGGATTCGGCCAGCGGCAGATTGGGCATCACGAAGAGATTGAACGGCATGGTCGGGATCTCCAGCGTCGACACCGAGACCAGCGCCCAGCCGGAAAGAGGCAGCGCGATCTGGAACGCATAGAGCGCGAAATGCGCGAGCGGTGCAGTCCTGCGCTCCAGCGTTCCGACCGAACCCGGCAGCGCCGGCGCCGCATTGCCGAGCCGCCAGGCGATGCGCAGGATGATCAGGCCGAGCAGCAGGAAGCCGAAGGATTTGTGCAGCTGGATCAGCTCGAAGGCCGTCCGCTGGCTTTCGATCCGCACCATGACGACGCCGAGCACGAACTGGCCGATGAAGATGATGCCGATCAGCCAGTGGAGGATGATCATCGCCCAGCCATAGCGGGTTGGGGTGTTGGTGATGGATTGCATGCGAGGCGAACGCTATCGAGTTCAGCTTTCTTCCGAGACGCCGGCTGTCATTCTCTCGGCACAACCCAGACGCTGGCGCTGCCCTCATTGCCCTGCCGGGCATTTCTCCTCGTAAACGGGGAGAAAGAGCAGTTGCAGCGCCGGCGGCTGGCGAAACCGCCGGCGACAGCGCCCCTTCTCCCCGTTCAACGGGGAGAAGATGCCGGCAGGCAGATGAGGGCGGCGCCAATGTCGGTAAGTGGATGCGAACCGAGGCGACGGCTTCGTTCCGCAGTCGCCTCCCTACCCGCTCACCTTGAAGAAATCCACGAAGGCCCTGAGCGCCGGCCGCATCTGCCGGCGGCTGGGATAATAGACGAAGAACCCGTCGAACGGCGGGCACCAATCCTTCAGCACGCGGATCAACCTGCCGTCGGCGAGCGGCGCCCGCACATAGGGCTCGAAGACGAAGGCCAGGCCGGCGCCGTCGACCGCCGCCTGGGCGATCAGATGATCTTCGTCGAGGATCAGCGGCCCTTCGACCGCCATCTCGATTTCCTCGCCGTCCTTCTCGAATTCCCAGCGGTAAAGGATGCCGCTTGAGAAACGGAAGCGGATGCAGCGGTGGCCGGTGAGGTCACGCGGATGGCGCGGCTTCGGCATAGAAGCGAAATAGGAGGGCGCTGCGACCACCGCGCCGCGGATGTCGGGCCCGATCCGCACCGCGATCATGTCGCGCTGCAGGCTTTCGCCGAGCCGCACGCCTGCGTCGAAGCCGCCCTCGACGACATCGGTGAAGCGATCCTCGATGACGATTTCCAGCACGACGTCAGGATAGGCAGCGGCAAAGGCGCCGAGCCGCGGCGTGAGCACCAGATGCGCGGCGGTGCGCGGCACGCTGAGCCTGAGATTGCCGGCCGGCCGGTCGCGCGCCTCGACCGCCGTTTCCAGCGCCAGGTCGATCTCGGACAGGGCCGGCCGCAGCCGTTCCAAGAGCTGCGCGCCTTCTTCGGTCGGAGCCACGCTGCGTGTGCTGCGCGCCAGAAGCCGCACGCCGAGCCGTGCTTCCAGGCTCGACACCGCATGGCTGACCGCGGAAGGCGCGATGCCGAGCTCGCGGGCCGCGCCGCGGAAGCTGGCGCATTGGGCGACTGAGGCAAGTACGGCGAGTTGGGAGAGGTTCGTCCGGTTCATTGTTCTATTTTATAGAGCGACCCGTACGAAATAGACAGAATTATCGAACGTGTCGCGGGGCGCTATCTCTCCCCCACATCGCAACAAGGACATGCGCCATGAAAACCCGCAAACTTGGAACTGAACTCGAAGTCTTCCCCGTCGGCCTCGGCTGCATGGGCATGAGCTTCGCCTATGGCGGCCAGCCGGAGGCGGAAGCCATTGCCACACTGCGCCGCGCCGTCGAGATCGGCGTGACGTTCTTCGATACGGCCGAAGTCTATGGTCCATTCGAGAACGAGATACTGCTCGGCAGGGCGCTGAAGCCCGTGCGCGACAAGGTAACGATCGCCACCAAATTCGGCTTCAAGATTTCCGAGCACGGCGAGGGCATCGACCGCATGGTCGGCGTCGACAGCCGTCCCGAACACGTCAAGGCGGTGGCCGAAGCCTCGCTGAAGCGGCTCAACACCGACGTGATCGACCTCTACTATCAGCACCGCGTCGACCCGAACGTGCCGATCGAGGACACGGTCGGCGCCATGGCAGAGCTGGTGAGCGAGGGCAAGGTCCGGGCGCTGGGCCTGTCGGAGGTGAGCGGCGCGACGCTGCGCCGGGCGCATGCCGTGCACCCGATCGCCGCCGTGCAGAGCGAATATTCGCTGTGGAGCCGCGATCCCGAGGATGAGGTGTTCGACGTCTGCCGCGAACTCGGCATCGGCTTCGTCCCCTACAGCCCGCTCGGCCGCGGCCTGCTCACTGGCGCGATCAGCAAGCCGGACGCGCTCGGTGCCGGCGACTGGCGCCTCACTCTGCCGCGCTTCCAGGCCGAGGCCATGGAAGCCAACCACGCGGTGATCGCTGTGCTGGAGAAGATGGCCGCCCAAAAGGGCGTGAGGCCGGCGCAGCTGGCGCTCGCCTGGGTACTGCACCAGGGCGATTTCATCGTGCCGATCCCCGGCGCAAGGAAGATACGGCACCTTGAGCAGAACACAGCCGCGGCCGGGATCGAGTTGAGCGCGGCCGAAGTGACGGCGATCGGCGATGCGCTGTCGCCCGACAAGGTGGTCGGCAAGCGCTATACGGAGGAACTGCTGGCGTTGGTGAATGGGTGATAGTTGAAAGGGGCGCTTCAGCGCCCTCTTGAAGGGTCGGCGCGAGACCCCCCTGTCTGTCCTGCCGGCCATCTCCCCCTCAAGGGCATAGGCGCTAAGATAGGTATTGCGGCGCGGAATCGGTTGTGATTCTACGCTGGAGATGACACACGAATCG